>JADFIJ010000096.1 GCA_022566775.1 Pseudomonadota bacterium | reverse complement strand
CCGGTAGAACAAGTTATTCGACGTTAATGCCGCCGTACGAGAACCAGCTTAAATTGAAGAACATAGGAACGATAAAGGCTATCTCAATTGATGTCCACGCCTTCTTTCTACAGGAAATATCATCGTGCTCGTTTCGATAAGGCTCGGAAGCTCGGTAGTTCCCGAAGGAATGGACTCGTAACTCGCAAACCATTATTCTTAGCTCGATACTGCAACGAGCACAAATTGAACACCCACAAATATACCTAGCTAACTCATTGTTTTTATTGACTCAATTTGTGGGTGTCCTGTTAATTCGCTTTGTTTTTGTTAGCTCAATTTGTGGGTGTCCTGTTAATTTCAGCGAATCTTTCGATTCAGCCAGTCGATGATCACCCGATTAACTTCTTCGGGTTTTTCCTGCTGGGTCCAGTGACCACTGTCCATCACCGTGTACTTTTCGAGATCGCTGATGAAGTCTTCCATGCCGTCGGCGGAAGAAGGCGGCAGGATGACGTCATTCTCGGCACCGATGTAGAGACTCGGCACCTCGATACGGGAGGCGGCGTTGGCCATGATCGGGCCCATCTTTGGAATCGCCCGGTACCAGTTGAGGCCCTTGGCGAAACCCGTGGTCTCATAGGTTTCAGTAAAATAGCTCATCACCTCGTCTGACATAAACGGGTCGCCAGGCGGGTCATCCCGCTGAATCATTGCCAGCAGATTCATCTGGCGCTCGTCTGAATCTTCCGGCATCTGAGCAAAAGCGTCTTTATCCCAGATACCGCCACGACTCAGGATAAAATCGAAGGTCTTGCGTACATCGGCTTCCAGTATTGCTTCCGCCTGACCGGGGGGCATAAAGGTCAGGACATAGTAGTTTGGGGTCTGAATAATGAGTGATGGCTCGGGGTTCTGAACCGGCGGCAAATCGCCGGGGCGGCCCGCCGCCGTGTTTAATCCGATAATTCCAGAACAGCGATCGGGATGCAGTCTCGCCATCGCCCACACCACTGCGCCACCCCAGTCATGACCACAAAACACAGCCTTGTCGATGCCCTTCGCATCCAGCAAGCCAGCCAGGTCATCACAGAAAATTTGCATGTCATATTGCGCCAGGTCTGCCGGCCCACCCGTCATGCCAAAACCGCGCTGATCCGGCGCGATGGCATGATAGCCAGCCGCGCTCACCGCCTCGATCTGGCTGCGCCAGCTAAAGGCCAGTTCCGGCCAGCCGTGACAAAACACGACAGCCGGACCATCCCCCTTCTCGTAGACGGCCATATCAATACCATTGGTCTCTACAAATATCGGCGCGGGCATCATCGGCGCCGGCATGACACCGTTGCCTTGGGCGGCGAATGAGGATGTGGGCAGGGTTGCAATTCCTATTCCGGTGGCGACCGTTTTCTTCAGGAAGACTCTGCGACTAACAGACATAAGGGGATTCCAGTGGTTATGGATAATGAATGCTGCAGTATACCCCAACACCAAATAAAAAATGCAGGCGAACCGGAGCGCCAAAACCCGGTTTATTCGAGAATACATGCGACTACAAAACTGGCGTTATCAGACTAGGTCAGGAGCCCGGCGATGGCACCGGTCATGCAAGTGGCGAGAGTGCCTGAGATCAGAGATTTTGGAGCCAACGTTACGATCTCCTGTGAACGTTCCGGACACATACCACTGATGCCGGCGATCATGATGCCGAGACTGGCGAAGTTGGCAAAGCCGCACAGCGCATAGGTCATGATGATGAAAGACCGGGGAGATAAGCTCCCTGCTGGCACCTCGGCCAGAGCGAGAAATGCCACCAGTTCATTCAAGGCGGTTTTGATTCCCATGAGACTGCCGGCCAGTGGAGCTTCCTGCCAGGGAATGCCCATGAGCCAGACTACGGGCGCAAACAGGAAGCCGAATATTCCTTGCAGAGTCAGTGCTTCTTCGCCGGGAAAAGGCAGCAGGGAAAGCACGCTGTTGAGCAATGCAACCAGGGCAACCAATATGAGCAACATGGCACCTACATTCACCATCAGTTTGAGCCCATCACTGGTGCCCTTGGTGATAGCATCCATCAGAGAATGATAGTGCGTGCCCAGTTCGATTTTTTGATCGGTCGCTTCCTCACTTGCCGGTACCATTATCAAGGCCAGCATGATCGCAGCCGGCGCGCTAATCACCGATGCAGTGAGCATGTGTCCCAAGGCATTATCGATGACATCCGCCAATATCACCGAGTAAAATACCATCACCGAGCCGGCAATAGTTGCCATACCGCAGGTCATGACAATGAATAATTCACTGCGATTCAGTTGTTTTATGTAGGGTCGGATCAAGGCCGGTGATTCTACCATGCCGATAAAAATATTCGCTGCGGCGCCCACGCCTACGGCACCGCCGACACCCATGCTGCGTCGCAATACGAAGGAAAAACCCCTGATGATGAAAGGAAGTATTCGGTAGTGCCATAAGATGGCGGACAGCACGGTAAAAAACAGAATCAGGGGCAGCACCCGGAAGGCCAGGATGAGAGTGGCGCCAGGCTCGTCAACGGAATAGGGGTAGGCGACATTGCCCGGGCCGCCGCCGAGATAGCCAAATACAAACAGGGTGCCGGCTTCGGTGGCCGCAACGATGGCAGAGACACCCTGGTTGATAGCGGCCAGGACTCGCTGCACCATTTCCACCCGAAAAACGATAAAGGCGATGAGGAACTGAAGCCCGAGGCCCACCGTCAGCAATTTCCAGGGCGGCAGCCGCCGGTCTTCGCTGCAGCCCACGGCGATAGCAATGAAGACAAATATTCCCAGCAAGGCTTGCAGGTAGGCCAATTGTTTTTATTCCGATTGCTTGTTGTTGGTGCAGCCGATCAAATAGTTTCACGTTCCTCTAGGCTAGCGCAAGCCACACCGAGCGCAATACAAAGGGCCGTGGTAAATTTTCACGCTCATAGCGGTGAGAGAAAATACGGGTGAGCGGGGCAGATTCTGATCCCTTTCATCCGCCGGAACCCCTGCCGGACTCACGAATACACCACAAAGCACTTCTCATACCGGGCCTTTAAGGTAATAATGCGCGCCGCTGGGTTTACAAGATTCATGAGCAAAAACAGCCGGGTGCCGGTTCTCTTATGGGATGCCCCGGGTCGACTGTTCTAATTAGCAAGTGTCAGTGTGTAACTTCGAATCCAGACCAGACTCAGTAATAACAGCCTCCAAGGTGAATTTATGAATCGCTGCAAGAACCCGCACCCACTCAAGTTGTTCCTTAATCGCCTGGTGCTTTGCCTTGCTGTCACCCTGGCCATGGCTGCGGCCCGCCCCGCCGCAGCGGGAACAATTGTCAATTTCAGCACGCCGCTGGGCGATTTTTCCCTGGAGTTGTTTGATGATGACGCCCCTGGCACCGTAGCCAACTTCCTTAATTACGTGGACTCTGGCCGCTATGACAGCGTCATCGTGCATCGATCTATACTCGGCTTCGTGATTCAGGGCGGCTTGTTAAGCGTCGATGAGCAACAAAATACAGTCTCCCAGATTGTTACCGATCCCAATATCGTGAATGAATTCAACATCTCCAACACTCGCGGCACCATCGCCATGGCCAGGCTCGGCGGACAAGCCAACAGTGCCAGTAGCCAGTGGTTTATCAACCTGGGCGACAACAGCTCGCTCGATAGCGTCGATGGTGGATTTACCGTATTTGGTCGGGTGCTGGACGACGGCATGGACGTGGTAGATGCCATCAACGCCCTGTTTACAACCACCGTTTTTTTCAGCGCCGTTGGCAATCTGTCAGATTTCCCCCTGATCAACTTCTCCGGCGGCAATCTGACCCTTGCCAATCTCGTCGCTGTCAGCATTTCGGTGGCGGAAGATCTCAGTAATGCGCCCAATGTCTTCGACGAGTCGACAGGCCTGCTGAATATTCAGGTCGATGCCGGTGCTGCCGGCCTGGCGGCGCTATCCCTGTCAATTATTTCCACTGCGCCAGATACCGTCATCCAGGTCATTCCCGAGAGCATCGAATCACTGACTGCCAGCGTGGACAAGATAGCCACCTTCGATGACAGCAGCGGTCGCCTGGTGATTCCGGAGTTGGTCATCGCCGGTGCGGTGGCGTTTCGAGATGTGGTTTTCGTATTAAGCGATGTCGAGCAGCTACAATTTACCCTGGAATCTTTCCAGCAATAGCGTCCCGGGACAGACCGCGTCTTATTGACAAGATTGGCAATAAGGCGTATCAATTCACTGCCGCCCGATGCACCCAATCGGGCAAGCCCGACAGCTAGAGCCCGGCACCGGTTTTTGAGAAAACATAGTCTATCTGCATCAAACTAAAATGGGATTCACGAGTCATGGTTAAATTATCAAGAATTGTTTTCATCGCTCTGTTGTCACTGAGCTTTTCTACCTGCAGCCTGTTCGCACCACAAACCGTGTGGATCGATGTAAGAACTCCAGAAGAATATCAACAGGACCACATTGCCGACACGCCAAACCTGCCGCATACCGTAATTGCTACCCAGATAGCCGATCTCGGCCTGAGAAAATCCACTCCCATCAAACTGTTCTGCCGCAGCGGTGTCCGCGCCGGACTGGCCCTGGCCGAGTTGGAGTCCTTAGGTTATACCAATGTGGAGAACGTCGGCGGTATCGCCGATGCGAGGGAAAGGCTGGCGGAGTAAGTAAGCTTCGCTCAATCGTCCGATCTAAAATCTAGCACCCGGGTCACTACTTCGTTCGCGATCCAGTCGTATGGATGGGACATGGCGGAGCAACCGACCCGTCCCGCCGACGGTGAACTTTGAGGCCAATGATGAAACCCTTCATATGTGCAATCGCTTTGTTGTTGCAGGTCGAAATAGTGATGGCCGCAGCGGCCGATGCAGCGGTCAGCAACATCTTCCTGGTGACTTTGGACGGACTGCGCTGGCAGGAAGTATTCCGCGGCCTGGATGCATCCCTGGCCGCCAACGGCGACTACACCGAACGCTCGGAGACCATCATCGCCCGTTACGGCGCCTCCAACGCCGAGGACAGCGCAGCGGCGTTAATGCCTTTCCTCCACAACACGGTATTTCGCGATGGCACGGTGGTGGGAAATCGAGACAGGAACTCCTGCGCTCGAGTCAGTAATTCCTGGTACTTTTCCTACCCCGGTTACAATGAAATTCTGACCGGTGTGGTGGATGAATCCATCGACTCAAACGCAAAAATACCGAATGCTAATAAAACATTTCTGGAGCTGCTGAATGACACCGGGGACTATCGCGACCAGGTGGCTGCCTTTGGCTCCTGGGATGTGTTCCCCTACATATTCAATGTTGAGCGCAGCGGCTTGCATTTGAATGCAGCCCAAAACGCAGACCCGGCAGAGAATGAGTTCGAAGTTTTTCTCAATCGCTTGCAGGACGATATTCCGAGCCCCTGGGGTAACGTCAGGCTGGACGCATTTACCCATCACTACGCCCTGTCCCATATCAGGAATCATCATCCTCGTATCGTCTATATCGGCTATGGCGAGACCGACGATTTTGCCCACGATGGGCAATACGACCAATACGTGATGGCGGCGCATCGCAGCGACAGGTTCATTGGGGAACTGTGGGATTTAATCGAGAGTGACGATTTTTACAAAGATAATACGGTCCTCTTCATCACCGTCGATCATGGCCGCGGCGAGGAGCCGGAAGAAACCTGGAGGCACCACGCCAGCAAGAAATCTGTGAGCACCCGTATGCAATCCCTGGCACGTTACGAAGAAGGCATCGTCGGCTCGGACGCGGTGTGGATGGCGGCCATCGGCCCCGGGGTGCCGGCAAACGGTTTGCTCGCCACCGAAGACGAATGTCTCACCTCCAATAGAATTGCCGCGACCTTGTTGAATTTATTGGGTGAGGACTACAGGCTTTTCAATCCCGGCATGGGCACACCGATGCCGGGATTTTTGCAGTAGCCCCGAGCCAGGGCAGCTCTGAATCTGTGAAACGACCTACCGCGTACACTCCTAGTCCAGCCCCAGCAGCATGGCAGGATTTCCTCGAGCCATTACGTTGATCTGGGACTGGCTTATGCCAGCTTCCTGCAGAGCCAGGATGAAAGCGGCCATGCCGGTGCCGTGGTCCGGGTTGCCGGCCTGGCCAAAATCCGATGAGATCAGGAAACGCTCGGCACCGAGTTGGGTAATTGCGGCGACATATTCGTCGATGGTTACGGCACCGGTATAGGCGGCCAGCCAATCGAGTTCCATGATGACGCCCGCCGCTGCCATGCGCTGCATCTGCTGTGGCGTTGCATCCTGACCGAAGACATGGGTTACCAGGATTCGGGTTACGCCCAGATTTTTCGCGATCGGTATTAGCAATAACACTTCTTGCGGCGACGAATGCCCCATCGCCAGCACCAGTTCGTGCTCTGCGATCAATGAAAATACTTCGAGCAGTGCCGGCACCGGCGCGCCATTTTCCATGATCCTGACGAATGGGTCGCCCTGTCCCGCCCTGGTGACATAAAATTCCGCATCGAAGGTAGGTAACCAGACGACTCTGCCTCTACCGCCGTCGAAGGCCACCATCTGCCGAACTGCCTCCGGATTAATACCGCCCACGGCCCGATTCAACGCCACCGCACCGAAGATTTCAAGCCCGTCGACCAGGCTCATCGCCAGCGCCGCGCGATCGGCGGTCATGGTGAAGTGGTTCTTCAACACGATGCCACGCAGGCCGGCCGCTTTCGCCAATCGAGCTGCTTCGAAATCGTTAAAGGCGCGGGGCCGGGAATCCGGGCCGGCATGGGCATGAAAGTCGATGACGCCGGTCAGATCGACGGATGGCTGCTGCGCGGTGGCGATGGAGCCGGACAAGACCAGCATGAAAGCGCAGCTGACTTGTACCGCTACGAATAGATTTCGAATCAATACCAGAAGCACTGGTGTCCCCCTGGATTTCATTATTTTTCACAATCCGGACCACTATCCGCACTACAAGTGATCTGGAATATAACGTTGGAATACTAATTTAGCAGATTCCCTACACCCAGTAGCAAGAAAATCTCCACGATTTAAATAGAGCGAAGTCTCGGCCCCTCTACTCCGCGGCCACTTCCATTTTCTTCTACTCTTTCTTCTGACGTCGCTGTTCAAGCCAACTGTCGACACTGAGTGGGCCGGCTCCATAAGTGAGCAGAATCAGGAAGCTTAGAATATACATAGTCGCCAGTTCACCGCCGTTTAAGGTGGGAAACCAGGCCAGGTGGGCAATGAGGAATGCCATAATAGTCGAGAAAAGAGCTATTATTGCGATCAGGCGAGTGCACAGCCCAATTAGCAACAGAAATCCTCCAACTAGTTCAATACTGCCAGCCACGAACAAGGCATTTATTGCCAGCGGCATGGGTATTGAGATTAATTCACCAATATTAATAGAAGTCATACCACTACCCATAAAGGCTTGTGGATTCTCGCCGAAAAGTTTGTCGAAGCCATGGGTCATATACATAGCGGACACTAACAGCCGGAATAGAGTCCAGCTCCAAACCTGTGAATTCTTTAACTTTGTACCTAGGTAGGAATTAATTTTAAGCAGCATGATTACTGTCTCCCTGAATATCCAACACTGATATTGGTACTAGTTTTGCCGAATTGCAAGGACTGGAAAGAGGGGAATCCTGATAACTTAATCGTGAGTGCCGGAACCGCTCACCGAAATGTGGCGATAATCAGTGTAGGGGTTCGAAGATCTCAGGACAGTGCGACTTTGATACCCGTTAAGTAACCAAGTTATCTGTGTCCCCTTAAATCCCTGGCTCTAGCGTGCGACGGCCGTGGTTTCAAAGAAGGGATTACCGAAATCGTCAGTGAGGTCAATCATAAATTTATTGTTTTCCTGGCAGATATAATCGGCCAGTTCCTGCCCCTCGGACCAATTGATATCCCAGGCTATTGTCCAGGGTTCTGTGTAGGCGCCGGGATCGTCAATGGTGGCTTCATAATGAAGCGTATTTTTATCAGGCCTGGTAATGTATTCGATGGTATGCAGTTGGTCTGTGTGCATGTGGCCACCGAAGTCCAACCAAGTCTTTTCGTTAAACCCAACCGTATCAACCACCAGGGTATCGCCTTCCCAATGACCCACAGAGTGACCAAAATAGCTGGGATTAAGTGTTTCCTTATCAGGATGTTGGCGACCATCCATATGGATTTCCCGCCATACATGGGCACCACCTTCGAAGATTATAATGATTCGGTCACGATGCTGAATTATTTCAATGGGGTAAGGTGTCCCCATGGAACGTGGACCGCCTGGTGGCAAGCAAAATCCCTCGGGATCATAGGCGACGTTAGTAGAAGCATTGTATTCGTGCATGGCCTTGGTCCAGGGCAGGAAGGGCACCGAGGAGTTTTCATCTGCGTCGACAATACGCGCCGCAAAATTCCTTATCCAGGGCAGGCTCCATACACCGTCTCCCCCCAAATCTACTCTACCGTCGTCCAGGCGAGGTGTTGGAACACTGCGGTCAAGTTCGGGACCACGTGGTTGGGCCAAGGCTGTAGCTGATAGTGAAAACAGCAGCACGACAACTGCCGCAACCGCTATTAGTCTCTTAAAATATTGAATAAGCACGATAGAATTCCCTATGGTTATTTTTATTTATCGTCTTCTTCGAAATCTGGCCGGCTGCTTCCCGCGAACAGACGCTCACCGGAATCGAGCACCACGGTCTCAGCACTAGCTTTGGCTTTGCCATCTCTGGCACGTGAGCCGGTTACCGTTACCACATCACCAATCTTCAAGCTGTTGCGACTCCAGCCCCGACGCAACAAGCCATTGGGGCTACCCATTTCCATTGCCCACTCTTCAAAAGAACCATCCTCAGTTTCGACTTCAATAAAGAAATAGGTATGAGGATTGGTCCATTCAACTTTTATGACCGTACCTTCCACTTCGATGGGGGAATTGGAATCGAATTCGGCCGCGAAAGCGTGGTGAGCAAATACTTGAGCTGGGCTAAAAGCCGCTAAGAGTGTGCTCAAAAATAGGGCAAACTTCCATTTCATGGGTGATTTCTCCAAAATTAGCAGAGGTTCCTCAGTTTAACGAAAGCCAGAACTCGCCGGATTCACTGCCCAAAGTATAGGTCCCTGAATACATGCGGTTGGTCCATGAGCCAAGGTTTTCAAGCTTTCCTGTCACTACGAAATGGGCTGTGCCCCCTTCCACCGGTATTTCAGCTTCCAGAGTCATCATCCAGTTGGAATAATCCAACTCCACCTTATCCAGGCTTATAGCCCTTCTACCTGGGTTGATAACACCGGTGATCTCTGAACCTGTCCAGTCTAACAATAATCGAAAGCGCTGCTGATCGGAATCATTGGGGCCATAGTAGCCGGTCCAGGATCCCTTGGCCGGGTGCCCGACTTGAGCCGCGGCCGACACTGCAAACGACAATAAAATTCCAAGGCAAGAGAGGCGAAAGGGTCGAAAAACACCGGTCATTCTCATACTCCTCAAAGTCGGCCGACTAAACGGGGACAGACCACGGTTTATCCGAAAAGGAGACAGACCAGCAGCATTGGTTTCTGTATGCGCATGATGTTACTCCAGGTTCGGCGGGTTGTTTTCCTCGACTTCCACTTCCAGGCCTCCGGTAATACCCTGGACCTGATTCCCGACCTGAACGGAGCGCGTAATCGCAATCTCTGCTGCAGTCGATCCCTGGGGGTCCACGCTGCCGCACGAAAAGGCGCGAAGGGTGCATTCCGAAGTCGTGTGCACGATCCCGCGTTCGGCCATCATCCGCGTCATCAGAGCGGTCGCTGCTTCCATATGAATGATGGCGTTGTTGGGCCGGAAGCTTCCCACGCCGATCGCGTAATCGATGGGCATCAGCGGTTCGATGCTGCCACCGAACGCGCCGTTGTTCTTCTTACCCAGGTCATGCGCGGCCAGCTCGGCGCCCTCGTCGACCAGGTACTGAATGAGTTCGACCTCTCCGAAGTTTGCGGCCATCATCAGCGGTGTGATGCCGTGGTCGCAGGCCCAGTTCACGTCCGCACCCAGTCCCACCAGCAGCTGAATCGTGGCGAGTCGTTCTGCGGTCGACCGTCCCTGGCTGTAACCGTCGATCCATGCGTAACCGGATGCCGCCAGCAACGCGTTCTCGTTGTCGGTATTGAGAACGAGAGGATCCGCGCCGTAATCCAGCAGCAGTTGAACCAGCTCGACATCGGCGGAGTACGCGGCCCGCATCAGCGAGGTCGCAAATAAGGTCCGCGGCGAACCGCCGAAGTTGCGCCGGGACCGCGGGGTGTTGTTAACGAACGTATTCGGGTCGGCCCCTGCATCAAGGAGCTGCCGTATCAGTGGCAGGGGGTCGGTGGTTTCGACCCAGGGGAATCCCGGGTTCCACTCCATGTTGCGGCGATCCACCGCCCAGAACAGCGGCGGAAATCCCTCCGCATCGGCACGATTCACGTCCGTGTCGTTCTCGACCAGGAATGACGCCAGCTCGAAATGGCCGTTATAGATCGCCAGTCCAAGCGCGTTCTTGCCATCGGCGGCGATTGCGTCGATGTCTGCCCCTGCCGCAACCAGGTGCTCGGCGGAGTCGATCTGGCCTTCGCGGGCGGCAAACAGCAGCGGAGTGAATCCTCCGTTGGCATAGCCGACCGGATCGGCATCCGGATCGGCGTCTTCGGGAACAGTGCCTTCGGCGCCGCGGCGGTTCGAGACTGATACCATTTTGGATCGAACGGTTAAGTCCGCGCCAGCTTCGATCAGCAAACTTGCGGCTCCGACGTGGTGCTCCGAAATGGCCCACATCAGAGCGCTGGTTCCACCCCAGGTTTCGACTGCGTCGATCTCGGCGCCACGGTCCAGCAGCATCTGGATCGCATCGACTGAGCCGGTGCGGGCGGCCATCATGAGTGCCGTATCACCGTGTTCGGTCAGAGCGGCGTTCGGATCCGCTCCGGCGTCGAGGAGTCTTTCGATCATGGCCATGCTGCCATTGATGGCGGCCAGGCGCATGGGGGTGACGCCCGTGCGGTTAATTGCGGACACGGTGGCGCCAGCGCCGATCAGCAGATCTGCTATTTCGAAGTCGTCGTGGTTGACGGCCCAATGGAGTGCCGTGGCGCCATCGATCTGAGGCGCATTGACGTAGTCGAGGAAGTCACGCAGACGTTCGATTGCGAGGCCGGTCGACCTGGCTTTCAGCTCGAGCAACGAGCGGACCGCTTCCAGGTCGCGGTTCATCGCTGCGTCCGCCACCTCGTTGGCGGCAGCCGGTCCGGCTACCGCCAGAAGCAGGATCAGTGAGAACGCTAGACCGTGTTTCACACCCATTCGTGGTCTCCTCGAACATGCGGCATTTCAGGACTCTGCCAAGCTATGGAGTTTACTTCTATCATTCCCCTTAGTGATTGACAACAAAAACCTTATGGAACATCCGGTTGCCAGGGAAATAGCCCAAAAATTGCTTGCGAACCCGGGTTGTTCGACGGATAGTACCCACTGGAGACGACTGTGCGAACGGGGTGTCAGATGAGGAAGGCTGTATTGTGCGTCGGTATAGCGATTCTGCCCGTTTTTTACGGGTGCGGGGAAGCCGCCCCGGAACCGGGGTCGACCCTTGCCGCAGTGGATGTAGCTGCCCATGCCACGGTTTTGGAACAATACTGCGTCTACTGTCACAACGAGCAGAATCGAACCGCCAATCTTTCGCTCGAAAACCTCGACCTGGCGCTGGTCAGCCAGGATGCCGAACTCTGGGAGAAGGTCATCCGCAAGCTGCGTGCCGGGATGATGCCTCCTCCGGGCATGCCCCGGCCCTCCCTGGCCGACTACAACGGCCTCAGAGACTTCCTTGAAAATGAAATCGATAGCAAGGCCGAGCTGAATCCAGGAACGAAGATCCTGCATCGGCTGAATCGAACCGAATACGCCAACGCGGTACACGACTTGCTGGATCTGAAGATCGATCCGGCGATGTTCCTTCCCGCCGACGATTCGAGCCGCGGCTTCGACAACATTGCCGGTTCGTTGACGATATCGCCGACGCTGCTTGAAACCTATGTCACTGCTGCAACCAAGATCGCGCGGATGGCGGTGGGATTCTGGAACACACCGACCGAAAGCCTCTACATCAAACGCACCGACAGTTCGCAGAACATGCAGATCGAAGGAATGCCGTTCGGCACCCGTGGCGGAATGGCCGTCAGCCACGTATTCCCAGCCGATGGCGAGTACACCTTTACAGTCCGTAATATGGGTGTGGGTACGTACATTCCCAACGAACAATTAGAACTGAGCATCGACGGCGAAAGGGTTTATTCCTGGGTCTACAGCGGCATGGGGGCAAACGCTGGAATGACCTCGGCCGCCGACGGCCAACTCCAGGTCACGCTTCCGGTCAAGGCCGGATCCCGCCTGGTGGGGGCCACATTCGTTGCCACCAACTACCGGCCCAGCCTCGATGTGGTCCAGCACTTTGAACGCAAGTCGCTGGAGAACGGACGGGTTCGCGAACTGAGCAATTACCCCATCATCGGTGCGTTACGGGTGGAAGGGCCGTTCAACCCCACACGACCCACCGATTCGCCGAGCATACGTAAGATTTTTTCGTGTCGGCCGTCCACTGCCTCAGAAGAAGAGTCGTGCGCCGAAGAAATCCTGACAACGCTGGCACGACGCGCGTATCGCCGGCCGGTAACCAACGATGATCTAGAAACCTTGATGTTGTTCTATGG
>JADFIJ010000095.1 GCA_022566775.1 Pseudomonadota bacterium | reverse complement strand
GTAATGAATACAAATTTATCCGACGGGCACTGGAAGGCGATAACTCGCTGAGGCTGGCCACTTATTTACAAACCGGGCCGGAAAAATTCTATCGGCAGGGGATCAAGTCGCCTACGGAGCTCAGCGGGGGATTCCCCACGGACAAAGAAACACTTTATCAATATGAGGCAATTATTCTCGGCGATGTGGAGAAAAACTTCTTCGACTCCGATCAATTGCAGCTGATTGAAGACTTTGTGGCGGAGCGCGGCGGCGGGTTTCTGATGAGTGGCATGGTGGACGAGGGATTCATTGGCTCGCCAATTGCGGATATTCTCCCCATCACCCTGGTCGAAGAAAAATTTCTGCCCAGCCATCTGCGTGGTGGTATTCGCAGAGGCCAACATCCTACCGGGGAGTTATTTTATCCCCGTTTGACAACTAACGGAGAATTTTCCCCCTTACTGCGGTTAGCAAGTGAAGATTCAGAAAATCTGGCGATGTGGCGACTGCTACCCGAATTACAGGGAGTCTATGTAAGTGGTCGCGTCAAGCCCGGCGCCACAGTCCTGATGGAACACCCCTTACTCCAGTATCAGAACCAGGCCCTGCCGATCTTGGCTTCGCAGCGCTATGGTAGTGGTCGTAGTATGTCATTCACCACGGCCAGTAGCTGGCGCTGGCAAATGATGTTGCCATCGGTCGACCAGTCCCATGAAATACTATGGCGTCAATTATTACGTTGGTTAGCCGTGTCCGCACCGGAGCGCATCAGCATAGATTTTGACCGGGAATTTTATAATGTGGGTGATGAAGTAAATGTCACTGTAACCGTATTGAATGACGAGTATGAAGCAGACAATGATGCGACCCTGTGGATGCAGACCACGGATCCACTGGAGCAACTCGTGGATTCGCCTATGGAATGGGACATCGAGCGGGACGGTGTCTATGGTGCCAGTTTCATCGTCGAAGTTGAAGGCGTACACAGCCTGCTGATCGATGTAGTCAGTGCGGCGGGTAATGCTGCCGCCGACAGCTCCGAAAAACGAGCGGCCTTCGTGGTGACGCCGTCGCTGCGTGAATACACCAATGCCGAATTAGATAGCGGACTACTTACGCGCATAGCGCAGGCTAGCGGTGGCCGTTATTTCAAGCTATCCGGTGTTGGCGCCCTGGTGGATGCCATCGAATTCACACCGAATGCCTATTCCCGAGAAGTACAGATCGACCTCTGGGACCAGCCCTGGCTATTGGCCCTGTTGATACTGTTGCTGTGCCTGGACTGGATAGCCCGCAGGATGAAAGGATTATCGTAGACATGATTTCCAGAGATATCGCTAACAGAAATTTATTTCCTCATCGCAGCCTGTTGGTCGCGGCGCTGTTTCTGGTTCTAATGGGCCAGCATGTCAACGCCCAGGCTCCGGCACGCAGTGCAGCGTCTGATTTCTTTCTCGACCGGCCGGATTCCAACAAGTATGCGGTGATACTGGCAGGCCCTGCGGTTGGCGATAGCAACCGCTCGCGATTCAGACAATGGGCACTCTCACTCTATGACATCCTGGTAAGAGATTATGGCTACAACGCAGACACCATTACCCTGCTATATGATCGCGGTGAGATTGATGGGCCCGGAGGGGAACGGGTAGATGCCGCCTGCGATCGGGAAGGCATAGAGCAACAGTTTGCAGCCTTGAAGTCCCGAGTCAAAATTGGCGATCAGATAATCCTGTTCTTGATAGGCCATGGTTCCGGCGTCGAAGAAGAAGCGAAGTTCAATATCGTTGGACCGGATTTGACCGGTGTTGAATTTGCAGAACTTCTAGACCAGTTCGAGCAACAGGATATGGTCATCGTTAATACCACCAGCGCCAGCTATGGCTTTTCTGCGGCCCTGTCCAGCGAGGGCCGGGTGGTTATTTCATCGACGCGGTCATCTTCGGAAAAATATGATCCAATATTTTCCCGTTATTTCATCGAGGCGCTGGATAATCGCAACGGCGATCGGGACAAGAACAATCGAGTGTCGATGCTGGAAGCGTTCAATTACGCGAGAAATAGTGTAGCCCAGTGGTATGAGGAGCAAGGCAGGTTAGCCGCCGAACACGCGGGACTGGATGACAACGGCGATTCTCTGTTCTCATTGAATCCCACCGTAGGGGAGGCGGATGGCAGGCTGGCCGAGATCGCCTTCATCGATACCTTGGTTGACACTAATGAAGGCCTATCCGAGGCGGCAGTGAGACTAAAATCCAGAATGCAGCAAATCGAGCGTTCTGTGTTTATATTGCGCGGTCGCAAGGCGGACTTTCTGGAGGCCGATTACTGGCAGCAAATGGAAGAGATGCTGGTTGATCTGGCTCGTACAACAGGACGATTCAATGAACAAGTCGAACAGTAATAGGTTGAACAGACTGGCAAGGCGCTTTGCCGTGGTGCTGCTGCTGTCCACGCTAAGTGCTGGCGGATTCGCACAGTTTCCCCGCAGCGGTCAGGCTGCTAATGATGCTGCGGCGGTGCCAAGCCCGCAGACGAATACCGGCGAGACCCCGTTGTTCCGCGCCGAGCAATTAATGTTGACCGGTTCCTATGCGGCAGCCAGCGATGTCTTCCAGATGGCAGATGGGCTGGATCGTAACGAGGGCATAGTGGGGGCGAGCAAGGCTTACGCGATGATGGGCAACTACGTCGAAGCGATCCGTATCTGCGAGTCGGCTATTGAAGACGGTGATTATGCATCCAAGCCCCTGATCAGCACGCAACTGGCGGAAGTGAAGAGAGCGGTTGGTTTGTCCGCGGAAGCCCTGGAAATATTGCGTAAGCTTGTGGATGAACTGTTCGAGCCGCCGGTTCGCAGCCTGGTGCAGTATGGATCTTTGTTGAAATTTGTTGGCCAGAGGGATGCCGCTTACTCGGTGCTGGATCGGGCCGTACAACGATATAACGATGGCCTCGTCTTCGCCTCCGAAGATGTGGCCATGGTGGCTCTGGCGAGTTGGTTGCTGGACAGCTTTCATGATGCCAATAGCCTGTTCAATGAGGCCACCCGATCCAATCCGAATAACCTCGAGGCCCACGTGCTGTGGGGGGATTTGTTTCTGGAAAAATACAATGCCGCGGACGCGGAGCGTTCCTATCAGGACGCCCTGGACATCAACAGCCGTTACCCCAGTGCGCTGGTGGGAATCGCCAACGTCGTCGGTGACGAACGCGCGCTGCAACGTGCCCTGGCGATCAATCCAAACTCTGTCCCGGCGATGGAAACCTACGGCCAGTTGCTCCTTCGTAAGGGTCGCGATGCCGAGGCGCAGGACTATTTCACCAAGGTGCTGGCACTCAATCCTGAATCTCTCAAGACCCTCAGCGTCCTGGCTTCACAGGCCGCGCTCGAAGAAAGAATGGACGACTACGCTGCCAGGCTCGCCCAGGTGGAGGCTTTCAGCCCTGGTAACGCCGTGTTTCTGGGCAATGTTGCCGATTCCTTCGGCAATAATTACCGCTTCGTCGAGGCGGTGGAATATGCCCGGGCGGCGCTGCAGGCAGATCCTCAATACTGGCAGGCTTACACACTGCTTGGCAGTAACCTGATTCGGCTGGGCGAAGAGGAGGAGGGCAAGGCCAAGCTGGAAATCGCCTTCGAGAACGACCCCTTCAACGTGATGACCTCAAACCTGCTGAAGGTGTTCGACACCTTGGCCGAATACAGCACACTGGAGAGTGAGCATTTCAAAGTGCATATGAGTGAGTTCGATGCCGACATCCTCTGGCCTTATCTCGAACCGCTGCTGGAAGAAGGCTGGGATACGCTGACCGCCAAATATGGATTTGAGCCGGAGGGTCCTATACTCATCGAAGTGTTCGAAAACTCAGAGGACTTCGCGGTTCGCTCCGTCGGTCTGCCTGACATTGGACCCCTGGTAGGTATTTGTTTTGGCAAGGTTATCACCCTGATCTCACCGGATACCCTCTCCGCCAACTGGCAGGAAATTGTCTGGCACGAATTTGTCCATGTGATTACCCTGCAAATGACCAACAATCGCATGCCCCGTTGGCTCTCGGAAGGAATCTCGGTGTGGGAAGAAAAGGAGGGCCGACCCTATTGGGGTCGGAGTCAGGGTCTGGACCTGATACGTGCGGCGCAGCAGGATAAACTACTGCCCATAGCTGAACTCAATTCTGGATTTTCCGGTGCTCGCAACAACACCGATCTTGGCTTCGCCTATTTTCAGTCATACCTGGTAGTCGACTATATCAACCGCGAATATGGCTTCGACAAGCTGGTGGAACTGATTCGGCAGTATGGACTCATCAAAGATGACAGCGCACGTTTTACCGAAGTTTTCGAGATGACACTTGCCCAGTTCGACACCGGCTTTAGACGCTGGATCGATCGCCGCGTCGAAGAAATCAACGTGTTCGTGAATACCGAAGATGTTCCCGACGAAGGCGAGGCTCACGGTCACGGTATCCGTGAAAACTCCAGTGCGATCCTGGCCGAACTATATAATAACGCCGCATTGAAGCAGCATATGCGTGCCCGTATTGAGGAACATCCGCGAGATTTCCAGGCTTATTTACAATTGGGCGTCGTCCTGTTCAAGGAAGAAGATCTTTCCGAGGCGAAGTTCTACCTGGATCGGGCCTACGAATTGTTGCCGAGCTACACCGGTTACCCGAGTCCGGCTCTGGTGCTCTCCCAGATATACGAGAAGGAGGGCAACCGGGAGGCACATCTGCAGCAGTTAGAGATACTCTTGCAGAATCTGCAGCACGACTATGACTCAGCCATGATCCTCGCCGTGGCTGCCCTCGAAGAAGGCGACCTGGAGCGCACCGACTACTATATCGATCGCGCCATCCAGGTAGACCCTTATCGCACCAGCGTGCATGAACTGAAGGCCAGCTATGCCGAGCGCATAGATGACAGCGCACTGGCGGTAACCGAATACGAAGTCCTGATGAAGCTGGATATCAACGATCCGGTGGAAGCGAGAACCAATCTCGCCGAAGCCTATCTCAACAACGGCCAGATCCTTCAAGCCAAGCAAAATGTACTCAGTGCCCTGGAAATTGCGCCGAGCTATCAGCGTGCGCAGCGAGTATTGCTACAGTCAGTCGATGGAGCAGAAGTAAAAGGTGCGAACTAGCCCCACTCTGATGACCGCCTTTGCGACTTGCCTGTTAATGGCGAGCGCGATGCTGGGGGCGCAGGTATTACCGCTCGGCTCCGACGAGGGCCTGTCACTGTACGGCACCGATGTCACCGAATTTACCTGGATGCGAGGTCAGTACACCAATCATGGTGGCGGCCGGGGTGGCGGTTTTGGCTATCGTCGCCGTGGCGGTTGGTGGGACACAGACTATCCCGATGCGGATCAGAATTTTCTACGCGGTGTGCAACGTTATACCTATGTCGATACCAATCCGCGTAATCACCACAATATCCGGCTAACCGACCCAGCCTTGTTTGAGAATATATTTCTCTACATGAACTGGAAAAGAGTGCCGATTGGCTCCTCTTACAGTGGACCAAATTTTTCTCCGGAAGAGATTGAAGCATTGCGGGAATTCATGTTTCGCGGTGGCTTCGTGATGGTGGATGATTTCTGGGGGCAACCCCACCTGGACGACATGTTTGTGGAGATAGGAAAAATATTTCCTGACCGGGAAATCGTTAAACTCGATACCAGCCATGAAATTTTTCACACTTTTTTCGACATCGACCGACTGGCCCAGGTGCCGGGCCGGATGGTGACCTGGGATTATGGTGGCTTCATGAAATTGGATGATCCCAGCTATCCGCCCGAGGTCTATGCGGTACTCGATGACGATGGACGGGTGATGATGGTCGCGAATTACAATACGGATTTGGGCGATGGCTGGGAGCACACATTTTATGAAGCCTACCCCACCAGATATACCAACGAGGCTTACAAGATAGGCATCAATTTTTTAATCTATGCGTTTAGTCACTGATAGACAGGAATTACCCATGGCAGAAACAGAAGAAGTAGCAGTAATCGAAGATCAGGACGATCTTGGCTTGGTTAAAAAGATGCAGGAAGGCAGGGACCTGATGGTCGCTGAAATCAAAAAAGTCATTATCGGACAGGAAGAGATCATAGATGAACTGCTTATCGCCTTGTTTGCAGGGGGGCACTGTCTGGTGACTGGCGTGCCAGGTCTGGCTAAGACGCTATTGATTAAAACTGTTGCCGATATCTTGCAGGTCAACTTCAGTCGAATTCAATTTACACCCGACCTGATGCCGGCGGACGTCGTTGGCTCGGAGGTGGTGGAAGAATCCGACGGCAAACGCACGCTGAAGTTCGTCAAGGGTCCCATCTTCACCAATATCCTGCTGGCCGACGAAATTAACCGAACACCACCGAAGACTCAATCTTCGCTACTGGAAGCGATGGAAGAGAAACAGGTCACCGCAGCCGGCACCACCTATCCGGTGGCAGCACCATTCTTCGTACTCGCCACCCAGAACCCGATTGAACTTGAAGGCACCTATCCCTTACCGGAAGCTCAACTCGACCGCTTCATGTTCAAGATAGAACTGGGTTACCTCTCCGAAGAAGATGAAATCGCCGTGGTGACCACTACCACTCAGACCAATAAAATCGAGCTCTCTCATCCCATAGATGGGGAAGATATTGTGGAGTTTCAACGAATTGCCAGGCAAGTGCCTGCGGCCGAGGCCGTCATCAGGTATGCGGTGCGCCTGGTTCACGCTTCCCGTCCCCAGAATGAAAGTTCACCGGGCTTTATCAAGGACTGGGTTCGCTGGGGTGGGGGCATCAGGGCATCCCAGAATTTGATTCTGGCGGGTAAGGTGCGGGCGCTGTTGCTCGGACGCTACAATGTCTCTTACGGCGACGTACGGGCTCTGGCTCCACCCATATTGCGTCATAGAATATTGCTCAATTTCCATGCCGAGGCGGAACGGGTAACCACGGATGATGTGATCCGGCGCTTATTGGATGAAGTGCCGGCGCCGGTGTCCGATATCTAACGAGCGCAATAGGGATTAAACCTGGAACAAGATGTCAGATTCACTGAATTTTCTCGACCCCACGGTTCTGGCCGGCCTCCATAATCTCGAGCTACGGGCCCGGGTTGTGGTGGAGGGCTTCCTCGCCGGTTTACACAAGAGCCCGCACCGGGGCTTTAGTGTCGAGTTTAATGATTATCGCCATTACCAACGCGGCGATGATATGCGCCATGTGGACTGGCGGCTCTACGCCCGTAGCGGCAAGCTGTACATCAAGCAATACGAAGACGAGACCAATGTACGCTGCGTGATCTTGCTGGATACCAGTGCTTCCATGGCGTACACATCCGGCGGCATGAGCAAACTCGATTACGGTCTTACCCTGGCATCGGCACTGGCCTACTTTATCGCCCGCCAACGCGACGCCGTAGGGCTGATCACATTCGATGATCAGATTAGAGAATACCTCCCGGCGAAAACCCGGCAACTGCACCTGATGCGAATTCTACGCGCCCTATCCCGGGTGCAAGCGGGGCAGAAGACAGACGTGGTAAAGCCGCTTACGGATCTCGCTTCCTCTCTCAAGAAGAAGAGTATGGTGATCCTGATTAGCGACATGCTCGACGATGAAGAGCGCATCATTAACACCCTCACGAATCTGCGCGCCATGGGTAATGACATCATCACTTTTCACATCATGGATGATGCGGAACTTAATTTTCCATTCAACGAGGCGTCAGAATTTATCGATATGGAAAATAACGAATCGTATATTACTTCGCCCGCGGCGATTCGAAAGGCCTACCTGAAAAACATCAACGAGTTTCTGGCCTATTGCAAGAAACAATGCCAGACCAACGGCATCGACTATTGTTTGATGAATACACGGGAGCCGCTGGACCAGGCTCTTTCTGCCTACATAACAAAGCGGAGTAAGAGCTTCTGATGGTTTTTCTCACGCCAATTTTTCTCACGGGTTTACTGGCCGCGCTTATCCCCATTGCGATTCATCTAATCCGCAGGGAGAAGCCACCGAAGCTGATGTTCAGCACGATTCGATTCCTGAAGAAGACATCGAAGAAATTGATCCTGTTTCAGCACATTCAGCAATGGCTGCTATTACTGCTGCGTTCGGTGGTGATCATGCTGCTGGTGCTGGCATTTGCCAGGCCTTTAGTGGATCAGTCTGTAGCCCGGCTGTTGGATGCCGACCCCAGGTCGGTGGTCATCATGTTGGATGATTCCATGAGTATGCGCTATGGCACCAGCTTCGAGGATGCCAAGGCTGCGGCCCTGCAGATTATCGACGATCTCGCCGCTGGCGACGAGGTGGCCCTGATCAAATTCTCGACCGCGGCGGGTGTGGTCAGAGAGTTGAATACGGATCTGGACAGTGTCCGTAGCCTCATAAACAGCCTCGACCAGGCCGGCTATGGCGCTACTCGCTATATGCCGAATTTACGTCTTGCCGACCAGTTGCTCGAGACCTCACGCTTCGATAATCGCAGCGTCTATCTGATATCCGATTTTCAGCAGATCGCCATGCAGGGGACGGAAGAGGGCTGGAAGCTGGCGCCGGGCGTGGCCTTTATCGGCATCGATGTGGGTGCCGAATCCAGTAGTAACCTGGCACTCACCGATGTGCGTTCACCGCAGCAATTGCTGGAAGATGCAGCCGAGCAGCAGATACTCGTTCGGGTTAGATCTACAGGAACGCTGTATCTGGATCGGGGTGAGATTACCCTGCGTATCGATGGTCAGGTGATCGATCGCGCCCCTGTGGATTTGACCGACAGATCGGAGGAAGTGATTAGCTTCGATGTGACCTTTGATACTCAGGGTACTCACGTTGGCGAGGTAAGGGTTACCGGTGATAATTTCGACGCGGACAATTCCTATTTCTTCACCGTCGATGTGCTGCCCAAAATTCGTGTACTGCTGGTAAATGGTGAGGCGTCGGATGACTGGTTTGATGATGAGGGATATTGGTTTGGCTTGGCCGTTAGCAGCGCCGCCGAATCTCCCTTCGTGCTGGAGCGCATCGAGCCGGCAGCTCTGAGTGCTGCGTCGCTGCGGCAAAATGATGTCGCCGTATTGTTGAATGTGGGTAATCTCAGCAACGGCCAGGCCGATGCCATAACGGCCTATGTGCAATCCGGCGGCAGTCTATTACTGGCGCCCGGCGACCGGGTCGACTCGGAGGTGTTTAATCGACAATTTGCCAGCATCACGCCCGCCTTGCTGCAGAATTCGGGGCTGTTGAGTCGTGACGATTATCTGGTGATCGCTGACTTCGATCGCCGCCATCCGATCCTCAGACCGCTGTCCAGTGATTGGTCTGCCCGCTTTCAGGGGCACTGGTCACTGCTCCCCGATGCCGCTGCCGATGTGTTGATGCAATTCGATAACGCCGAGGCGGCGCTGGTGGAACGCGCCGTCGGCGACGGCAAGGTAATCCTGTTTGCCTCAACGCTGGATCTGGAGTGGAATAATCTGGCGCTACAGGGTCTTTTCCTACCCTTCGTGCATGAAACTCTGCGCCACCTGGTGCAATCGGAAACCAAGCAGCGAGCCTATCAGGTGGGAGACAGTTTCTCACTGGACCCCAGTGGCGGGGCGGATTCTGTGACTGCGATCGGCGCCGATGGCATCGCATTAACATTCAATAATGACAGCTTCGTTATCACCGCCACCAGGCCCGGTTTAATTACGGCGATGGTGGATGATCTGGAACTGAGCTATGCGGTAAATTTCTTGCCGGAGGAATCCAATTTCGCCCGCACCGCGGTGGCAAGCTTGTATGACGCGATCATCAATCCCGATACCAATCCGAATCAATCTTCGGAAGTGCGAACGGCCCAGTTGATTGAAGAACTGGAACGACCGCAGCGACTCTGGTGGTGGATCTTGAGCCTGGTCATGTTGTTGCTGCTGGTCGAGGCGGTGGTAGCGAATCGGACCTATCGCTAGGGAGAGGTAGTTAACTCATTGAAAATAAAGAAGAAAAAAACTAATTTTGATGATGTCTTCATGCTGAGGGAAAATTAATTTGGGTTTCTATTGAACCTCTAGAATTATTGCGCGATAGTGCTAACTCAAGGGCGTCGCCGCATGAAGAAATTAGAAGAAGTATTACAAGCTTCAAGCCACCTCCTGAAGACTAAATTTGTGACTTTGGCCGTATCCGTTGTGCCAGTTGTTTCTCTGGTCCTGCTTTCCAATAGTCTTAATGCCCAATCCACCAACTCAGAATTCAACGACGCCAGTCTGTTCATGGATGACAGTGCGGGGTCGGTGACGAGCCTGCAAGCCGACTTTGGGCCCTACGATTACCGTTTGATGGAACCACTAGAGGACCTGGGGGATCTGCAGCAGAGAATGGGTGATCATGAGGGCGCCGCTAGCACCTTCAAGCAGGCACTACATGTCGTTAGAATAAACAACGGGCTATATCACGAATCCCAGATCGCAGTGTTGGACAAACTCATTGCCAGCGAGAGGGTTTTGAGAAATTGGCAAGATGTGGATAATCACTATGCCTATATGCAGCATCTCTATCAGCGGCTGTATGGCATCGATGACTCGAGACTCGAAGCCGGACTGCAGAAGGTCGTATCCTGGCATATCAGTGCATTTAATGTAAATCTGGACGGCAAACGCTTCGAACACCTGCGCACTGCCAATAAACTCTTCCATCTAAGGCTCAAGGTAGCCAAGCTCACCCTGAGTGCGGATGATCCCAAGTTCGATTTTCTATATCGAAACATCGCCCTCTGTGAGCGGCAGTTATATCTCGCTTCCGGCCTCAATAAGGAAATGATGGACAGGCAGAAAAAATTACGCCGCGATCGTAACCGCAGTCGTAATCCCCTACTTGCGGAGCTTGATGGATTTTAGTTCCTTTGTGACCCATCTACCGTGTGACCCATCGACATTGTGACTCTGACGCCGTGAGCGCCTTGGCTGTTGTCTGGCCGATCAGGAAACTGGGCGGGACGGGCAGCTGCCCGTTATCGGGCAAAAACACACAGTGCAATGAAAACGAGGCGGGAGGAGGTTGGCGCTAAAGAGGAAACTTGAAGGTAACTCAATGCTTTAGAAAAGGGGGGAACAAAGAAAAACCCCCAAGCTCCTGGCTTTAGCTCTTCGAGGTCAACAGGCGTATCCATAGCGCCCCTGGCTCGAAGTGGGAAAATAATATCACAGCTGTTTTGAAGTGTTTGCAAGGGTTACAATTTGTCACAAAACTTAATTGTTTATTACCCCTAGTGTAAAGAAACAATACTAATAAATGGTTGATGTTAAAAAAACGAGCAAGCGTTCGCTCGTTGCTCGTCAGATTTTCAGTCCCACCAAAGGCATATTCGTGACGCCGATCTTTCTCTGAATGATGCTGAATTACAGGCTATTTCTGTTTCCTGTCCGTGGCTGTCAGGTATCACCGCAGTCATCTTTGGTTGTCGTTACCGAGGGCACACAGGATGAAATTAAAGGCTGTGAAGTTACTTCGCTGCGGTGCTCCCGAACGCAATAAGTGCCATGTGTTCCTTTTTATGGAAAGTGATTCAGCATTGGCTTGCAATTGACTGCGGCATCCCACGGGCATGCGCGCGGACGGCAACTGTGATGCCACGGCTAGCAGGATTGCGCTCCCTGAGGCATCACTGCATTATTCAGAGCTGCCCTAACTGCTCAAGCTTGCTTCCACGCGTGGAATCGGCCGCGGAGTCCATCTGATCATCGCGCGCAAGCGAGCGGGTAGAGCCAGCATCGCAGGGGTAACGATCAGGGTAAGAATAGTCGCGAAGGACAGCCCAAAGACGATGGTGGACGCGAGTCCCCGCCACTGGGAGGCGATGGGACCACCAAACTCAATCTCGGCGCCGAACAGATCGAAGGAAATATTCATCGCCAGGGGTAACAGGCCAAAGCCGGTGGTAAACGTGGTCAGGAACACCGGGCGCAGTCTTTGTACACCGGTATGGACAATGATTTCCTCTAGCGACCACTCCGTATGCTGTTTACGTAAATGATTGAAGGTGTCGATCAAGACGATATTATTATTCACGATGATTCCCGCCAGGGCGACGATACCTATCCCGGTCAGCATCACGCTGAACGGCTGGCCGGTGATTAGCAAGCCTAATAACACGCCCGTCGTCGATAGCAACACCGCAGAAAGTATCAACAGCGATTGGTAATAGCTATTGAACTGGGTCACCAGCAGAATTGCCATCAGTGCCATAGACAGGGCAAAGGCCTGTAACAGGAAGGCAGCCGACTGTTCCTGCTCTTCATTGGCGCCTCGGAACTGGAAATACACGCCGGTAACCAGCGGAAAGTCGGCGAGATACTGCTCCAATTCCTGTAACTTGTTATCGGCGATAATACCCGGCGCCGGATTGGCTCGTACCAGTACCACCCTCTCGCCATTGACGCGTTGAATCGAACCCAGCTTGGGCTTGGCTTCGCGAGTCACGAAGCTGCTCATGGGTACCGGTCCGTTGGTGGTGCTGATGCGGATCGTATCCAGTTGATTAATGCCTCGATACTCCATGGGATAGCGCACGCGAATGTCCACTTCTTCTTCGCTATCGTTGGGACGGTAATCTCCCATGAAAACGCCATTGGTCATGAGCTGAATCGCCGTGCCGATTTCCGCCATGCTGGCACCGAGCATCGCAGCCTGCGCTCGATCGACCTTGATTTCCCATTCGATGCCTGGAATGGGTGCGGTGTCGTCGATAT
>JADFIJ010000094.1 GCA_022566775.1 Pseudomonadota bacterium | reverse complement strand
TAACTCCATCGGGCAGACAACACAGGCATTCTATGGAATTTGGGATAAGAACGAAGTTGCTCTTACGGCGTTCGACAGCAGTGACTTGTTGCAGCAAAGCATCAGCAATCAATTCGACCAGGCCTTCGACACCGATGGCGACCAGATAAATGACACCACCTTTACCCTCAGAGACGTGTCGGACAACGCCATCGACTGGGCCACGGATATGGGGTGGAAGCTGGACCTGATCCCTGACCAGGTGGAAGGCGGCGCCAACACCGATAATTTCGGTGAGCGTCAGATCAGTAATGCCATCGTCAGGAACGGCAGGATCCTCTTCACTACCTTGGTACCGTCCACGGTGGAATGTACGTTCGGTGGCACCAGTTTCCTGATGCAGCTCGATGTCCGTGACGGCAGTGCCCTCGAATTTCCTGCCTTCGACCTCAACAACGATGGTGAATACGATACCCAGGACTCGAGCGCCTCGGGCCGAGCTTCCGATATTGGAATTATGCCAAGTGTCAGCTTGTTGGGTGATGGTGCCCAGGATATTGCATTCGGTAGTGGCGGCAGTGGCTCTATCGACGTGATTCAGCTCAGTGTTGGCAACCAGGCCTATGGCCGACAGTCCTGGCGTCAGCTGGAATAGAGAAAATGTGATGACAAATGCAGACGCCATTTTTACTACTGTGATTACGAAGCTAAGATTCCTGCTGATTGCCGCCCTGCTGGGCTGGGTGTCGCTGGCGGATGCTCAGAATATGGCGTCCTGTTCCCAGATAGAAAATATCCAGCCGGGACAAGTGTGTTCACAGATTGGGGTGGTGGAACTGCAGGAACTGGAAGATTATTTCCTGACCATATCCGGTCGTCGCTATGGCTTCGATTATGGCATATCGAAAGTCTTCCTGGCGGGAGAAGAGGTGGGGGCAGCGGTTCTGGATGAAGGTATGGTTGTCCGTTTCAGTCTGGATTCGCAAGCCACCCTGCTGAAGATTGAAATTCTCGGGCCATTCGATAAGATCAGGTTCCTGATACTGAAAGAAAGTTAGGCTTGCCTCTCCCTCGTCTAACTGCCCAGGACAAGCAGGGCTTGCCGGGCGCATGCAGGGGTAGAACGGGCGTCGCCTACGGGGCTTCGATATGAGCACAGCGAAGCAGCGATCGAAGTTTCTCCAGCCCCAGCCACGGCCACAGGCATCGGCGGCAGTGTTGCTGATGCCCAGCGCCACGGTCTTCGTCGGCAGCCTCTGCATCATGGTGCTGGAACTCACGGCCGGCCGACTCATGGCCGCCTTCCTGGGCTATTCCCTGTACACCTGGACCTCTGTAATTGGGGTGGTGCTGGCCGGCATTGCCGCCGGCAACTTCTTCGGTGGCCGCCTGGCGGACCGGTACACACCACGAGCGATACTCATCATCGTCTTCGGTATGGCTGCCCTGGCCTGCGGCATCATCCCGCCACTCAATCGACTGTTGGGCGATGCGATGTTGTTGCTGGCGATAAGCTGGCCGCTGAAGGTGATGCTGCATGTGACGGCGTTGCTATTGTTGCCTTCGATACTGCTCGGCATGGTCAGTCCGGTGGTGGCGACCTGGGCCCTACAGCAAGGCCTGCGCACCGGTCGTACCGTCGGTGATATTTTTGCCTGGAGTGCGGTGGGCAGCATCGTCGGTACATTTCTCACCGGCTTCCTCCTGATTCCCGTCCTCGGTACCGCCGCCATCATGTTGGCGGTGGCAGGGGTGCTGGCGGCATTGAGCCTGTTATTCGTGGTGCAGGACCGAGAGCAGGCGCCACTGGCGCTGCTGTTAACCGCGGTGATATCCCTGCTTGCATTTGTCCTCTACCGCGTGGTGCCGTTGGCACCGGCGCAGACCATTGACCAGGCCGGCGGCGAGGTGCTGTTCAAGCGGGAAAGCCAGTACTCACATATCCGGGTAATAACCGATGCCAACGCGCCACATATGCGGGTGCTGATGCTGGATCAGTTGGCACATAGTCGGGTCGACATGCGTAATCCGGCGAATCTCGACGGCTTGCAGCAATATAGCTATGTCAAGTTTTATGGCCTGTTTACGGACATGCTCGGCACTGAGAAAGAGACCCTTCGCACCCTGTCACTGGGTGGCGGTGGCTATGTCATTCCACAATATGTGGCGGCAAACTGGCCCGGCAGTCATGTAGAAGTGGCGGAGATTGATCCTGCCGTGACCGAAACCGCCATGGAGTACCTGGGTCTGCCGCGGGATCACGGCATGGCCATCGTCCATCTCGATGTACGCAATCATATCGATGATCTGTTGCGCCGACAGCAACTCGGCGAGGACCTCGGCCAATATGATCTCATCTACGGCGATGCCTTCAACGATTTTACGGTGCCGTTTCAGCTCACCACGGTGGAGTTCCATCAGAAACTGCGGACCCTGATGGCGCCTGCCGGGGTTTACCTGCTGAACGTGGTCGATGTGTTTTCCAGTGGGCGATTTTTAGGCGCCGAATTGGCGACCCTGCGCAGCGTGTTTCCATGGGTCTACGTCTTTGCCCCTGGCAGTGCACTGGGCAGTCGCGCGGACCAGCGCGACACCTTTGTGTTCGTCTGCGCGTTACAGCCGTTGAATGATGCCCTTATGGAGTTTTCCGATACACCCTACCGGCGTCTGAGTGATGCCGAGGTGGAGGAATTAGCGACCCGTGCCGGCAGCATCATACTCACAGACAACTATGCTCCGGTAGAAAATCTGCTGGCCGCGGTGACCCGTGCCGGTGGCGCCTTAGGTGATCGCGAGAGATTAGCCGGCAAACTGTTGGATCGGGCTGGGGCGCTGGCGCAGGCAGGCCGACTCGATGCGGCGCTGGCACAGTATCGCAAGGTGATTGCCCTCGATGCTCCACGCCCGGATTTGGCGCATAATAATATTGCCGCCTTACTGGCGCGGCAACAGAAGTTCGATGAGGCCGTGCAGGAATTCCGCGCAGCCATTGCACAGAATCCTGGGCTGATTCCTGCCCACATGGGGCTGGCGCGGGCGCTACTGGTGTTGGGGCGTGTGACACAAGCCGCAGATAGCTTCCAGGTCGCACTGGAACGGCAGCCAGATCTGGTGGCGAATCCGAGTTATGTCGAACTGGCGCGATCCATCATGGAGCGTGAGCAACGGCTGCGCCGCCTCCAGCAGAGATAATGGGGTCAGGTCTTTCATGTTGCATCGCGCCAGGCGCGGTGCAACATGAAAGACCTGACCCCATTATCTCTGCTTAGCTGGCGATGTAGTACTCGATTTTCAGCTGATTGATTTCAATAATGTCGTGATTACGCAATTTGATGGCGCCGGCACCGATGTCTTTGCCGTTGACGCGTGGTGGCAGTTGATCGTCTGGCGCGTCGATGCAAACGATGAAATGGCCGTCGGGACGCCGGTTAATCTGGACTATTTCGCTGCCGGATTTTCCTAGCTTGACCGATTCCTTGACCAGGGCTAATTCCCTGCCTGCACTCCTTCCATTTAGAATCTGTAATCTGGCCTTACTCAGATCCCTCAACTCGGGCGTGATTGGGGCATCGCCGTGGGTCATCACCACGGGCTCGGGATGCCCTGGTGATTCTGCCTTGGGTCTTATCAGAATGGTTTTTTCAGCTTCCCCCAGGTAGGCTTTGCTCTGATTGGTATAGCGTAATTCATGCTTGCCGATGGTGATTATGTCGCCATGTCGCAGGGGGTGCTTGTCGATGGCTTTACCGTTTACATAAGTGCCATTGGTGCTGTTGAGGTCTTCCAGGAAAGAGTCGTCGAATATATTCAGCAACTTCGCATGGTGCGCACTCACCGCCAGATTATCGATGCGAATATCATTATCATCGGCGCGGCCAATGGTCATTACTTCCTTGGCGAGGGGGAACTCGCCGAGTTTGTTATTGTTAAAACGGTATTCCAATTTGCCTGGCATCGCTGATACTCACTGTTTGCCTGTTTCAGATCAGGTCATGACCCCGCCTGTACCTGTACGAGGATGACGGAAATATTGTCCCTGCCTCCATGCTCGTTGGCCAACTCGACCAGAGTTTTTGCCGCCGACTCCACGTCCTGGGCGTCCTGCAGCACGACTTCAATCAAGCTGTCAGACACCATGTCGGTGAGTCCGTCCGAGCATAGCAGAACCAGATCGTGATGTTCCAGTTCATGCCGGGCCGCATCCACCTCGACTTCTGCCCGGGTCCCCAGCGCCCGGGTGACGACGTGCCCCACGGTTGCTGTCCTGGCTTCCAGTTCCGTATAGAAGCCTTTATCGATCAGTTCCTGTAGCAGGCTGTGGTCCCTGGTTATTCTGCTCAGGAATTTGTTTCTGAACAGGTAAGCCCGGGAATCACCGACATGGCCTACAACTAACTGAGAGCCTTTAATCACGGCGGCTACCATGGTGGTACCCATTCCCTTGAAGTCCGAATTGACGCTGGAAGCCTGGTAAATCTCACTATTACTGTCTGAAATTGTATTGGAGACCATAGCCAATAACTGAGAACTGGTTATCGGTACTGAGGTTTCCTGATTGATCAGCTTTTTCAGGTTTTCCAGCACGGAATCCACAGCCATGCGGGATGCAGTGCCTCCGGCCTTGTGACCACCCATGCCATCGGCCAATACGGCGATTCCCAGACCCTCATCGAAACCGATATGGTCTTCGTTTGCCGATCTCTGTAATCCGGTATCGGTAATTCCGGTTATTTTCACCTGGGCCTGCTGCTGCGACATTAATTTTCCCGGTATTCCTAAACCATAAAAAGAGAGCATCACAGGCGCGGACTCTCCTGTCTTCCCGCTACGCTTTGAGCGCTTAATTGGCGGCTCCCATGACCAGATACTGTACAAAAACCAGGATAAAAATCGCGAACAGCACCCTCACGCGTTTGCGGAAGTGGGACCTGGCAGCCGATCCGACGGCGATGACATCCGCTGTTGATTTATCCGGGATCTTGTCTTCTTTTCTGCGATTGGCCTGCCGATTTTTATCACGTATTGGTTTCTCAGTAAACGATTTATTGAGTTTGAGCTGCCGATGTTTTTCGAAGATTGCAACGGCACTCTGCAGAGAGTCAGGGTGGCGATTTTCCGGTATGGTGGATAACATATTAGTGACGAGGGCTTGGATGTCTTCGGGTAATCTGGCGAAATCTTTTCTGATGAAAAATTCTTTTTCGTTTTGTCGACGCGGCAGGCAGCCTGTGAGTAATTGATAGAGAACGACCCCGGTCGCATAGATGTCCGATGCCTGCGATCTGGCCTCACCCTGCAATCGATAGTAGTGAGCGCTGAGTACATGACTGACATCATCCTGGGTCGAGAAATCGGTTAACTTTACCTTGCCATCGGCGGTGAAGAGGATATTGGTTGGTCTCAGGTGACCATGTACGATGCGATTGTTATGGGCGAAGATGATTGCCTGGCAGATTTGCACGGCAATATCCAGGGTTTCTTGCCAGCTTAGTTGGAACGCAAGTTTGTCCTGCAGGGTGCCGCCACTCATGTACTCTTGCACCAGGATAAAATGCTGTTCGGTACGGGAGGTGCCGAGCGTGTTTACAATATTTTCGTGGGCCAACGATGCCAGCAGGGTGCTGGCTTCGTAACCGGAGCTACTGGCCAGCTTCTTCTTGATAATGAGAAGGTTGCCGCGCTCCTTCTGTTGATAAAGATAGACGGAGCCGTATTTGTCTTCCCGCAGAATGTCCAGTAACAAAAACCTGGACTTCATCTGGGTAATACCCTGTTCGGCGCGTAGCCGGCGGGCCTCGGTTATGTGGGCGCCCCGAGACAGGGCCAGTAATTCAGTTTTTAATTGCTCCGCCGATGTCGGCCGGTTTTCCGGTTCCGGTTCCAGGCAGCGCAGTATCAGTTGGTCCAACTCTGGAGTAACTTCCTGATTGAGCCGGGACGGAACCGGGAAGTTACCGCTGGGAATCTTTCCGGTAAACAACTCGTACATGACCACGCCCACCGAGTACAGGTCACTACGAACCGTCACATTATCGGACGATTTCCGTTGTTCCGGGGACATATAGCTGTAGGTTCCCATGACGGTACCGGTCGAAGTTTTTGCATCGCGCTGGTGCTGATCGCTGTAAAACTGGGCGATGCCGAAGTCCAGTATTTTTACTACGCCGTCTCCATCGATGAGGATGTTATCCGGCTTAATGTCACGGTGTATGACATTGTTCTTGTGGGCGTAGGACAGTGCTTTTAGCACCTGGATGATGATGTCAACTTTCTCCCTATGGGGGACATCCCGCATCTTCGTGGTGGTGCTGAGATCGGTGCCTTCGACATACTCCATGACAAAATAGGGCATATCGGCGGCGCTAATGCCACGATCGATGATATGGATGATATTGGCGTGGTTGAGTCGGGCGATGATGAAGGATTCGCGTTCAAATCGATGCCTGGCCTCCTGGTCCGATTTGAGGTCGTTGATCAACAGTTTGATGGCAACCGGGCGCTGCAGGGAATCCTGTATGCCTCGATAGACATGTGCCATGCCACCTTCGCCAATCTTTAACAGATTTGAATAGCCATCCAGGTGCATTTCTACGACTTGTCCTCACCAAAGCCGGCATCCCAAGCGTGGCCACAGGGGCCCATTTTCGGAATTGAAGACAGTACTGCCGGCACTGTATCTGCCTGACTCTAGCGTAATGAGGGTCGGCTCAAGAAAATGTGATATTCTTCGCAAATTCACCGTGTTAGGGCAGTATAGATGAAAATCCTCAACTCCACAGCCACCGCGCTGCTCGTGGTATTGGTGTTTTATCTGCTGATAGTGGGCAAGGCATTGCTGCTGCCTCTGATTATCGCCATCGCCCTGTGGTACCTGATCAATACCCTCGCCAGCGCTTTCGCCGTGATCTCTGTTGCCGGCTTTCATTTTCCGCAACCGGTTTGCCTGCTGGCATCGATCCTTACATTTCTACTGCTGATCCTGGCGCTGGTTAATTTTCTCGGTTCAACTTTCGACGATGTGCTGGAAGTGATGCCTGAATATCAGCAAAACCTGACCCTGCGCATGGAGAATCTGCCCTTCGACGTCGGCGCTTACCAGGAGCAGGGCCTGATGTCACTGATCACCGAGTGGATAGATCTGCCGCGCTACGCAGCATCGATGGCGGCTTCCTTCGCCGGCATTCTTGCCAGCGGCGGTTTGATTTTGATTTATATTGGATTTCTCTTCCTGGAACAGGGGAACTTCAACAAGAAGATAGCGGCACTGGTGGCAAATCCAGAGAAAGAGAAGAAGGTAAGAAGAATTCTCAATCGAATTCGCGACGATATCCGCAAATATATCAGTATCAAGATGTTTACCAGTTCTCTCACCGGGGTGCTGAGTTATGCATTTCTGCGCGCTGTGGACGTAGATTTTGCGGGCGTGTGGGGTCTGCTAATCTTCCTGCTGAATTTCATTCCCACCGTTGGTTCCATCGTCGCCACCATTTTTCCGGCGATGATTGCGCTGGCCCAGTCCGATGGTTACACGCTTTTTCTGATGGTGCTAATGGGAATAGGCGTCTTGCAAATCTGCATCGGCAACATTCTTGAACCGAGGCTGATGGGCAGTTCCTTCAATCTCAGTCCTCTCATCATTTTGCTGAACCTGGCCCTGTGGGGATATATCTGGCAGATTCCGGGGATGTTTCTGTGCGTGCCGTTCCTCATTATTATCACCATCGTCCTCAGTCACTTTCCGCAGACCCGTTCGATCGCCATCATTCTCTCCAGCGATGGCAAACTGCAGATACCGGTGGACCCTGCATTGGCGTCATTCTCCTTCGGTAGCTCTGCGGCGACGTCAGATAAGGACTCGGCTGGGGAATAGGCAGAGATGCCGCTGCATGGCGCCCAGCGCTCGAAGCGTCGATGGGGAAAAACCCTGCAAGATCCGTGTATTAAGCGCTATAATCCTCTGCTTTTTTGCAATTGCCCGGCTCCGACCGTAGGTCTGGACCGCTGACACGGAATCGTTAATGACTAGCGCCGAAATTCGACAGAAGTTTTTGGATTATTTTGCCAGCCGGGGACATGAGATTGTCCCCAGCAGCTCGCTGGTGCCCGGGAATGACCCGACCCTGCTATTCACCAATTCCGGCATGGTGCAATTCAAGGATGCCTTTCTCGGCGATGAAGTGAGATCTTCACCCCGTGCCGTCAGTTCCCAGCGCTGTGTGCGTGCCGGCGGCAAACATAACGATCTGGAAAATGTGGGTTATACCGCCAGGCATCACACCTTCTTCGAAATGCTCGGCAATTTTTCCTTCGGTGATTATTTCAAACGCGAGGCCATCAATTATGCCTGGGAATTTTTGACGGTTGAACTCGGCCTGCCCGCGGAAAAACTCTGGGTAACCGTGTTTGAGGACGACGACGAAGCGGCCAATATCTGGTTAGATGAAATGCGGATAGACCCTGAGCGATTTTCCCGACTGGGGGAGAAGGATAATTTTTGGGCAATGGGGGACACCGGACCCTGTGGGCCCTGTTCGGAAATATTCTATGACCACGGCGAAGATGTGGCCGGTGGACCACCGGGCAGTGCGGATGAAGATGGCGATCGCTATATAGAAATCTGGAACCTGGTGTTCATGCAGTACGAACGTAAAGCCGATGGATCCATGACCCCGCTGCCGAAGCCGTCGGTAGATACCGGCGCCGGGCTGGAGCGCATCGCTGCGGTGATGCAAAACGTGCACAGCAATTATGAGATCGACCTGTTCCAGAGCCTGATCAAGGATATTGCAGGCATAACCGGCGTCAGCGATTTGGAGAATACCTCGCTGCGGGTAATCGCCGATCATATTCGCTCCTGCTCCTTTCTCATTGTTGACGGTGTGCTGCCTTCGAACGAGGGCAGGGGTTACGTGTTGCGGCGCATCATCCGCCGCGCCGTACGCCACGGCTATCGACTGGGCGTCAAAGAACCATTCTTCTACAAGATCGTTGCTGCGTTGGTGAAAGTGATGGGCGGCGCCTATCCGGAATTGCAGCAAAGCCAAAAACGAGTTGAGAAATCCTTGCTCGAAGAGGAGCAGCAATTTGCCCGCACCCTGGAAAATGGCATGGTGATCCTGGATAAAGCCATCGCCTCAATGCAGGGCAAGACCAAAACCATTGACGGGGAAACCGTATTTCGACTCTACGATACTTATGGTTTTCCCGTGGATTTAACCGCGGACATCGCCAGGGAACATGATCTGCTGCTGGATATGGATGGCTTCGATGCAGCCATGTCCGTGCAAAAACAACAGGCTCGCGCCGCCAGCAATTTTACTGCGGTGGATAAACTGGAAATCGAACCTGGCAGCACGACCGACTTTATCGGCCATGAGCACTTGTTCGGGGTCGCTACGGTGACCGCCCTGTTTAACACCGAAGGCGCGACGTTGGATGAGATCGAGGCAGGTGATGAAGCCCTGGTGTTGCTCGATTCGACACCGTTCTATGGTGAGTCGGGTGGTCAGGTCGGCGACACTGGCCTGCTGAAAAACAATGCCGCCAGTTTCGAGGTGGACGATACCCAGAAGCAAAATGATGTGATGGTACACCGGGGCATTCTCCGCCAGGGTTCCATCAAAGTCGGTGATAAAGTGGACGCGCAAGTAGCCGGTGCCGATCGCGCGGCGATCACACTGAATCATTCGGCCACCCATTTAATGAATGCTGCGCTGCGAAATGTCCTCGGCGAGCATGTTAGCCAGAAGGGGTCCTTGGTGGATGCGGATCGACTGCGTTTCGATTTCTCCCATAGCTCGCCCCTGAGTGAGGAAGAACTGCAGCAGATCGAAGCGCAGGTCAATGCCGAGATCCTGAAAAATTCGGCGGTGAATAAGGAGGTCATGCCCATCGCAGAAGCTCGGGAAAAAGGCGCGTTGGCATTATTCGGCGAGAAATACGGTGACGAGGTGCGGGTGATTACCATGGCCGATGGAGAAGGTGCTGCCTACTCCGTCGAATTTTGCGGTGGCACCCATGTGCGCCGTACCGGTGATATCGGTCTGTTCAAACTGACCGCTGAGTCGGGAATTTCGGCGGGAATACGACGCATCGAGGCGGTAACCGGTTTTGGTGCGCTGGCATTGGTGGCGCAGGAAGAACAGATTCTGAAACAGATTGCGAAGATCGTGAAATCCGGCCAGGCAGGACTGGTGGATAAGGTACGGCAACTGACTGTGAGCAACAGGTCTCTGGAAAAGCAATTGCAGCAATTGAAAGCCAAACTGGCATCCAGTGCCGGCAGTGATCTCGCGGACCAGGCCCAGGATCTCGATGGTGTCAAACTGTTAGCGGCGGCGGTGGAGGGATTTAATCCGAAATCTCTGCGGGACACGGTCGACCAGTTGAAGAACAAACTCGGTAGTTCTGTGGTGGTGTTGATTACCGCCAGTGAAGGCAAAGTCAGCATGGTAGCTGGTGTCAGTAAAGATCTTACCGATAAAGTGCGGGCGGGTGACCTGGTTAATATGATTGCCGCACAGGTGGGGGGCAAGGGGGGTGGCAGACCCGACATGGCGATGGCCGGTGGCGTCGACGCCAGTGGTATTCCATCGGCGATAGCAAGCGTGAAACCCTGGGTGCAGGAAAGGCTGTGAGGTCGGTAGGTTTCGGCAAAGACGCAGGAATGAGCTAAGTAATGGCATTGATCGTTCAAAAATACGGAGGCACATCGGTTGGCACTGTCGAGCGCATCAATGCGGTAGCGGACAAGGTGGCCGGATTCCGCGATAAGGGCGATGATCTTGTCGTGGTGGTCTCTGCCATGAGCGGAGAAACCAACCGCCTCACCGCGCTGGCCGAGGAGATCATGGAATTTCCGACGCCCCGGGAGATGGATGTGCTGTTATCCACCGGCGAGCAGGTAACTATCGCATTACTGACCATGGCGCTGGAGCAACGCGGTTGTCGCGCCCGCTCCTTCACCGGTGGCCAGGTTCGGGTCCTCACCGATAATACGCACACCAAGGCGCGGATCAGAGAGATTGACAGCACCAGGATTCATGAACAGCTGCAGCAGGGCAACGTTGTCGTGGTGGCGGGTTTCCAGGGCGTGAGTGAAGAGGGTCATATCACTACGCTGGGCAGGGGTGGCTCCGATACCACCGCCGTTGCCCTGGCGGCAGCATTAAAAGCCGACGAGTGCCAGATTTATACCGATGTCAAGGGAGTCTACACCACCGATCCCCGGGTGGTGGCAGCCGCGCGCCTGCTCACCAGCATCACCTTCGAGGAGATGCTGGAGCTTGCCAGTCTGGGCGCCAAGGTACTGCAGATCCGGGCCGTCGAATTTGCGGGTAAGTACAAGGTCCCGTTGCGGGTTCTGTCCAGTTTCGAAGAGGGTCCAGGTACCCTGATCAGTTTAGAGGAAGACACAGATATGGAAACTCCAGCCATAGCCGGTATCGCTTTCGAGCGAGACGAGGCCAAGCTAACCGTAGCCGGCGTGCCGGATGTACCCGGTATTGCCTACGAAGTCATCGGGCCCGTCAGTGAAGCGGGTATCGAAGTCGATGTGATCGTGCAAAATGCGGCGGCCGACGGTACCAACGACATTACTTTTACCGTCAAGCGCAGTGAAGGCGAGCGGGCGAAGACTATCATCGATGCGGTGGCTACCAAGCTGAAAGCGGCAAGCGTGGTGCTGGATAAGAAAGTCGGCAAGGTCTCCCTGGTTGGCGTGGGCATGCGCTCCCATGCCGGGATCGCCGCAAAGATGTTTAAGGTGCTGGCGGACGAAAGCATTAATATTCAACTCATCACCACGTCTGAGATCAGAATTTCCATCGTCATAGAGGAGAAATACCTGGAACTGGCGGTGCGGGCACTACACAGCGCATTCGACCTGGATGATCCAGATTACGAAAAACAAAGCTCCTAGGGTCCCATATTTTCGTCAATAAGCACTCTGAATTAGTTGGAATCTGCCTAAGTTAGGCAGATACTGTGAAATTAGTTTCGGGCGTTAAACCCGCGAAATTCGCAGGCAAGACGCAGAATCGCAGAAACAGAGGCAATTGGTGCGCTGCGTGCGCCGGTATGTAGGAGGTAACTGGCAATCACAGCACCACGATCATCGCTAGACGATGTGAGACTGTGGAGTATGACCTGCAGGAAGTAGGGCAAGTAGTCTAAGTGCAAAGGAATGATAAAAGGAGGTAGGCGATGCTGATACTGACACGCCGGATCGGCGAAACGTTGATGATAGGAGATGAAGTAACAGTTACCGTATTAGGCATTAAGGGTAATCAAGTTCGCATCGGAGTAAATGCTCCCAAAGAGATCGCAGTACACCGCGAAGAAATCTACGAACGTATCCAGAAAGAAAAAGCTGCCGAAGCATCTGGCGGTGAAGAACCACAAGCGGAAGAGTCCGAATAATCCTGTCCGTCACTCGCGCTATGCACTTTTGTTCTCCGCGTGCTCCGATTGCGGGTGCGTTTCTCAGGGGCTGTGCATGAGCCCCATCAACTAATTGCAGTAAATATCATCCGAACGCCCAGATGGCCGAGTGGCTGAATCCCGCCCATAACCATCCGTAAATTTCTGATTTAATATCTTATAAGCGGTCGTAGAATCTTCTAGTTCGATAGGAGCCTATGTTATTATGCCCGCGATTTGCGGAGAGGTGGCCGAGTGGCTGAAGGCGCGCCCCTGCTAAGGGCGTATAGGGTGAAACCTATCGAGGGTTCGAATCCCTCCCTCTCCGCCAATAAGTCTTGTCTCTACGGTTGTGTTCTCCGTTCTACGGAGAACTTCCCCAAATTTCAAAGGGTTGCAGCGTTATCATGTAGATAATGCGGACCTTTGCCGGGCAGCATGAAGGCAATTTATCAGAAAT
>JADFIJ010000093.1 GCA_022566775.1 Pseudomonadota bacterium | reverse complement strand
AGCGCCTTGAAACGGCTGCCATCTGCAAATTTGTATTCGTAGTCTCCACCAATTTCCCAGTTGTCCTGGGCGCCGGGAATAATCTCTTGCTCCCGATATACACTGTTGCTGCCGTTAGTCAGATCGGTGGTTTCCCGGAAAACGTCGGTAGGATTGTCTTTTTGCTGAACCAGCGCATTGAATCTGATGCTGCTGTTGGCACTGATGTCGTAGCCGAGATTGGTCGAAAGGCTGTAGTCGGTTTGTCGGGTAATTCGGTTTTCCAACACCAGGTCATTAGGCGAGAAATCACCAAGAATACTGTGCTCCCTGCTGACACGATGCCGGTATCGGGGTTCAGCGGAAGCACTAATCAGGTAGTTTAACGCGCCACTCTGACCACTATAGGACAGCGACCCACCAGGCTGGGATTCACTGTCACTATACTGATCCATGTTTGCCTGGAAGGAAATACTGGAATTGCTCATTTGTTCAAACAAGACCACGTTGATTATCTGGGAGCTACCCCGCACATCCAGATCACCAGAAGTGCCACGAATGATTTCAATTTGAAGAACCTGATCGGCGCTGATACGGCCTAATAAATCCTGGCTGTTGTTGTTCTTGCCAGCCACGCGCTTGCCATTGATCAAGATCTGATTACCACTGCCACCACCGAAACCACGACCACCGCGACTGGCTCCGCCACCCCTGGAGGGACCACGGCTACCGCCACCCGAGCCGCTCATCCCAGGTATCCTGTTAAGCATATCCTGGGCGGTAACCGGCCGGTAATCGGCGAAATAGGAGGCGGGGTAGATGACCGTGGAATCATCTCCCACGTTATCCTGGGCGGATGCGTAGCCGGAGTATCCGGCTACCAACAGCAGCAAGGACAGCAGCAGACCCCTACTGACCAGTAGTCTTGGGCCTTGTGTAATAGTTTGACAATTCGTGCGGTGCTTCACAAAAATGCTCCCGGTTAAAAGTATTGCCACCCTCAGGGGGTGCAAAATGCGGAGCATTATAGGCTAAATGGAGGCCCGAACTTGTGACAAATTGTGAGAAAAAGGCCGATTTTACAAGCGCCTGACGACTAGAAAATCACAATTAAAGCAGTCATAATCGGTCGAGATTCGTGTAGCGCTACCTAGCTTAGTGGTCAGGGATTGCAAAAACATCAGGAGAAGAATTTGATATGGATAAACGCAGCGAAGCCAGGACACATCGGAACGTTGGCATTTTTGTTCATGTTCATACCTGCAAGGAGCATCCCGAACTCATTGGTAGCTCAATCCCCTGTGACGCCATGGACTTTTCACCTCACGGACTTCGGATTAAATCCAATCTATTGCTTCCACCGGAATCATTAATCCATGTCACCATCGGCATTGGCAGGCCTTTTACGGTTTTTTTGCTGCTGGGTGAAGTCCGATGGGAATTCGAAAGAGATGGGCAATTGATGATGGGCGTAATGCTATTCGACGGAGAACACGACGATCTGGAACGCTGGTCGAAATCATTCGAATCAACACCGGGGACGCCTGCAACATAGTCACGGGGTCAGGTCTTGATCGTTAGCGTATATAACCCAGTGTAGATAAAAGAGGCTTATAGAACAGCAGTAACCAGGTATTTGCTTGACTCAATTGTTGATTACATTGCCAACGCTAACATGCAAGACCTGACCCCATTAACGACCCTCGTTGATCACCACGGCTGATGCGACTGGCCCTACGTTGCGAATCACATAGGCCTCGTTGGGATCGTGCCAGACCCAGTCGGCTCGGGCGTCCAGCTCGGCGATGATGCCATCGCTGCGCTCCACATGAAACAAGCCGTCGGCGACCTGCACTACGAAGCTGGACAGGCTGTGAATCTGCACCGAAGTTTCTTCACCAGGCGCCAACTCCACTCTGTATGAACGAAACCAGGCGTTCTCATGCTGGGGCTGACCAGAGAAACCGCTCGGTCTGTCGGCCATGAGGTCGGGGTTACCCGCGCCAGCATTCACCAGTGCGATGATTCGAAACAACCCGGGACCTGCGTTCGATACCTTGTGAGTATGCGGCTGCGAAGCATAGTCGGTATTGCTGTTCACATCACCGTTGCGGGGGCCGTTGCCCATGTTGATATAGGTTAGCAAGATGGCCTGATCATGAATATGGGGCAAGGAGACATCGCCCACGTTGACCTGCACATCCAGCAGATACAGGTCGCCGTCGTGGTGCACGGTGCGGTGACGCGGCTCCTGTAACAGATGCACGATGCGCTCTCCGGCAAACTCGTCTTCCTGAGCCAGGCTTGAGACCGGCAACACAGCAGAAAAAAGCAGTATGCCCGCAGCCGCTGACAGCATGGATTTAGCCAGGCCACGCCTGGATGGGGTGTGAATTATTCTCATTGGTATCTCCCAAGTTCAAACAGCCTGAATCAGTTCAAAAACTACCCTCTCTACACATTATTTACCAGTAGGAACTCACTCTTCCGGTTCATTAAAGACTTCCACCATGTAGTTTTGATAGGGCCCTTCGGCCAGAAAGTTATTAAATATTTCGTGTAATAGATTCACTGCCGCTTTCGTCGCGTCACCGGCATCACCGGGGCGGAACCCAATTATCACCGAGAGATTTTGTTGTCGGTTGCGACAATTAAACGCAAAGCGTTCAACATCCAGCCGCCGATGAGGCGGAATCGAGACGTCACTGCGCTGGCTGAGAAAGGTCCTGAATGCCTTGTCCATATCGGAACGAAACGGCACCGCCGGCAGTACATCTTTCAACTCCAGTTCAGGCTTGCTCGAATTGAGTTTCAGATGAAAAGGAGAATCCGCCAGCCAACTAAAGCGAAAGTCCACAAAGCCGCCCTTGCTTGATGGCACCTGACTAAAATTTTGAAAAATTCCACGGTCGGCGTAGTTCTGCAACTCATCGCTTACCGCCTTTACAATCTCCTGCATAAGGGGCCTCTACCTTACTTATAGTAAGCCAGGGCGCCCGGGGCGAAATGTCTCGGCATCGCGGGTGGATAGGCGTTGGTCCAGAACTCCTTCTTGCCCTGGCAGTTAATCAATGTGGAAATCCCTTCCCGAGCGGCAATATCGTAACTGCGCTCGAGTGCAGGCATAAACTGTTCGGCACTGGTGACGTATTCGCCATGGCAGCCCAACGCCTCGGCAATTTTATCGTAGCGAAGATTTTCCTGAAACAGATACATATGCTGTGCCCGCACCGCACCCCTGCCGGCACCGGAAGTCCACACCCCCCAGGCATTATTGTTATACACGATCATGACCACGGGAATGCGGTACTTACCCAGGGTGTCGAACTCCATGATGGAATAGGCGGCACCGGCATCGCCGGTAATGCCCACGACTGGCGAGCCCTTATAGGGAGCCTGGGGACCGACACCATTCTGTACCGCCGCACCGACACCGACCGCGTAAGCAATATCGGGTCCAATGGCACCATACTGATAGGCCCCATTACAGATCTGCCCTGGCCGATAGGCACGCAGATAACGCCGAGTATAGCGACCGATGCCGTAGCCACCAGAGATTACCGTTGTCTGTTCCCGATCCAGGTCATTGTTATAGAGAAAGTCTCCCAACTGCCTACCGATCACGGCGGGATGAATAGAGTCGGTGTCGGCGCTGTACTTCAAACCCAGCTTGTAATATTCCTCGCTCTGCTCGTCGAAGGCATGTCTCGCCGCCGCCAATTCATCACGCCAGCTACTACGGCTACGAGACGGCAGCGCGTCTTCCAATGCCTGCAGGGCTGCATTTTCCGAACTCACAATACCCAGGTCGATGGGGACATTACGGCCAATGTCGCTGGCATCCGGATCGATCCGAATCCACTTCGCTTCCGGTCCGAAGGCAAACTCACCGATCGACGGCATGCAATACTGTCCCACCAGGATGACCAGGTCCGCACTGCGGATCGCATCAGGCGCGGTACTGGCAGACAGTGCATGACCATCTGAAAAATGCCCCCGCTGCGGTGCCGACTCCACCACCGCGATGTCGTTCTTCTCAGCCACACGCAACAACGCTTCCCAGGCTTTATCGTAGAACACACCGGTACTGGCAACGATCATGGGTCGCTGCGAGCGTCGAATCATTTCCACTGCGCGAGAGATGTCGGCCGGATTTGGGTGGGCCTTGGATTCGGTGCGATATCGAGTCTTGTCGTAGTAGTACTGCAACTCGCCGGGTTCTTCGAAGCGAGCGCGGGATATCTCGCCCGGAAAATCCAGGTGCACGGGCTTGGGCACACCGGTTTTCAATTGCCTGAAGGCATAGGCGGCGTACTCATAGATTCGGTTAGGTGTGATCAGCCGTTTGCCCCATTTCTTCAGGCCATCGGTCTGGGATTGTTGATAGGCGGTCTGAATACCATGTTCGGTGTCATCTTCACCGATAGTCTTGTTACTGGCGATCACCAGCAGCGGAGTGCGCGCCGCATTGGCTGCGCCGATGTTCATAATCATATTAGTGAAACCTGGCCCCTCGGTGCCAGACGTTGCCGCGATTTCCCCGGTTACCCGAATAAAAGCATCGGCTGCGGAAACCATATTGCCCTCACAGCGTCCACCATAACTGGGGATCCCCTCGGCGGCGATGGCATTGATCATGTTGTAGTTGCCCGGACAACAGAAGAAACCGGCGACGCCTTCATCGTTACAGAATTTGGCAAAGACCTCGGCACCGGTCATGGGAAAATTTGCCGGTTTTGCTGCCTCGGCGAGGGTCCTGGGAATCTCGTCCGGAATGCGAATCTTCGCCCCATTGGAATCCTGCGCCTCACTGTTTTCACTCTGCAGCATGGCCGCCGCGCCGGCTCCGGCAAGCGCCGTCCCCTTAATAAAATTCCGGCGGGAGACTTTGGCCTCCTCCGCGGTGATGTCCGACTTCTTCTTATTTTCAGTAGCCATCAGGGTTCCCTCAAGAGTTATTTTTGTTGCGGTCGGCTTGCTCGCGGTCCGATATTCAAAACATGGGCAACGATCTGCCAGATTACCTCATCACTGAGCTCGGCTTTAAAGGGTGGCATCTCCAGCCCGGCACCAAATTTGATGCTGCTATAAATATGCAGCGCCGAGCTGCCATAGTACCACGAGCCGGGGGCGGTCAAATCCGCCGCAATATAGTCGATATTGGCCAGGGCTCTGCCATCGGCGTCGTGACACTGTTGGCAGTTAATCAAATAATGACTCTTGCCAACGACCGCCGCAGCCTTGGAAAACGCCATTGGGTCTGCCTCCGATGGCATCTCGGCTCCGTGAAGCGACGACGAAAACAACAGCAGCGCAGTCCAGGCACTGGTAAACCTGATAATTGTTTCCCTGCTAATGCCAGGCATCTCTATGGTCCGATCAGTCGTGAAAAATCATCCCAGGACACCGCCTGCCCATGGATGGGAACAATGGTGTCGACCTCGAGACCGAGCCGCTGCACATGGTCATACAGGCTTCGATTGGCCGCATTGGCGGTGACCGGCAAGGGCTCTCCATTGAGTGGCGCATCGAACAGGTCCGCCTCGATGAGTATTTTCTCTCCGGGAAGATAGGCCACCAGCATGCCTTCGACATGAGTGAGTGGATGCACATAGGATATTTCCATATTGCGCCGGCCGTCGGTAAGCACATAATTTTCTCTGACGGTCTCGTACTGATAACCCTCTGCCAGTTCCGTAGGTGGCCACAGGCTTAACATGTCCGGCTCCAATGTCCTCGGCGCATAGTTGAGCAAATCACGGCTGTAGAACTCGTAATTCTTCCAGTGGGTAATGATGGTGGCGCCAATATGCATATAGGTGCGCAAGCCACCGATATGGTCATGGTGTTGATGGGTATTGATCAGGAAACGCACCGGCTTGTCCGGAATTAATTTTACGATTTCATCGAGGACTGCAAGATTGCGCTTCTCATTCAGAGGCGCTTCCACCACCGCGATATAGTTCTCGAATTCCACGACGACGCTATTGTGGGAGGCGCCGCCGAATAGCCATACGCCCTCGGCTAATTCTTCGATATCAACCTGCACCGGGAAACTGGCCCGCCGAACTGAGGCTGGCACCGTGACCGGGTCCGGACACACATTGGCCTGGATATTCCGCTGCTGCCCACCATAGGCATTATGCCCCGCATTGATACTCTGAGTCTGGTAGTTGTCGTCCCAGCCGGTATGGGAGTGCCACACGGTGGGAAAGCGAATACCGTCGCCAAGATCGATATAGCTGTCGTTGCTGAATTCGTGTTCGTAATTGGTGTCACCCAGCACCGGATCGGGCACCCAGGTGTGGATTCGTTGCAGCAGATTCTGTGCATTGATGGTGGCGTCGACCCGGTATTTGCCCATCACGGTAATGGAAACCACGGTCATTTTTTCGGGATTGACGGTGGCGCCGTCGCGACCCATCTCCCCCAGTTCCCAACGCCAGCTCGCCCTGGGATTGGCGCCCGGTAGCATCGCCGCCTTCAAAAATCCGTGGGGATTGATCCACATATCGAGCTGCCAGCGCTGGGCATCATCGCTCGGTGCCGCGATGGCCTCACCACCGACCCCATCCTGGTGCCAGGCGTAATCGCCATTGACCATAAATGACTGCCGCACTTCTTTTTGAATAGCCGTTCCACCCTTCCAGCCCAGGCCGTACTTCCAGGCAGCCGGATTATTACCCGGTTCCCGGTCGAAACGCTCCAGCATGGTGCCGGCTCCCCAATTCATCACCCGGGTGTAATTGCGCAGCGGTTCACCTCGTGGCCAATCCACCTCGTATCCGTGCAGGCGCTGTTGGCCCACCATGCCCGTATAAGCACTGCCAGAAATACTGACGCAGTCCAGGCGATCGGTGCCGATGGCGTCGGCGGCGGCCCGCAATACCGGATACGGATCGATAAATCCCGGCTCCAGCTCCTGCGCGCACAACTCACTAGTAAAAACCGCCAGCAGAGCTACCAGGTAAGATCGATTTGTCATGATGCCCCCGAGAGAAGAAGTCTTGGCTCTTGTCGCCCTGGTGAGTGAAATCAGATTCAACGGCATGCTAGGGTTGACCCTGTGTGATCTAAAACGCTGCCAGGGCGTTGAACGGGCTAGCCGTTCCTCCCTTAATCGGGTTGATCTGGATCGCCGTCAAAAATTCCCAGCGCTGCAGACGTGCCGCCGTTGCGGCCACGTCCTTAAGATAGCCGTTATCGACGATGGGCAGGCCCAGATTGACCTGGGTGAGCTGATGAATGGGTCGATTGATACCGGCGACGCCAGATGGCTGTACATCATTGACCGCATCGCTGATTAACATCGCTATATCCCTCTCGTGCAACCAGGGCAGCACCGAGGCATGCAATCCAGCGCCACCCTGCCCATAGGCCCATGGGCCTTCCGCATCGCGCATCGCCCATCTTCCGGTGCGAATGAAAAGCGCATCGCCACTGCCGATTTTGACACCGGCAAATTCTTCCCAGGCCTCCAGATCGGACACGTAGATTGGCGTGCTCGGATCCAGCCATTCCACGCCACGCAGCAGCGGCATATCCACCAGCACCCCCCGAGTGACATAGGAAGTGCCCATCTTATCGATGGCCAGATCGTCACAGCCACTCGCGGTCAGATTTTGCGGGTATCCGTTGAATATGATGTACTCTCCGTCAATTTCGGTGCGGTAATGGCAGAGTGCATCCACATGTGAAAGCATGCCGTCGTGGAGGGAGAATTGAATCTCATCCAGGGCAAAAGTGGGCTCACCGGTAACCGGATCGAGCCGGCTCATCCAATGCTTGCTGGGCCCGAAGGCCTGGCTATCCATGGTTTTCTCATCGGTGACGAAGTGCTGCAGGGTTACCGTCTCACCGACCTGAACCAGGGCTGCTGCCTGGCGGGTTTTTTCCGGCGTAATCAGGTTCAGGGTGCCGCGCTGGTCATCTGGTCCCCAGCGGCCCCAGTTGGATAGCTCCTTCTCCCACCGGCTCAGGGTCTCGAGCGTCACTATGACTGAAGGATCCTGGGTAGAAGGATGAACGTGAAACTGTTGCGCGGAACTGATGTTGATTACCAGTGCAGCGAGTGCCAAACAGACTAGTTTAAAGACAAATCGAAGTTGGGAATTTACTGCAGTAGAGATGTCAGTCATGGCCTAAGCCCCCAGAGAAATGGAAGGAAGGGCCAGAATAGACCAACCAGGCAGGAACAGATAGTGTTAAAGAGTTCGTTGAAACGGAAACACGCAGGTTGCACCTGCAGTAATTGAGGAAGGACTAAACAAAATCCCTCCACCCGTGATGTATCCCCAAGAAAATACCGACCAGATTGTTGGTAGTTGATACGTATGACGGGGCTTGGCAAGGGGTACTGTTTTTCCGTTCGGTTGGGCCATCCCTGGCCCACCGGAACGGCAAAATAACCCCCCTGCTCTGAGCTTGCGTCCTGCAGGTACAGCACACTCAGCTAAAAAGCAGATCACGCATTTTATTTTAGTTTAATCTTTTGATTTAACTTAATATTTTGTGGGGATACGTCACGGGTGGAGGGATTTTATTTTGTCCCTACGTCTCTATTAAACTCGGGCTATTCGACCATCAAAAGGTGGTATTGATCTTCAGCGACATCACGGTGCCGCGACTGCTGCAGCGGTCCTCGATTTCCTCGATAATACCGGCAGACAAGCGACCCAGATAGCGGATACGTTCGCGGCACTGCTCGTTGTTGGTGGCGTCTCGAATATCGAAGCGAAACGAAGTGCCACCGAAGGCGATCAGTTCGGCGAAGACTGACACATTGGGCTCCCCGAGGGAGCTGACTACATCATCGATGTCATAGAATTTTTGGTTGCCGTCGAAGCGGTTACTCCAGCTGGCACCGTAGTTGAGATTCCACTTTGGCAGGTCATGGCGAAAGCTCAATGACCAGCGACCACGACCGAAGAATGCAAAGCGTCTATCGATGCCGGTGAAGGGGTCCTCGATCTTCGAGTCAGCAACACTAAAGCGCGAAGATACCAACAGATTGGGCATATTAATCATCTTCATCCTGATACTGGCATTAAGCCGCAGCCCGTACATTTCACCATCGCCTATATTGCCATTGGCCGATTGCAGATCGTCCTCCGAAGGCGACACGTCGATACGTTCAATCACATCGTGGTGCTGGTGATACCAGATATTGCCGTCAACCACACCCACATCATCTGGCAGACGGTATTCGACATTCAACTCGTACTTCCAGAACCACTCCTGGGTTAGATTGGCATTGCCCGCAACAGTATTGCTGTCTTCATCCTGATTGTCCGTGGCGGCGACAAAATCGCTGAATCTCAATTGCCTGACCTGTTTTTCTATCAAGGCTCGGAGTTGGAGCGTCGACGTCAGATCATAGCGAAAATCCAATTTCGGTTTGATGAAATCGAAATCGCGTTTATTAGAAACATCGCCACTTTGCGTAATCTCGGAAAACTCATATAGCAGGGTGCTTTCCAGCGACATCCTGGGATTAAATATCCAGTTATGAATAATAAATGGCTCGTAACGAATTTCCTCAACCGTAGAATTGGCATTAGAAACCTCAACGGGTACCAGGCCACCGAAATCCGCCGACGGCGTCCCTGTGCTGTCTGTTCCCAGTGCCAATTTTGAATCCAGCGTAGTCCGGGCGCGCTCGGCGCCGAACTCGATGTCCTGGCCTTCGAAAATATCCATGGTATAGGACCCGCGCACAATACGCTCCTCGGTCACACTACCTGAATCCAGGAACAGGTTTTTTGTCAGGCTACCGTCTTCGGCAACATCGAAACGTTCGCGTACGGTGTCACGATTATCCTGATTGGCAATAAACAGGATCTTGAAGCGATCGCCATTGCTGAAAAAAGTTTCGTAGTCACCGCCAATTTCCCAATTGTTCTGTTCTCCAGGAATAACTTCGAACTGGCGCTCGAGGGTATTGGGAATGACCGTGAAATCAGTGGTACGACGAGTCACCCTGGTAGGGTCGTCATTCTGTGAGTAGAGCGCGTTGAAGCGGGCGCTGCTACGATCACTTATCTCGTAATCAAAATTTGCGCTCAAATCGTAGCTGGTTTGCTTGCGTACACGATCTTCCTGCACATTATCGTTAGGCGAAAAATCCCCGAGGATACTGTCCTCGTTGCTCTCACTATGATCGTAACGTGGCTCTGCAATCGCATTGAGGACGAATCCGAGGTCGCCGATTTTATTACTATAGGAAATTGACCCGCCGGGCTGGGTATTGGAATCTCTGTACCTATCCATATTCACTTCGATACGAGTGCTGGCACTGGATAACTCTTCGAACAGCACAACATTAATTACCTGGCCGCTGCCCCTGACATCCAGTTCACCGGATGTACCGCGAATAATTTGAATATAGTCGACCTGATTGGCGTTTATCCGACCCAACACACTACTGGTTTGATTATTCTTACCGGCTGTGCGCTTGCCATTTATCAGTATCTCGCTGCCACCACTGCCACTGCCAAAACCCCGACCGCCCCGACCACCGCCACCGCCTCTGAAGCCCCCACGCCCGAAACTACCACCGGGACTGCCACCACCTGTGGTCGAGCCCACACCAGGAATCCGATCCAGCATATCTTTGGCGGTAATAGGTGAAAATTCGGCAAAATAGGAAGACGGGTAGAGGATAGTCGTGCCATCATCGACTGTATCCTGAGCCAATAATTGAGGAGAGCTAATGCAGGTAAACACTGCGATAGACGCGGATAGCGTCAGTTTACGGAATTTCAACATCATTATGCAGGGACCCTGTGATTACTCACTGATTGACGCCAAAGACAGCATAGTAGGTGCACGGATTATCGGCACAAACTCCCCAAATTGACCATAACTTGTATAACTTAATTACAACTTATGCGGCGATATCACTCCTTGACGCGACAAATCTAAAAAAAGATCGTTGGGAAAAAGGTTCCCGATAAGTAATGGATCAATTTAGGCGATCAGCACATAGACCATGGCACTTGTCAGGGCAGCGACCGGTAGCGTGATCAACCAGGACCATAGGATACTTCTGACTACCTTGCCATCCAGCTTCCGGCTCAGCAGGCCAATGCCGAAGATGGCCCCAACCGAGACGTGGGTGGTGGAAACCGGTACACCAAACTTGCTGGCAATGATCACCAGGAAACTGGTAACCAGGTTAGCCGAGAGTCCCTGCCCATGATTGATTGTGGAAATCTTCTTGCTCATGGTTGTGGCCACACGATAAGCGGAGAGCAGACCACCGACAGCCATGGCCGCTGCAATCAAAATCATGCTGATTCGAATTTCAAGTGTTGCCGCCGCCACCAGCAGTCCCGCTATCTTTGGTGTGTCATTCAGGCCACGGGCGAAAGATACGGCGGCGGCACTGAGCACATGGCCGGCATCGAGTATTTTTTGCAGTGAAATCCCCCAGACTCGATCCGTGTAGAGGTCTACACAATCGCTACTATCAGCGATCGTGAACTGAGGTCCGAATCGAGTGTGTTTCCCCACCGGCGTGTCGGTGCGTCCCATCTCCGCGACAGCGAGGCTACGAACGGGCACGAATTCCTTCTTCTCACCGACGCAGATACAGCTTTCCTTGGTCAGACCTATGGCCTTACGGCATCGACTAAGCAGGTAATAAATGCTCATACTCAAGGCAAACGCGATAAACGGGCTCACCAGCAGCGGTATCAGGAAGGTACCGAAAAGATTATAAAAATTGACGTCCCCAGCAGCCGCGATGATGCCCGCCCCCAGCAGACCACCTACCAGGCTATGGGTAGTTGAGATGGGAATTCCCAAACGAGTAGCGACCAGCACCGTCACGCCGGCGCCAATCCCCACCGAAATGAGGAAATGAACAGTACCGGCAATATCATCGGGCACCAGCCCCTTGCCGGAAAAACTGCTCACCAGAGACTGGGCTACAAATATTGCAGAGATTGAACCCATGAATGTCGCGATCGTGCCGATGGTAATAGCCGATTTATAGCTTAAGACGCCACTGCCATACAGTGTTGCAACTCCTTTGAAGTTGTCATTGGCACCGTTGTTGTAGGCGAGAAAAAGCGTGGACAAAAGTAGGGCTATGGTTAGCATCGGTCGTCTTTTTAAGAGTTGGAATAGTTTGTAAGCAATCGGCTGCGATTGGCAAAGCGCTCAGCTGTTGGAAATAGACCGAGTGTAGGATGCATATATTGCAGAAAGCGGGGACAGACTCGCGTCTGTCCCCATAAACCTTTTACAGAGGATTGTAAATCAGCTCCCGCATGGCGGCGTGTACCTCCAGCGAGTAGAGAATATCGTCGTTCTGAATCATGCCCACAAAGACAATATTTTCCACGGGATCGATCCAGAACCAGGTTCCTGCTATGCCCCACCACCAATGTGTGCCGACTGGCGCCCCATTGTATTTTTCCGAATCATTAACGATGGCAAAGTCAACACCGAACACATTACCCGGATACAATTGACCAATGTTTTCCACCGCGTCCGGCAATTGATTCGAGCGCATGATCTGAACAGCTTCTTCGGAAAGAATACGACTGCCATTGAGGCTGCCACCATTTAATTGCATCTGCGCAAATTTCATATAGTCGCTGGCCGTGGAAGTCAGACCACCACCACCAGAAAAGAATTTGGGCTCGTTTAAAAACGAACCTCTATCGGTGCGGGTGAGCTTGCCATCAGCGCCCGGCCGGTATTGCCGTGCCAATCTTTCCGCTTTATCTGCCGCCACATAGAAGCTCGTATCTACCATGCCCAGTGGGCCAAAGATGCGCTCCTGCAGAAACACGTCGAAGCTCTGGCCTGAGAGTACTTCCACCAGGTAGCCCTGCACATCCACGGAAATACTGTAAACCCACTGGGTTCCGGGCTGATGGCCTAATGGAATTTCCCCCAGCGCCGGAATACTCTCGGCCAGGGTATAGTTAGGCAGATTGTTGATGCCTGCCTTGGAATAGGCTGCC
>JADFIJ010000002.1 GCA_022566775.1 Pseudomonadota bacterium | reverse complement strand
CATGCGATAAAATAGCACTTTAAGCCGTTGATTTTCCGGAAAACGTGCCACACAGGCTGCCGGCGATTAAACTGCTGTAACCTTTTCCCCCGATACCCGTCTTTATCTACAAATGTTGGCTCAATACAGGCAGGCTACAGAACAGCACCGGCAGCGGGTTTACTCCTTTGCTTACTATAGCCTGCGCGCCAAGGAAGATGCGGAGGATGTAACCCAGGAAGTCTTCATCAAGCTGTGGCAGCACTGGCAAAAAGTAGATCATGGCAAGTTAGGTGCCTGGCTGATGCGGGTGGCCCATAACGCGGTGATCGACCACGTGCGCAAGCAGCGACCGGCCCAGGCTAATCTCGACCATTACGCAGATGTTGACGATCAGGCCGGCAGGTCGGACCAAGCCACTGAGATTGATCAGCAGATATTCAAGGATCAACTGCAGCTGGCAATCAAGTCTCTGGACGATCCATTTCGCAGCATTATCGTGATGCGGGATGTGCAGGGACTCAGCTACGCAGATATCCAGGCCAGCCTGGGTATGAGTGAAAGCCAGGTGAAGGTGTACCTGCACAGAGGACGACGAAAGCTGAGAGCCAATACGCGACTGCGCCAACTGTTTGATGAAAACCTTGGTCAGAGATCGCAAGCAAATCAATCGAGTTCCGGTAGCGATCATCAGGCTACCAATAACGAAGGTAACAAGCATGCCTAATACCAGTGAATCCCAATGCTACTTTGTGCAACTACAGATCGATAGTTATCTCGATGGTGATCTGGCCTCGGTTCAACAGCAGGAGTTCATGTCCCACCTCAAGCGATGTGAAGCCTGTACTCGAGAATTTCGTTTCGCCCAGACCCTGCTCGACACGGTCATGGACTTGCAGCAGCTCGACTGCGATGAGCAAGTAATGGAACCGATTTACCGCCTCGCAAACGGGGGTAAGGAGTCCGGTCAAACTACCCAGGGTGTTGTTGGAAGCAGTTGGGCTGCCATGGTCCGATGGTTTAATACCGGGCCCTTATTTCTTCGCTATAGCCTTCCCATCGCAGCGGTTGCGGTGCTGGCGACGGTGCTGCTGCTGAGCATTTCGGTGTTGAACCCCGCTGGGGACAGGCCGGCGATTGCACAACAAGCAGGCGTTGCCCCGGCGCAGGAGCTGGCACAACTACAGCAATACGATCCTGCGGAAATCCGCCAGGCGGTAGAGGATCTAAATCTGGCCATCGAATATTTGAATCAAATAGGTAGACGCACCGATGCCCTGATTAGCGATCGATTCTTGCTCAGGCCATTACAGGATACGCTGAATGCCTCCTTCGAAAGAGCGGCATCCAGAAACCAAGAACGCACTTTGAACGACCCAATTTGAATTTGTGAGTAAGACTATATGCGAGGTAATTATATGAAGACGTTAAAGCAATGGTTCCTGCCATTAATATTGATCACTGTCGTGCCTGCCGTGCTGGCCGCCGAGGATGATATCCGTGATCACCCGGGATATGTGGATTTTACGTCCCTGACGGCAATCGCCGGCACGGAGCCGACGGTGGAAGTCAGTCTAAAGGCTCCCTTATTGAATTTGATCACTAATCTCATGCGCAATACCGATGACGAGGCGGCGGAATTTATTTCCAAACTGCGCCGGGTCACTGTCAATGTATACGAGACCGATGCCATCGATGTGAGTGAGATAGCGCAATCCATGGCCGTTATCGCTGCCGAGTTGGACGCCGATGGCTGGGAGCGTGTCATCCGTGTTCGCGACGGTGAGGATCATGTCGATGTTCACTTCAGGCTGTCCGATGACGCCGAGATTATCTACGGCATCACGATCATGGTGGCCGAGCCCGGTGACACGGTTTTAGTCAATATCGCCGGTGAAATCAGTATCGATGACATCAGCGCGCTGGGACGCCGTTTCAATATCGATGAACTGGTCGATATCGACCTGCATCCGGATCAGGATGCGGACCAGGACGGGAGGACCAGGAGTAAGGCATTCATTCCGGTGACAGGGACAATAAAATGAAAAATCTGCTTGGTTTACTCGCATTCATCACGCTCACAAGTTGTATATCTTTCTCCGATCGTCCTCTGCGACCAATTCGAGACGCCATCACGGCGCAGTTGCCGGAAATTCACCTGGAGAAAGAATTCGCCATATCCATAGGCTCGGGAGTATTCAATTTTCTCGATATAATTACACTCAACGAAGCCGACCTGTCAGATCTGGATACGGTCCATGTGGCAATCTATGAAGTCAGCTCATCCGGCCGCGGTTTCGATTTTTCCAAATTGGATCTCGAACAAACACTGTTGGCCAAAGATCCCAATTTGCACTGGGATACGGTGGTCAGGGTGCGTAAACACGATGAACGGGTGTGGGTGTTGGCAGGCATCGACCTGGATCGCAATTCTCTGGAAGCTATCGCAGTCGTTGTTCTGAATGCCAGGGAACTGGTACTGATTCACGTGGATGGTGATCTGAGTGAGTTGCTGGAGTATGCGATGGCGCCGGCCAGGGGCCATACCGGCGTTCTGAAATCTGGTTAGCTGGCCGGCCTGCCACTTCTGGGAGGCTTCAATCTCAAGTGATCACACCTCAATGCTGGAATTCTGCGGCGTTAAACGCTAGTTTGTGGTGTTGATTGACGCAGACGGACTAAACATGGGTTTAGCATCCAACTCCCCCCTCGAACATGAGAAGCTGGTAGAAGGTATTATTAAAGAGCTGCAGGACCTTCCTGGGGCGCTGTTACCGATTTTGCACCGGCTGCAGGACGAACTTGGCTTCATCCCGCCAGCGCTGCTGCCGGTCATCGCTACGGGATTGAATCTATCCCGCGCCGAGGTTCACGGCGTGGTCAGTTTTTATCACTATTTTCGCTCCAGTCCTCCGGGTCGAAATACTATCCAGATTTGTCGGGCGGAATCCTGCCAGGCCATGGGTAGCCGGGCACTGGAGGCCCATGCGCAACGAGCGCTGCGGTGTAAATTCAATCAAACCTCGGCCGACGGCGAGTTCACTCTGTTAGCAGTATATTGCCTGGGCAACTGTGCCTGCTCGCCGGCGGTGCGGGTGGGAGATGAAATTTACGGCCACGTCGACGCGGCGAAATTCGATTCTCTGGTGGCGGCATTGTCCACGTCCGAGGTGGAGGTAAAATGACCGCTGCCCTCACAAAAATATACATTCCTCGAGATACCACGGCTTGTTCCCTGGGCGCCGACAGAGTCGCCGCAGTGATTCAACGGCATATAGAAAAAAACCACTTACCCCTGGAAATTGTACGCAATGGTTCTCGTGGCCTGTACTGGTTGGAGCCGATGCTTGAGTTGGAAACCGAGCAGGGTCGTGTTGCCTGCGGTCCCATAACGCCGGACCAGGTAGATGAATTCATGGCGGCGGCGAGTTGGCGAAATATCGATAAGCATCCGCTATATCTGGGTCTGACCGAAGACATCGACTACCTGAAAAGACAGCAGCGGCTGACATTTGCCCGAGTTGGCGTCATCGCTCCCACCTGCCTGGAGGATTATTGCCAACACGGCGGTTTCGCGGGGCTGCGGACTGCCCTGGCCATGAAACCGCAGGCCATCGTAAGCTGCATTACCGATTCGGGTTTGCGCGGCCGCGGCGGCGCAGCATTCCCCACCGGCATCAAGTGGCAGACGGTGCTGGACACGGCATCGGCGCAGAAATATATCGTCTGTAATGCAGATGAAGGGGATTCCGGTACCTATTCTGATCGTATGATTATGGAGAGTGATCCGTTTTCATTACTCGAAGGGATGATCATCGCCGCGTTGGCGGTGGGAGCAGATCGGGGTTACATCTATCTGCGTGAAGAATATCCTCTGGCTGAAGAAGTCCTGAATCGGGCGATAGAGGTGGCCTATGCAAACGGCTATCTGGGCGGTGCTATCGCCGGTTCAAAATTCAGCTTCGATCTGGAGTTGCGGCTGGGAGCCGGTGCCTATATTTGCGGTGAAGAGACGTCCATGTTGGAGAGTCTCGAAGGTAAACGCGGGGAGGTGAGGTCGAAGCCGCCACTGCCCGCGATAAGTGGGTTGTTCGGGCAGCCGACCGTGGTCAACAATGTGATTTCCCTGGCTACGGTGCCGATCATCCTGGCCCGCGGCGCCGAGCATTATCAACGCTACGGCGCCGGTCGCTGTCGCGGCACCCTGCCATTTCAATTAGCTGGCAATATCAAATATGCCGGGCTGGTAGAATTGGCCTTCGGTTATAGCCTCAGAGATCTGTTAGAAGACTTTGGTGGCGGCACGCGCAGTGGTAGACCGATGCGGGCGGTGCAGGTGGGCGGTCCCCTGGGCGCCTACTTACCGGAGAGTCAATGGGATACGGCGCTGGACTACGAGGCCTTTATCGAAATCGATGCGGTACTCGGTCACGGCGGTGTCGTTGCCTTCGACGACACCGTGGATATGAGCGAACAGGCGCGATTCTCCATGGAGTTTTGCGCCATCGAATCTTGCGGAAAATGTACGCCCTGCCGCATAGGTTCGGTGCGGGGTGTCGAGCTTATCGACAAAATTTGTGCCGGCAAGGCGCCGGCACAGAATTCGATTTTACTCGAAGACCTGTGCTATACCATGGCCAATGCGTCGCTGTGTGCAATGGGGGGGATGACGCCGATTCCGGTACGCAGCGCCCTGGAACATTTTGCGGAAGACTTCGAAGTCGCCACCGGGCCCGCCTCCAGGCCGTCGCCCCAAGCTTGAGCTGAGATCACTATGTTACGATTTTTCGATGCAGACAAAGATTATGGTACTCCGGTCGCCGAGATCGCTGGGGCTAAAGACGACGCCGACGTCGTTAGCCTGAGCATCGACGGCCGGCAGGTGCAGGTGCCGGCAGGCACATCGATCATGCGGGCTGCCAGCCAGTTGGATATCGATATCCCAAAACTCTGTGCCACCGATTCCTTGCAGGCATTTGGCTCCTGCCGGCTCTGCGTGGTGAAGATTGAAGGCCGCAAGGGAGTTTCCGCGGCCTGTACTACGCCGGCGGAGGCGGGCCTGGTGGTTCACACCCAAACCGAAAATGTCATCAGGCTGCGTCGAAACCTGATGGAGCTGTACATCTCAGATCATCCCCTGGACTGTGCCACCTGTCCCGCCGATGGCGACTGTGAACTCCAGGATACGGCGGCAGCGTTGGGCGTCAGTGCAAGCCGATACGGATTCGAAGGTGAAAATCACTGCGCCGCCGAGAAAGATACTTCCCATACCTATTTCACCTTCGATGCCAGCAAATGCATCGTCTGCTCGCGCTGCGTTCGCGCCTGTGAGGAAATACAGGGCACTTACGCCCTGACCATAGAAGGGCGCGGGTTTGAATCGAGAGTTGTCGCCGGCCAGGCCGAAAATTTCGAGGATTCCGAATGTGTGTCATGTGGCGCCTGTGTACAGGCCTGCCCAACCACATCCTTGATGGAAAATAGCGTAATCGATAAGGGCCTGCCGCTGCGCAGCGTGGTGACCACCTGTGCTTACTGTGGTGTTGGCTGTGCCTTCAAGGCAGAGCTGAGGGGTGACGAGGTCGTGCGCATGGTTCCCTATAAGGATGGCGCCGCCAATAGCGGACACTCCTGTGTCAAGGGCCGCTTCGCTTATACTTACGCAACCCATAAGGATCGTGTGACGACGCCAATGATTCGTTCGAGTATTGACGAGCCCTGGCAACTCGTCTCCTGGGATGAGGCGGTTACCTTTGCCGCCGGGCGCATTCGCGCCATTCAGAGTAAATATGGCAGGGAAAGTGTTGGCGGCATTACCTCTTCCCGTTGCACTAACGAGGAAACCTATCTGGTGCAGAAGCTGGTGCGGGCGGCTTTCGGCAATAATAATGTCGATACTTGCGCCCGGGTCTGTCATTCGCCGACGGGATACGGATTAAAAACCACCCTGGGAGAATCGGCGGGCACCCAATCCTTCGCTTCGGTGGACAAAGCCGACGTGATCATGGTGATCGGTGCCAACCCCACCGATGCCCATCCGGTATTCGCTTCGCGCCTGAAGAAACGCCTGCGTCAGGGGGCACGACTAATCGTTGTCGATCCCAGGCGCATCGATCTGGTTAAGAGTCCCCATGTCCGCGCCGATCATCATCTGGAATTGTTACCGGGAACCAACGTAGCCCTGATTAATGCCATCGCCCACGTGATTCTGACTGAAGGTCTCGAGGCCAAAGAATTCATTGCCGGGCGCTGTGAGCAGCCTGCGTTTGAACGCTGGAAACGCTTTATTTCTCAGCCACATAATTCACCGGATGTGATGGCAGCGGTCACCGGTGTGTCCGCCGAAAAACTGGTTGCCGCGGCGAGACTCTTCGCCGGTGCAGGCAACGGCGCTATCTATTATGGCCTCGGTGTAACCGAACACAGCCAGGGATCCACCATGGTGATGGGCATTGCGAACCTGGCGATGCTGACGGGCAACATCGGTAGGGAAGGTGTCGGTGTGAATCCGCTACGGGGTCAGAATAATGTGCAGGGCGCCTGCGATATGGGTTCCTTTCCCCATGAGCTTCCCGGTTACCGGCATGTATCTGACGATCTTGTGCGCGGCTCGTTCGAGAAGGCCTGGGGCGTGAAAATTGATAATGAACCGGGCCTCAGAATTCCGAATATGTTTGATGCTGCCATCTCCGGCAGCTTCAAGGGCCTGTACTGCCAGGGTGAGGATATCGCCCAGTCAGATCCTGACATTCAACATGTGGAAGCGGCCTTGCGCAGTTTGGAGTGTCTGATTGTGCAGGATCTATTTCTCAATGAAACCGCGAAGTTTGCCCATGTGTTTTTACCCGGCGCGTCATTTCTGGAAAAGGATGGCACCTTCACCAATGCAGAACGCAGGATTTCTCCGGTGCGTAAGGTGATGGAGCCCTTGAGTGGCAAGGCCGATTGGGAAGCCACCATGGCCCTGTCTAACGCCCTGGGCTATGCGATGAACTACAAGCATCCATCGGAGATCATGGAAGAGATCGCCAGTCTGACCCCTACATTCAGCGGCGTTAGCTATCAAAAACTGGCAGAGTCAGGCTCATTACAATGGCCCTGCACACGGGAAGCCCCGGATGGAACACCGATTATGCATGTCGATGAGTTTGTGCGCGGCCAGGGTTTTTTCGCCATCACTGAATATGTAGCCACCGATGAGAAAGTCAACAAACGCTACCCCTTGCTGCTGACTACCGGGCGGATATTGTCCCAGTACAATGTGGGCTCCCAAACCCGTCGCACCGAAAACATGCACTGGCATAGTGAAGATGTATTGGAAATCCATCCCCATGACGCGGAGGACCGCGGCATCGGCGATCGCGAGCTGGTGCGGGTCTGTAGCCGGGCGGGAGACACGGTGTTACGCGCAGACATCACCGATCGAGTGCAGGCGGGCGTGGTCTACACCACCTTCCACCATCCCCAGACCGGCACCAACGTAATTACCACCGATAATTCCGATTGGGCCACCAACTGTCCCGAATATAAGGTCACTGCGGTGCAGGTGAATAAGGTGACCGGGGTTTCTGAGTGGCAGGCGCGCCGGGAAGTATTTTCTGCGCGACAGATTGCATTCATGGAGCAGGAAGATTCCTGATGGCGCGGGTGGGAGACAAGAAATCGGTGCAGTCCAGCCCGGCGGACGACGCCGGCACCGCCGGCGTGGTGAGGAGAACCGTAGAGGTCTGGCGTGGCTCTGCCGATGGCAATGCCAGTAACAGTGTTGTCGATTGTGTCGCCAGGGAAACGGCGGTGGCACTGGTTTACAACGGTGTCTCCCATGTCGTGATGATGGCAACTCCTCTGGATCTCGAAGCCTTCGCCCTGGGATTTAGCCTCAGCGAAGGCATTGTCGACAGTGCCGAGGATATTTACGACTGTTCCATCGACGAGGTCGAACTCGGTATCGAAGTGGCGCTCACCATATCGAGCCAGTGTTTCATGAAATTGAAGGATAAGCGTAGGAACCTGTCGGGTCGCACTGGCTGTGGAATTTGCGGTGCAGAATCGCTGCAACAGGCCCGTCTGCCCATCGCACCGGTAGTGGCCGATTTTTCCGTATCCCATGTCGCGATCGATCGAGCGACGCGGGCGCTGGCGGATCATCAGCCCTTGCAGAGCTTAACCGGGGCCTTGCATGCAGCCGCCTGGTGTGATGTGGACGGTAAGTTAGTGAAGGTTTGTGAAGATCTGGGCCGTCACAATGCCCTGGATAAATTGATTGGCCTGCTATGGCGGCAGCAATCCGGCGGACAAAGAGGATTGGCGGGGCGAGCGGGTTTTCTGGTGATATCCAGTCGTGCCAGCCATGAAATTTTGCAAAAATCGGCGATGGTAAATATTGCCTTCGTGGTGGCGATATCCGCCCCAACTTCCCTGGCCATAGAGATCGCTCAACAGGCCGGTATCACGCTGGTAGGATTTTCCCGCGAAAATCGTCACATCGTTTACAGCAATGACCAGGGACTGTTGTCCAGCGGAGACTCCGCCTAATGGCCGGCACGGAACTGCAGCATTTAATCAAGATGATGAACCAGATCTCCGACAATATGGCACTGACAGAAAATGATGAACAGGCGGCGGCGAAGGTGGCGGATCATATCAAGCGATTTTGGGCGCGGTCGATGAAGGAAAAAATCATCAGCTATGCAAGCAGTGACGGCGAAATGCTGCAGGGGGTGTCGATGGAAGCGATACGCCTGTTGCAGGAGCGCCCCTGATTGCACCGGTAAGTCGTCAACCTATCGATCAGGCCGAGGCGCCCTGAGCCTAATCGGTCAGTCCCGACACTTCCATTCGTTCGCTGCTGGCGACGTTGACGACGGTACCGTCAATGGTCACAAAAGAGCGATCCTGCAATTGGAATTTATAGACCTGGTAAATTACCGGTGCGCTGAGATTGTCACGGTGCAGGCTTATGGTCAGTATGTGGTGATCATCCTGCCAGCGAAAATAATACATGGTAGCGCCCAGGCCAACCATGAGTACCAGGAATGTATACGCCGCCACGCGCATGTCTGCGGAGAGACTGTCATTCTTGGGCTCGATGTTGGAGCCCTTGCCGGCATCGACGTTGCTACGGGGTTTGGCGGCGGCGGGAGGCGTTGACAGCTTGCGCTGTCTGAGGACCAGGAACGCTGCGATAATAACCGCGAGGGTGAGAAGGAATTTACTCAACATGGGTAGAATTGTTCCTGGTTGCGAACGCCAGCGACGATGATAGCAGTGGGCTTGGCAGCTTAGCCAGAGAATTGAGACCCGGCCTTCACAGTGCAATAATCCTGGTCACAGCCGATCAAGGCGACCGCAAGACCACGGGTCCAAGGACGACTTCGCTGCTTGACCGGAAATAGTTCGAGCCACATCCGGTCTGTTAGTCTTTGCTAACTGTCGAGTCCATGCGTAGGCAAATCATTGCGGAACAATTTATCTACAAAAAAACCAGTCAACACCCACCAGCCCCATGTGCCCCCAGGTATGCCACCGCTGGATATTAGCGGACGCGCCACATCATTTTTTGAATTTTGGCCGACGTGGCTGATGTATCTCCCGGTGGTGGTGCAATGGCTGTTGCTATCGGTGTGGCATCGCAGCTTGAGTCTGCCACTGATCGCGAACCCGGCGATCCCGCTTTCCGGCATGGTAGGTGTGGCAAAATCAGCTGTTTTCGATGTGGCTGGCGCAGATGCCCGGCGTTGGATACTGCCATGGACTCTGCACCAGGCAACGGATGAAGTCGCGGAAATTCAATGCCAGTCTGTGATGGCGGCGCTGGCGGCGGCCGGCCTGGGTTTGCCAATCGTCGGCAAACCCGAGATTGGCTGTCGCGGCGTCGGCGTCAAGTTATTACAATCCGAACATGAGCTGAAGGCGTACCTGGACAGTTTTCCCGCGGGCGGCTGGATTCAATTTCAGCAGCTAAGCGAGTGGGATGCCGAAGCCGGTGTTTTCTACGTGCGTGAGCCCGATGCAGCCCAGGGTGAGGTAACGTCTTTAACGCTCAAATATACACCCTACGTGGTTGGAGATGGTTGCCGTACCCTGGGCGAACTGGTGGCCGCCGAGCCAAGGGCGGGTGAACTGCTACATCTATATCGCCGCCGCCATGGCGATAAATGGCAATCGGTTATTGCCGCCGGTGAGCCATATCGCCTGATATTTGCTGCCAGTCATAGCCGTGGTGCTGTGTTCAGAGATGCCAACCACCTAATTACGACAGCACTGTCACAGACCCTGGACAGGATCTTCGATGATATTCCCGGCTTCTACTATGGGCGCCTGGATGTGAAATTCAAAGACCTGGATAGCCTGCTGGCAGGCAAAGATTTTGTCATCATTGAAATAAATGGCGCCAGTTCCGAATCTATTGGCATATGGGACCGTAATGCAGGGTTCTGGGCCGCGATACTTACCTTGTTGCGGCAGTACAATACCCTGTTTAAACTGGGTCGCGCGAACCGCAGACGCGGGTATAAATCACCGGGCCTGCTGGCCCTGTTGAAAGCCTGGCGCTTTGAGAATCAACTTGTGAAACAGTATCCAGAAAATGACTAATCCCTGCAGGCTCCCCTTTAAACCCAGGTTCGTCTCCGCTGCGCTGGAGAAATTATTGGGTCTGGATCGTCTTGGGGCGCTCTATGACGCCAGGCCCCGGGGATTGAATCCCCATGAATTCAATCAGTACACGCTCGATGCATTGGGTGTGTCTGTGCGGCTGAACAGTGCCGAAAACCTGGATACGATTCCTCGTACCGGGCCCCTGCTGATCGTGGCCAACCACCCCCTCGGTGGTCTGGAAGGTGTTGCGATCGCCAGGATAATTGCCGATATTCGGCCCGATTTGCAGGTTCTGACCAATGCGTTACTATGCCGAATTCCCGAACTTTCGGATCTGTTTATCGGTGTCGATGTACTCTCCAGCAACGCTGGGGCTGGCAATCTGGCCAGCATAAAACGGCTGCACAAACATCTGAAAAATTCCGGTGCGCTGTTGATATTTCCTGCCGGCATGGTGTCTACCTATGTTTTCAGCCAGCGCCGGGTTCAGGACAGACCCTGGAATCGGCTGGTGGGCCAGTTATTGAAACGCTACCAGTGCACCTGCCTGCCGATCCACGTCGGCGGCGGCAACAGTGCGTATTTTTACGCCGCCGGGATGCTGCATCCACGCCTGAGAACTGCCCTGCTGCCGCGCCAGTTAGCCAATAAGAAAGACTTTGTGCTGGAGTTAACCATTGGTCGCGCGGTGCCGGCAACCGAGTTGCGATTATTACAGAGTCCCAAGGCAGTCACCGATTACTTGCGGGTGAGCACCGACGCCCTGGCGCGCTCGCCGGCGCGGCACCAGGCGAGTAGCGAGCAGACTATCGATCGGTTGGATCAGCCGGCGAATAGCAGCGAGCTGCTGCAGGTAATCGATGAACTGGAAGAATACCGCCTGATCGAACACGAAGAGCTGGACGTTTATTGCGCGCCGTTTTCGCGTCTCGGCGCCATCATGGAGCAAATTGCCATTGCCAGGGAGGTCACATTTCGCTCTGTAGGCGAAGGCACGGGCCTGTCCAATGACTCGGATCGATTCGATCCACATTACCTGCACCTGTTTCTGTGGGATAAATCAAAGCAGCGAATTGCCGGTGCCTATCGCATCGGTCTGGTGGATGAAATCGTTGCGGAGCATGGAATCAAGGGGCTCTACAGCAGGTCTCTGTATAAATACGATGACAGCTTTATCAGGCAACTGGGTGCTGCCATCGAAATGGGCAGATCCTTTATTCACCCCGACTATCAGCGCCGAGCCGTATCACTGAATTTACTGTGGCGGGGAATCGGCAAGATACTGGTGCAAAGGCCCAGGTATCACACTTTGTTTGGCTCGGTGAGCATCTCCCGTGAGTATAGCGATCTGGCCCGAGCCCTGATAGCCGATACCATGCTCGAAAATTTTAAAGCCAGCGAATTCGAACAGCTGGTGAAACCTATAACACCCCATGTGATATTGAACCGAGTCTGGAGTAAAGAATTTCTGGGTGAGTTAGCCAATATCAAGATGTTAGGAAAGCTCATCGGTCGTTGCGATCCGGGTAAGGCAGTACCGGTGTTGCTGCGTCACTATCTTGCATTGAATGGCAAGTTGGTGTGTTTCAATGTGCATTCCGGTTTCAACAATTCCCTGGAAGGCTTGATTATCGTCGATGTCAGAAAAACCCAGGCGAAGACACTGATTCGGTTTCTGGGTGCGCAGGGCTATGAACACTTCAACTCGTTCCACTCTCTGCAGGATTCAGCCTGACTATAGCGCCGTTGCAGACTCCCACGGCGAGACCTATAATTGTCCCATGAGCAGATTTATTGCCGTACTTCAGCTGCTGATGGCCGTGATCATAGCGGTGGCTGCCATCGCCACCAGTATCAATCTCATCCTAATCTCGACCCGTCCGGAAACTATCTCCGTCGTCAACACCATGATTGGCCAGGGTGTCCTGATCATCTGCATGGCCGCAATCGCCAATATCCTGTTTCGAAAAGGCTTGCGTGCGCTGAAGTCAGCAGGGCAGCCAGACAGTAAATCCAGCTAGGTATTTCCAACTCCTCCTGCATCCATTGCGGTGGCCTGAAAGGCATTGAAATCGGCGGTTTCGGCCATAGAATGCGGCTCTAATTCGATTCCGGGAATAAGCTGCACAGATTCTGGAGAAAGGAGTATAATTCGGCGCTTTTCCGGCTCGCAGTGCCAAATTGATGATAATTATTGAAGATACCAACCGATTCTCCCAACTGCAGCAAAGTTGCGTCGCCACCATTGGCAAGTTCGATGGTGTGCATCTGGGTCATCAACTGATACTGGATCAGCTCAAGCATAAGGCAGAGCAACTGAACCTGCCCTCACTGGTGATACTGATAGAACCCCATCCGGAGGAATTTTTTGCCGGCCCCGGTGGAGATAGTCCGGCGCGGCTGACTTCTCTGCCTGAGAAATTAGCGCTGCTGGAAAGTTTCGGGATTGATTTCGTGTTTCAGCTTACCTTCGACAAGGCTCTGAGCGAATTGAGTGCACAGGACTACATTCAAGACATCCTGGTGGAGGGCCTCGGCATCGCCAGTTTCATCGTCGGCAATGACTTTCGCTTTGGGCACAAGCGTCAGGGAAATTTTTCTCTGTTGCAGGCGAAGGGAAGGGAGTTCGGCTTCGAGGTGCTGGAAACCGCGTCCTATGAACGCAATGGCCAGCGCATCAGTAGTACCTTCATTCGGGAACAGTTAGCAAAAGCAAATTTTGAGCTAGTAGAACAATTGTTAGGCAGGCCTTATTCCATAGAGGGTGAAGTGGTGAGAGGGCAGCGACTCGGCACCGACCTGGGCTTCCCTACCTGCAATATCGACCCCCAACGGCGACGCATTCCATTGCACGGGGTTTTTGCCTGTGAAGTAAGGCTCGGCGACCGTTACCGACAGGCGGCGGTGAATATCGGCTACCGACCAACGGTAACCGACGACGGTAATGCCTTGCTGGAAGCCCACATATTAGACTTTGACGAAGACCTCTACGGCAAGATTATCGAGGTAATATTCAGGAAAAAAATCAGGGAAGAATTGAAATTCGATGGTCTCGATGCGCTCAAGCAGCAAATTGGCGCCGATGTGGAGCAGGTACGGGAAGTATTGCGTGCGCCAAGAATTTAAGGGCCGTGTTGCATGGCAGTCGAAGCTTGACCTACCGACAGAGACTAACAGGGATTTTGAACGGCAATAATGAGTGATTACAAAGACACCTTAAATCTGCCCTATACCAAGTTCCCCATGAAGGCCAACCTGGCCCAACGGGAGCCGGTCATGCTTGAAAAATGGCAGCGGCTTGATCTTTATCGACGCATTTGTGAGAAGAACCGCGGCAAGCCCAAATTCATATTGCATGACGGCCCCCCATACGCCAATGGCGAGCTGCACCTGGGTCATGCCATTAATAAGACTCTGAAAGACATCGTGGTGAAGTCCAGGGCACTGAGTGGATTCGACGCACCCTATATACCCGGCTGGGACTGCCATGGCTTGCCCATCGAACACAATGTAGAGAAGAAGAAGGGCAAGGCCGGTGAGAAAATCACCCATGCCGAATTCCGCAAGGCCTGTCGTGAATACGCCCACACCCAGGTGGAAATCCAGAAGCAGGGCTTCATCCGGCTGGGGGTTTTTGGCGACTGGGATAATCCCTACCTGACGATGGATTTTGACACGGAAGCCAATATTGTCCGTGCCCTGGGAAAAATCGTGGAAAACGGCCACCTGGTGAAAGGCTATAAGCCGGTTTACTGGAGTGTGGTTGGGGCCTCGGCGCTGGCGGAGGCCGAGGTCGAATACCAGGATAAAACCTCTTTCGCCATCGACGTACGATTCAAGCTGCGAGATGCTGAGGCCTTGATGACTGCTATCGGTGCAGAGGCAGGCGCTAACAATGGACTGCCAATCTCCGTGCTTATCTGGACAACCACACCCTGGACCTTGCCTTCGAATCAGGCGGTGTGCCTGCACCGGGATCTGGAATATGCCTTGGTGCGCTGTGAACTCGGCGCCGGGCCTGAATTGGTGTTGCTGGCCACTGCCATGGTTGTCGAGGTGATGGCGCGTTATGGCTGCGAGGAATTTGAAATTATTGCCGGGGCGAAGGGGTCGGCCCTGGAAAATCTCTTGCTTCAGCACCCCTTTGTCGAGCGAGAAGTGCCGATCATCCTCGGTGACCACGTCACCATCGAGGCCGGCACCGGTGCCGTGCATACGGCACCGGATCACGGCGTCGACGATTTCAACGTTGGCCAACTTTACGGCCTGGGAACCCTCAACCTGGTGGATGAAAATGGTGTCTTCACCGCAGCTGCGGGGGAGTTTGCCGGTGCCCATGTGTATAAGGTGGACGCACAAATCATTGCCACATTGAAGTCAGGCGGCGCCCTGGTAGCCGAGGACACCATCACCCACAGCTATGCCCATTGTTGGCGCACGAAGACGCCCCTGATCTATCGCGCGACGCCGCAGTGGTTCATCAGCATGACGGCCAAAGACTTGCTGGGCTCCGCCCTGAAGGCGGCGGCGGATGTGCAGTGGATTCCCGACTGGGGCAATGCGCGAATCGAGCTGATGCTGAAGGGCAGCCCGGACTGGTGTATTTCCAGGCAGCGCACCTGGGGTGTGCCGATTACCTTGTTTGTTAATAAGGAAACCCAGGCCCTGCATCCGAACACGGTGGAGTTGTTTGAACAAGTCGCCAAGCGCATCGAACTCTCTGGCATCGAAGCCTGGTTTGAATTGGAGCCGGAGGAATTACTGGGCGAGGACGCGGCGCACTACGAGAAGGTGACCGACACCCTTGATGTCTGGTTCGATGCCGGCGTCACGCACTTCTCGGTGCTGCGTGAGCGCGAAGAGCTTCATTACCCAGCCGATCTCTACCTGGAGGGCTCCGATCAGCACCGCGGCTGGTTCCAGTCTTCCCTGAAGACCGCGATCGCCATGAACGGCAGCGCACCGTACAAACAGGTGCTGACCCATGGCTTCTTCGTCGATGCGCAGGGCAAGAAGATGTCCAAGTCGGTGGGCAACACCGTGGCACCGGAGAAGATCTATCAACAGTACGGCGCCGATATCCTCAGGCTCTGGGTGGCGGCGACCGACTACCGTGGCGAGATGACAGTCTCCGACGAAATCTTCAAACGTGTCGCGGATGCCTACCGGCGGATTCGAAACACCGCCAGATTCATGTTGGCGAATCTGAATGAGTTCGAGCCGGCAGATGATTTGGTCGCTCCTTCACAGATGCTGGCGCTGGACTACTGGATCGTACGCCAGTGCCAATTGCTGCAGAAGGAAGTAATCGAACATTACCATAGCTACAAATTTTTGAATATTTACCAGTCGATCCATAATTTTTGCGTGATCGAACTGGGCGGCTTCTATCTAGATGTCATCAAGGACCGGCAATACACAACCCAGACTGCCGGCATCCCGCGACGATCTACTCAGAGCGCCATGTATCACATATTGGAAATGCTGAGTCGGCTAATTGCGCCGATCCTCTGCTACACCGCGGACGAAATCTGGGAAAATATTCCCGGCAACAGGGTGGAGTCGGTTTTTCTCAGCGATTTCGATGCCGCCGAAGAGGATTACGAAGAGTCGGCAGATTTTTCCGATGATTTCTGGCGTCAGCTAATGGCCATAAAAACAGCCGTGAACAAGGAACTGGAAGCCAGACGTGCCGAGAAGACGGTGGGTTCGGGCCTGAGCGCAGAAATAGATTTGTACTGCAGTGATGAGTTGGGCCAACAATTGCATCGACTGGGCGACGAGTTACGATTCGCAATGATCGTGAGTCGTGCCACGGTTAGTCCGCTGGCAGAAGCTGGTAATGATGCGGTAGACACGCAAGTGAAGGGACTCAAACTTCGCGTGTCGGCATCGCAGCAGCCAAAGTGTGCACGCTGCTGGCATCACCGCGAAGATGTTGGCAGCGACGCTTCTCACCCGCAGTTGTGCCAACGCTGTGTCGACAATATCGAGGGTGCGGGTGAAAAACGCAGTTTCGCGTGAAAAAAGAATCGAAGGCTGCGATATCCCCACAAAAAAATTGAGAGCAAATTGTCGCTAGTTGATACGTAGAGCGGGGCTTGGCAAGGGGTACTGTTTTTCCGTTCGGTTGGGCCATCCCTGGCCCACCGGAACGGCGAAATAGCCCCCCTGCTCCAAGCTTGCGTACCTCCAGGCACCGCACAATCAACCAAAATTGCGCATCACACATTTTGTTTGAGCTTAATCTTTTGAATTCACGGGATATTTCATGGGGATATCCCAGGGTCGGAGACAATTTTCTACTTCTGCCTTAATCAATTTGGTATTCTTCAATGACAATCGCTTCCGACCCCTTTCTTTGTGGATAGCAACGACGACATTCAGATCGAGCCAGGCTCCCTGGTCAGCCTGCACTTTTCCCTGGCGCTCACCGATGGCCAGGTAATCGATTCCAATTTCGCAGCCCCGGCAGCAACATTTCGCCTCGGCGACGGCAATATGCTGCCGGGATTCGAAGCCGTGCTGCTCGGCATGAAGCCAGGTCAGGACTTGGAAACCGTATTAGAGCCTGAACAGGCATTCGGGGCGGTAAATCCCAAGAATCAACACCGATTCCCCGTTGCTAAATTCAAAAATTTGCTGGAAGATGAGCTGATAACAACAGAAGTTGGCGCCGTGGTGTCCTTTAAAGACGCGGCAGGATTTGATCTTCCAGGCGTCATAGCCGAAATCTCGGATCAGACTATCGCCGTGGATTTTAATCATCCACTGGCGGGAAAGCGGATCGTCTTCAAGGCAAAGATTGTGGCAGTATTACCAGCGGACGTTGCCAGCGTCGAAGTAAAACTCTGAGGCTCCCTGGATTTCTCGTTCTGGGCAGCATACTGAAGACCAAGGTAAAGCCATGAATATCCCGCCACCATCGAAATCTACTGCGTTCATTCATCTGGCTAATCCCCGGGGATTTTGTGCTGGAGTGGATCGCGCGATCGATATTGTCAGCCGGGCGCTAGATATCTTTGGTGCCCCGGTCTATGTAAGGCACGAAGTCGTACATAACAAGTTCGTGGTGGACAACCTGCGTAATCGCGGCGCCATATTCGTGGAAGAACTGGACGAGATTCCGGATATCGATTCCCGCAACCGGCCCTCGATCGTCATCTTCAGCGCCCATGGTGTTTCCCAGCAAATCAGGGAAGAGGCCAAGTTGAAGGGATTCAAGGTGTTTGATGCCACCTGCCCCCTGGTTACCAAGGTCCATCTTGAGGTGACGAATTTCAGCCAGTCCGGCAGGGAATGTGTTTTGATCGGTCATGCGCATCACCCCGAGGTAGAAGGCACCATGGGTCAGTATGACAATAGCGCTGGCGGCAATATTTATCTGGTGGAGTCGGTGGCTGATGTCCAGGCATTGCAGGTACAGAACCCGGAGCGACTTTCCTATGTCACCCAGACCACCCTGTCGATGGATGACACCTCCAAGGTAATCGACGCGCTGCAGGAAAAATTTCCATTAATCCAGGGGCCGCGGAAAAAAGATATTTGCTATGCGACACAGAATCGACAGGACGCAGTCAAACAACTGGCACTGGAATGCGAGTTACTACTGGTGGTAGGGTCGGTGAATAGTTCGAATTCCAATCGCCTCAAGGAATTGGCAGAGCGACTGGGTTGTGAAGCCTATCTGATCGATAGTGCCGAGGATATTGAGCCGGGCTGGTTTCTGGATAAATCGCGGTTTGGCATCACCGCGGGCGCGTCGGCGCCGGAAGTACTGGTGCAGGAGGTGGTGGCAAGACTGAAGGAGATTTGTCAGCAAGAGCCGGTGGAGCTAAAAGGTGCGAAAGAAAACATCGTCTTCAGCACGCCGAGGGAGCTCCGTGTTTGACCCTGGCGGCCTATCGTCCCCACCGGCTCCTTAGTTCACTCCACACCTAAAAGCTCGAGGCCCGCATCACAACTGATCCAGCTGCCCAAGTTTTTCCTGCAGCGCAGCCAGTGCCGCAGACATTTGAGTTTGTTTGCTGCGCTCCTTATCAACCACCGCAGCGGGTGCCTTGTCGATGAATTTCTGCTTGCCCAGTTTCCCTTCTACGGCCTTCAGACCGGCTTCGAGCTTGGCAATTTCCTTCTGCAGTCGCGCGCGTTCGGCCTTGACATCGATAAGTCCCGCCATCGGCACCAGGATTTCCAAGCCGCCGTGGAGTTGGGTGGCGGCAACGGGGGCTTGCTGATCCGCCGCCAGCCATTCGATATTTTTGAGTTTGGCAAGTTTTTGCAGATAAGGTTTGTAGCTCTGTAATCTTGATTTGTCCCTATCCTCGGTGCCGCGCAGAAACACGTCGATCGACTTCGCCGGAGAAATATCCATCTCGCCACGGATGTTTCGAATCGCTGTGATGATGCCTTTAAGCCATTCGATACCCTCTTCGGCTTCGGTGTCTATCCGGGCTTTATCAAAAACAGGATAGGCCTGCAGCATCACGCTATCGCCAGTTATTTGCAGCAGGGGGGCTACCCGCTGCCAGATTTCTTCGGTGATGAAAGGCATGAATGGATGCAGCAGGCGCAAGCTCTTCTCCAGTGTCGTCAGCAGCGCCCAGCGCGTCGCTTCGGCATAAGCCGGGTCTGCATCTTCATCCCAGAGAATGGGTTTGGACAATTCGAGGTACCAGTCGCAGTACTCGTTCCAGATAAATTGATGCAGTGCCTGGGAGGCCAGGTCGAAACGATAATTGGCCATCGCCTGTTCTACTTCCTGCGCGGTTTTCTCGAAGCGACTGAGGATCCAACGATCGGCTATGGACAAATGCATTGCGGCTGTGTCCGCGTTGGCCACGGTTTTATCCTCGGTGTTCATGAGCACATAACGCGCCCCGTTCCATATCTTGTTGCAGAAATTGCGAAAGCCTTCGGTCCTGCCCAGGTCAAACTTGATATCCCTGCCGGTGGAGGCCAGGGAGTAGAAGGTGAATCGAAGCGCATCGGTGCCATAGCCGGTGATGCCGTCTGGAAATGATTCCCGGGTGTGCTGTTCGATCTTTTGTTGCAGCTGCGGCTGCATCAGATCGGCGGTGCGCTTCTCAATTAACTGCTCCAGGTCGATACCATCGATCAGGTCGATCGGATCGAGTACATTGCCCTTGGATTTGGACATTTTCTGCCCATGCTCATCCCGCACCAGGCCGGTGATGTAGACTTTCTTGAAGGGGATCTCACCGGTGAACTTAAGCGTCATCATGATCATGCGGGCGACCCAGAAGAAAATGATGTCGAAGCCGGTAACCAATACGTCGGTTGGGTGAAAGCGATCGAAAAATTCCCGTTCATCGGGCCAGCCCAGGGTGGAGAAGGTCCACAGCGCCGAGGAAAACCAGGTATCCAGAACATCTTCATCTTGGTGCAACTGAATCTCGTCGCCGAGTCCATGGCTGGCGCGCACGTCCGCTTCGCTGTGGCCAACATACACCTTGCCATCTTCATCATACCAGGCCGGAATCCGGTGTCCCCACCATAGCTGGCGGGAGATGCACCAGTCCTGGATATTTCGCATCCAGGCGAAGTAAGTGTTCTCCCAGTTTTTCGGAACGAATTCGATAGCGCCGTCTTCAACTGCCTTGATCGCGGGGTCGGCCAGCGTCTGCACCGCCACGTACCACTGGTGGGTAAGATAGGGCTCGACGATTACACCGCTGCGGTCACCCCGTGGCACCTTCAGCTTGTGTGGTTCAATTTTATCAAGCAGGCCCAGGGCCTTGAGATCGGCGATCACTTTTTCCCTGGCGTCGAATCTATCCATGCCCTGGTAAACCGCCGGGGCATTCTCGTTGATAGCGGCATCTGCAGTGAAGATGTTGATCACTTCCAGCTTGTTGCGCTGGCCCAGTTCATAGTCATTGAAGTCATGGGCGGGGGTGATTTTGACGCAGCCGGTGCCGAATTCGGGGTCCACATAGTCATCGGCGATGATGGGTATTTTTCGATCGCAAAGGGGTAGGTCCACGAACTTGCCCACAAGGTGGCTAAAGCGCTCGTCGTCCGGGTGCACCGCGACCGCGGTATCGCCCAGCATGGTTTCCGGCCGGGTCGTGGCGACGGTGACATGTTCATCGCTGTCTGCGACCGGATAGCGGAAGTACCACAGGGAACCGTTTTCTTCCGCAGAGATGACTTCGAGATCGGATATCGCCGTGTGTAATTGCGGATCCCAATTGACGAGGCGATTGCCGCGATAAATTAAACCCTCTGCATACAGATCGATGAAGACTTTCTCTACCACCGAGGAGAGCTGCGGGTCCATGGTGAAGCGCTCCCTGGTCCAGTCCAGAGATGATCCCATGCGTCGCAGCTGCTGGGTGATGATGCCACCCGATTCCTGTTTCCATTCCCAGACCTTGGCCACGAAAGCGTCACGCCCGAGCTGCCCCCGACTGCTGCCGGCGGCAGCGAGGCGCCGCTCTACCACCATCTGGGTAGCGATACCGGCGTGATCTGTGCCTACCTGCCACAGCGTCTGGCGGCCCAGCATTCGATGGTAGCGGGTAAGCGCGTCCATGATCGCGTGTTGAAAACCATGGCCCATGTGCAGGCGCCCGGTTACATTCGGCGGTGGGATGACGATGCAATAGGGCTCACCGTCGCCCTGGGGCGCAAAATAGCCCCGTTCTTCCCAGGTGTGGTACCAGTGATCTTCGAGCTGCTGTGGTTGGTAAGTCTTATCCATGGCTTCGGTGTGCAAATCTGGTTTCTTGGTGTCGATTTGTCGCGCTGTAGTTGGGGACGATAGTCCAGGGCAACAGTTCAGAGTAAAAGTTCTCGTCATTAGTTATCGACAATAACTGTCAGCGCTGCTGTGAAAGGGCGCGATTATACATGATGGCGGCGCAAGCACCGAGCTGTTGTTATATCTTATGGGTCTCAGGCGAATGACCCTGGTCTTTATAGAAGCGGTAACGCACTCTGCCTTGTTTCAGGCTGTCCTGATCGGCACTGACTATTTCATTTACACGCGCGAAATCCAGGTGACTGGGGTGGGTGCCGGCACTGAGATTGATCAGCACATCGTGGTGACTGCCGTCCGGTAACTCCGGGCTGATCACCACGGATTCATCGCCGGTTTTCTCATCGAGCAGGCAATGGGGCACAAAGCTGGAGGCCTGGTATTGCCAGAGCATGTCATCCAGACGTTTCGCCTGTTCTATTGATTGAGTCTGAATGAACACCCGATGACCCAGCTTCCAAGCCTTGTCTATCAGCCGGCAGGCAAACAGGATGCGGGCATCCAAACCTTCTTCACTGAGCGTGTAAAAACTAACCTGGGTCATCGCTACTGTTCCGCAGTGTAATTATCTGCTATGGACAACCAAGCATAGCGCGCCGTCACTGAACATCCCCAAGCAATTTCATTTTCAGGCTTTCTGCCCAAGCAGATATTCCATCAACAGACCCACAGGTCTGCCGGTGGCGCCTTTCAAGGCCCCGCTGTGCCAGGCACTACCGGCGATGTCCAAATGCGCCCAGCGATACTTCTCGGTAAAGCGGGAAAGAAAGCAGGCGGCGGTAATGGTGCCTGCTCGCGGTCCGCCAATATTCGCAATGTCGGCGAAGTTGCTGTCGAGCATGGATTGGTACTCTTCCCAAAGGGGCAACTGCCAGGCCGGATCGAGGCTTCGCTCTCCGCATTGGCGCAAGGACTTCGCCAGTTTGTCGTTGTTGCTTAGCAGCGCCGTGACGTGGGAGCCAAAGGTTGCCACCGCGGCGCCGGTCAGCGTCGCGATATCGATGACGCTACGTGGTTTGAAGCGGGCGGCGTAGGTGAGGGCATCACACAATACCAGACGGCCCTCGGCATCGGTATTCAGTACCTCGATGGTCTTGCCTGCCATGGAAGTGACGATGTCACCCGGCTTGGTGGCTTTGCTGCCTGGCATATTTTCGACGGCAGCGATGATGCCGACGACGTTGATCGGCAGTTTCAGGTCGGCGCAGCAGCTCATGACAGCGATGACGCTGGCGGCGCCACACATATCGAATTTCATCTCATCCATAGCCGCGCCAGATTTGAGACTGATGCCGCCGGTATCGAAGGTGACGCCCTTGCCCACGAGGACATGGGGCTTGCTATCCGCCCTGGCGCCCTGGTGCTGAATCACGATCAATTTGGCTTCCTCGGCGGAGCCGGCCGATACCGAGAGCAGCGAGCCCATGCCCAGCCGGGCCATTTGTTTCTCGCTTAACACCTTGACAGTCAGGGACCGATTTCGATTACCGAGGTCTTTGGCCTTTGTCGCCAGATAGCTGGGGGTGCAGATATTGCCGGGTAAGTTGCCTAACTGCCGCGCACGATTGATGGCCCTGCCGATGGCCTGGCCCTGTTTCAGACCTGATTCCAGCTGCTTGCGTCGGCTGCCGGCACTGGCGGAAAGGCTAATCGCCTTGATAGTCGGGGTCTTGCTCTTCTTGCTCTTGGTGGTGTCATAACTATAGCTGGCGTGCTCCGCCTGCTGCGCCAGGCGTGCGGCTAGCCACGCGGGCTCGCGATCATTGAGTGCAAGACTTGCGAGGGCAAAATGGACGCTGCTGGCATTCAGAGTGAAGGCTTTTTTCAAGCTGGAAGTCAGGAGTTTCGCTGCATTCTTGGCGCTCATTTTGCGGCGATCGCCGCCACCAACGAGCAGCAGTCGCTTCGCCGCCGACCCCAGGGGGTCATGAATCAGGTGCGTTTCAGCGAGCTTGCCGGTGAAATCACCGCAGCCCAGCAACTTACTCAGGGCCTTCTTAGCCGCAATGTCGATCAAGCCGGCCTCGTCACTGAGAGTGCCCTTGCTCCAGATGATAACCACCAGGCAGTCTGACTTAATTTTTTCTGCCGATCCTGCTTTGATTGAGAACTTCATGAATGTTTCTTAACTCCATAGATACTGTTAGTGCCCGGCCGAACTGGCATTAACCTAAGCCAGCATTTCTTTACACTCATCGACAATCCTAAAGATATTCAATTCCTTAAGCAACCGGGTAGTCGAGGTAAATGGCCTTGGACCAGGCCCGGGAGTCTGACCGTTGGCGCTACCGAATAACTGTCACGTATCTTCAAATGTAGTTCCCATTCATCAGGAACACCAAACTTGCCTTGTTATTGAACCAAGAGCAATATGCGCTGTCACAAGGTATTGATTGTCAGTAGTAATTATCATTCGGAGTTGCCATGCCTCGCATTAAAGTCTCAGTCCCAGACCATTTTTTATTCAGCATGGAACGCAGTGTCGGCATCAGCGACGTCAATTACGCGAAACATCTCGACAGCGTGGCCATGGTGAAAATCCTGCACGAGGCTCGACTTCAGTTCCTGGCCAGTCTCGGTTTCACGGAAGGGAATATCTTCGGTCTTGGCATGGTAGTAACCGATCTCGCGGTGGACTACCGCTCGGAATCATTCGCCAACGATTTGCTAATCATCGACGTGGGTGTGAGCGGCTTTAATCGCTACGGTTTCGATATTGGCCTGCAGGTGACCAATAGCGCATTGGAAGCGGTAGTCTGCAACGCCAAGATGGGCGTGGTGTTCTTCGATTTCGATCGTCACAAGATCACCGAATTGCCACCGGCATTCAAAGCCATTCTCGAACAGCCTGAGTCCCGGGTCGCCTAGCGCGACTCGGAGGCTGCAGCCGACTTCTGAGACATTACTGGTTTGTTCGGAGCCGCCCCAGTACACTGCGCTATCACGGTGTAGGGACAGCTAATCAGAGGTTCGCTAGTCGATTTGATCATTTTCCGTTATCTCAGCAAACAGATAATGCAGGTGATGGCTGCCGTCACCCTGATATTGCTGGTGGTGACGCTCACCAGTCGCTTTATTCAATATCTGGGCGATGCAGTAGCCGGCAGACTGGCATCCGATGTCCTGTTACTGCTGATGTTCTACCGCTTGCCGGATTTCCTGCTGGTTATCATTCCCCTGGCCCTGTTCCTCGCCATCTTGCTGGCTTACGGTCGCATGTATGCCGAAAACGAAATGGTTATTCTTTTCGGTGCCGGCTTCAGTGAACGCAGGCTATTGCTGTTCACCCTGGGTAGTTCAACGGCCGTGCTGGTGTTGATCGCTGTCCTCAGCTTGCTGGTCACGCCCTGGGGCATACGCCACACCGAACAACTCAAACAGAATCAGGAACAACTCACCGAAATTGATCTGATCGTGGCTGGTCAATTCCAGACTTTCGGCGAGGGCGATCGCGTAACCTATGCCGAGCGCATCAGCAGAGACAGCGACTCTCGCCGTCGCCTGGAAAACGTGTTTGTCGCCAGCAGTGTGCAGACCGACGGTGAGCAGACCCTTCGAATTACCATAGCCGAATCGGCGCGCCCGGAAATCGATGCTGCCACCGGTGCCCGCTTCATGCGCTTGGAGAATGTGATGCAGTATGATGGCGTGCCCGGCCAGGCTAAATTTACCATCGGTCAATTCGATGTGCAGTCCATACTGTTGCCCGAGGCCACCGAATTTGATCTGGTGCTGGAAGAGAAAACCCTGCCTACGCTAGCCCTCATCGGTGCCACGGATCCTCGGCAGCAGGCGGAATTGCAGTGGCGCTTGTCCATGCTGCTGCTGATTCCGGTAATTACCCTGATTGCCGTTCCCCTGAGCAGGGTGGATCCAAGACAGGGTCGATACGGCAAGCTGTTCCCCGCCACGGTGCTGTATGCCGTCTATTTTTTATTGCTGCAATATGCCAAAGATTTGCTTGCCGAAGGTGAGATCAGTAGCGTCATCGGCATGTGGTGGGTACACCTGTTGTTTTGTGGCATCGCATTCGCGGTCTATCGTCTGCCCGCCCTGGGGAATCGTCTTGCGAGGGGTGCAAAAGCATGACTGTTGCGGGCCAGCATAGATGAAACTACTGGACAGCCATATTCGCAACACGGTTTTGCTATCCATGCTGGTGGTCATCTCTCTGACTGCCACCCTGGACCTGCTGCTCACCCTGGCCGATCAACTCGCAGACACGAACGAAAATTTCTCCATGTTTAATGCCCTCACCTTCGTTTTATATACCACTCCCACCAGTATTTACGAACTACTGCCCTTCACGGCACTCGGTGGTGCGCTTATCGGGCTCGGGGTGTTGGCATCCAACAATGAGCTGGTCGTCATGCAGGCAGCCGGGGTGAAGATATGGCGTATCGTGTGGGCGGTATTGAAACCCACCCTGTTCATCATGGTATTGAGCCTGTTGCTGGGGGAATTTGTGTCGCCGCCCTTGGAGCAGATTGCCCGTAGCAACAAGGCCATACAACGCAGCGGCAATGAGGCTATCAATACGGAGCAGGGCAGTTGGCGGAAAATAGGCAACGAGTATATTCATATCAACGCCATCGCGCCGGGAGGTGAACTACTCTACGGCATTACCCGTTACCAGTTGGATGCAGATCGCAGAATCGTCGCCACCAGTTTCGCCGCATCGGCAAACTATATCGAAGACGATGAGAACAGTTACTGGCAGTTGAACGATGTCGATACAAGTTTTCTATCTGCCGACGCTATCTCGGTTCAGCACTATATGCAGGAAGACTGGCAGGTGGACCTGTCCCCGGAAATCCTGAGTATGTTATTGGTACGACCAGACCGGCAGTCTATTTCCGGGCTCTATCGCTTCGCCCGCTTCTTCGACACCGAGGGATTGGAAAGCGCCACCTACTACCTCGCCTTCTGGAACAAACTCCTGCAACCGATAGCGACACTGGCACTAGTCATCCTGGCCATCTCTTTCGTGTTCGGCCCGCTACGTGAAGCGACCATGGGCTACCGGGTGTTTGTCGCCATGGGCATCGGCCTGGTATTCACGATTCTGCAACGATTAATGGAGCCAGCCAGCCTGCTCTACGGCATCAGTCCCTTCCTCGCGGTGCTGATTCCTATAATGATCTGTGGGGGTCTGGGCTTGTTTTTCATGCAGCGCACCCGCTAACAGAATTATTAAGGCGCTTTGGGCACCACCACGACCCTGGTGCCGGAGATTTTGTCATGCAGGGCATCACCCTCGGCATCCACAAGCAGCCACAAATATCCCAATCCCAGCACGAAGAAAGCCGGCCAGGCCAGCAGCCAACGCACCGCCGCCTGACGCCAACCCACCAGCCCCCCATCGCGGTCAACCACCTTGATCCGCCAGGCCAACATCCCCACCGTCTGCCCGCCCCGGGTCCAGAACCACAGAAAGAACCCAGCACAACTGGCCACCATCAGAAAAAACAGAATATTACCCAGCACCGGATCAGTCTGCACTCGCCCATCCACCAGCTCACTGGTATCCGGACCCACCACCAGTTGCACAACGAACCCGATCAGCATCCAGATAGCCCCAACAATAAACCCGTCATACAACAACGACGCCAGCCGTCGAAACAAACCCGCACGAGGGTAGCTTGCAATAAGTTCCGCTTGAGTGGACTGAGATTCGTTCATTGGCAGTAATTTGGATGGGGTTGAGCGCGGGGCTGGGGTGATTGCTGCTCTGACACGCCGTGAATACATCCCTGTAGGCTCGGCGCCAGCCCGACCGCCATGGATGGCGGAAATGCCGAAAACGCAGGAGCATTTTTCGGCCTGCTGGCGACGGTCAGATCATCAACCACCCCAGCCCAGCTGTGTTGGTATCGGAATCTCAAAAAAACAGCTATAACTCTTTAACCGCCTGAATCAATTCACTGGCCGCCTTCTGCCCATCGCCAAACAGCATCTTGGTATTATCGGCGAAGAATAGAGGGTTTTCTACACCAGAGAACCCCGTGCCACGACCCCGCTTGATGACAATAACATTCTCGGCCTCGAAGGCATTGAGAATCGGCATGCCATACAGCGGGCTGCTGCTGTCGTTCTTGGCGGAAGGATTCACCACGTCGTTGGCGCCAATGACCAGGGCAACCGTCGTGTTCTTGAAGTCCGCGTTGACGTCATCCATGTCATAGATCTTGTCATAGGGCACACCAGCCTCGGCGAGCAGCACGTTCATATGACCAGGCATGCGTCCTGCCACCGGGTGAATAGCGAATTTAACCGACACACCTTTTTCGTTGAGAATCTGGGTCAGCTCCCAAATCTTGTGTTGGGCCTGGGCTACCGCCATGCCATAGCCGGGGATGATGATTACCTGGCTGGCGAAGGCCATGAGAATGCCCGCATCCTGGGCCTGGATCTCTTTCATTACCCCTTCTATGCCATCGCCAGCAGGCGCTGCGGCGTCGGTGCCGACGCCGGCAAAGAACACATTGAACACCGACCGGTTCATGGCCTTCGCCATTAACTGGGTGAGCAGACTGCCGGCGGAACCCACCACGATGCCGGCGATGATCATCGCCGCATTGCCCAGCACATAGCCCTCGAAACCCACCGCGAGGCCGGTAAGGGCATTGAACAGGGAGATGATGACCGGCATGTCGGCACCACCAACCGGGACCGTGATGAAGACACCGAGGATCAATGCCAGCACGAAGAAGATAATGATGGTGTTGATGTCGGCACTGAAGTAAATGGCGATCGCGAAGCCCACGGTGGCGATAGCGAGCACGGCGTTAACCAGGTGTTGCTTGGGCAGGATCCTGCTGAGGCTGAGCCTGCCGTCCAGTTTGGCCCAGGCAATGATGCTGCCGCTAAAGGAGATGGTGCCGATGACGGCGCCAAGAATAGCCAGGATGGCCACGTCGGTGCCGAGGACTGAGGCTATGGTGGTGGCGCCGCTCGGATCGACCGCAGCCTCTGAGCTGGCCTTGAGCAGCTCCACCGCCGCAATCGCTGCCGCCGCACCACCGCCCATGCCGTTGTACATGGCGATCATCTGCGGCATGTCGGTCATAGCGACCTTGCGGCCACTGTACCAGGCATAGCCCCCACCGATGGCGATAGCGACGATAATGAGCATGATATTGGTGCTGGCCTGGGCGCTATCGATGACTTCCGGGGTCATGAAGGTGACCAGCGTGGCCAGCACCATACCGGCCCCGGCCCAGAGAATGCCGCGTCGGGCTGTGACCGGCGAACTCATCTGCTTGAGGCCGAGGATAAACAGCACCGCGGCGATGAGATAAGAAGCCTGGATTATCATGTCCATCTATGACTCCTCGCCGCTGGTTTTTTTCTTGCTGGGATTGAACATTTCCAGCATGCGCTCGGTCACCACGTAGCCACCCACGGCATTGCCTGCGCCCAGCAGGACGGCAATAAATCCGATAATCTGTTGTGTCGTGGTCTCGGCAATACCCAGGGCGAACATCGCGCCCACCAGCACAATGCCGTGTACGAAGTTGGAGCCAGACATCAAGGGGGTGTGAAGAATCACGGGAACCTTGCTGATTATTTCGTAACCGGTGAAGCCGGCCAGCATGAATATGTAAATAGCGGCGAGACCTTCGATCATCATGAAGCTCCTTTCGATAACTGTGCTTCGATGCCGGCGTGATGAATAGCGCCGGCGTGGGTGATGAGGCTGCCACTGATGATCTCGTCTTCGAGATCGATGTTGATGACGCCATCTTGAATTAGTAATTCGAGAAAATTTAGCAGATTCTTCGAGTACATCTCGCTGGCATGATTGCCAACCATGCTGGGCACGTTCACTGGGCCATAAATTTTTACACCCTGGTGCAGCACAGTCTCATCGGCCTTGGTCAGTTCACAATTGCCGCCACCTTCCGCCGCCAGATCTACTATGACCGAACCGCCACGCATGCCTTCTACCATCGCCGTGCTGATGATGCGGGGGGAGCTTCGCCCTGGAATCGCGGCGGTGGTGATGATCACATCGGCCGCTGCCACGTGCTTGGCGAGGATTTCCTGTTGCTGTTGTTTTTCTTCTTCACTTAGTTCCCGGGCATAACCGCCGTCGCCCTCAGCCTTGATTTCGATATCGACAAATTTGGCACCGAGGGATTCCACCTGTTCTTTGGTGGCGGCGCGCACGTCGTAGGCTTCCACAATTGCGCCCAGGCGTCTGGCCGTGGCGATGGCCTGTAGTCCGGCCACGCCGGCGCCAATTATGAGTACCTTGGAAGGGCGGATGGTGCCTGCTGCCGTGGTCAACATGGGGAAAAACTTGCCGAGGATATTGGCAGCGAGCAGCACCGCCTTGTAGCCGGCGATGGAAGCCTGGGATGACAGTGCATCCATGGCCTGGGCCCTCGAGATCCTGGGAATTAATTCCATGGAGAAGGCGGAGATATTCTTGTTTTTCAGTTGGTTAAATCGCTGCAGGTCCGCGTGCGGATCCATATAACCGATGAGCACCGAGCCGTCCTTCAGCTGCTCGATCTGCTCACTGGTCGCCGGGTTGACCATCAGGGTGATATCTGCCTTGCCCAGTAATTCCTTGCTATCGGCGACTATGGAGGCATTCTCATAGTCGGCGTCGGTGTACCCCACCAGTTCGCCGGCACCCGACTGAATATTGATAAGCAAACCCTCGGTGGCTAATCGCTTAACAGTATCCGGCACCAGCGCCACCCGTTGTTCGTCTTTGCGAACTTCCTTGGGTACACAGATTTGAATCGCCATAGGTACCTCAGTTATTCCGTATTTTAAGGAGGGCGCAGTATATAACGATCTACGGTGAGGTCAAATCGGATGACTTTCTGCCCCTGGCGGTATATTGATGGTGAGGATATTTGTTAGAATCGCCCGCGCCGGCATCGGCCACCGGCCAATATTGATGGTAATTCAGGACACAGCATGGGCACTTCGAAGGCAGGGCGACATATCCAGTTGATGGATACGACGCTGCGTGATGGCGAGCAGACACAGGGGGTTTCTTTCTCGGTTAATGAGAAGGTGAACATTGCCCGTGCCCTGCTGCAATCTTTGAAGGTGGATCGGATCGAAGTCGCCTCCGCCTGTGTGTCCGAGGGCGAGCAACGCGCGGTGGCGCAAATCACCGAATGGGCAGCAACCGAAGGCTTGCTAGCGCGGGTCGAAGTGCTGGGTTTCGTGGATCACCAGCGCAGTGTCGACTGGATTGTGGCGGCGGGAGGCAAGGTCATCAACCTGCTGGCCAAGGGGAGTGAAAAACACTGCCGCGAACAATTGGGCAAGACTCTGGAGACCCATCTAGAGGGCATAGCCAGGACCGTAGAATATGCCAAAGCGCAGGGCCTGGGCGTCAACATGTATCTTGAGGATTGGTCGAATGGCTACGTCGATAGCAAAGATTATGTGTTCGCTCTGGTGGCGGGAACCGCCGAGCTCGGCATTGTTCACTATATGTTGCCGGATACTCTGGGCGTGTTTTCGCCGGCACAGGTGTCGGCTTCCCTGGCGGACATGCTGCGGGAGTTTCCCGATCAACGGTTCGATTTTCACCCCCATAACGACTATGGCCTGGCCACCGCCAATGTGATGGCGGCGGTGAATGCAGGTATCAATTGCATACATTGCACGATCAATTGCCTCGGTGAACGTGCCGGTAACGCCTCGCTGGCGGAAGTTGCAGTGGTGTTGAAAGACAAGTTGGGTCTGCAATTGTCCATCGATGAAACTAGAATCGGCCTGTTAAGCAAAATGGTGGAGAATTTTTCCGGCAAATGGATCGCCGCGAACACACCCATAGTCGGCGCTGATGTCTTCACCCAGACTGCCGGCATACATGCCGATGGCGATCTCAAGGGTGATCTTTATATGTCCGAGCTCGGCCCCGAAAGATTTGCCCGTAAACGGGTGTATGCACTGGGCAAGATGAGCGGCAAGGCGTCGCTGATCAATAACCTGGAAGAGCTGGGCATTAGCCTGTCGGAGCAGGACCAGGCCAAGGTATTGCAACGCATCGTCAAGCTCGGCGATTCTAAGCAGAACATCACCTCGGACGACCTGCCGTTCATCATTGCCGATGTCATGGAGAGCAAAGAATATCAGCACATCACGCTGTTGAATTGTTACATAAGCTCGGGACTCGACGTCGAGAGCACCGCCAGTATTCGGGTTTCCATTAACGGCGAGGAACAGCAGGGCTCGGGTTCCGGTAACGGCGGTTACGCGGCCTTCTTCGATGCCATCGAACAAATTCTACACCGACGGGACTTTGTGATGCCGGCGCTGCTTGACTACGAAGTGCATATTCCACGGGGAGGGCAGATCACGGCGCTGACCGAGTGTATTATCACCTGGGAGTGGCAACAGCATGAGTTCAAGACCCGGGGCGTGGATGCCAACCAGGTGCTGGCGGCAGTGGAAGCGACGCTGCGCATGATCAATATCAGGCTGCACGCCGATAGCTAGCTTAGACCGGGGCTTTGGCCAGTTCTTCTACCACCAGGTCACCGAAGGCATCGGTGCCGATCATCTTGTTCTGTGCACCAGGTTTGGCCAGATCTGCCGTGGTGTATCCCTGGGTAAACACACTCTGCATGGCGTGCCATACATTCTGTGCCTCCGCCTCCATCCCCAGGCTCATTTCCAGCATCATCGCCACCGAACCGATCATGGAGTAGGGGTTGGCGACATTCTGATCGGCAATGTCCGGCGCCGAGCCGTGGGAGGGCTCATAGTAAGCCTTGTCGGGTCCGATACAGGCCGATGGCATCAGGCCCAGGGAGCCGAGAATGCCGCCGGCCTGATCACTGAGGATATCGCCAAACATATTTTCCATCACCATGACGTCAAATTGACCGGGATTGAGACAGAGATAGGTGGCAGCGGCGTCCACCAGGATATTCACGACCTCGACATCCGGGTAGTCCTGACCTACTTCAACCATGACTTCGTTCCACAACACACTGGATTTCAGCACATTGCTTTTATGGATGTTGTGCAACAGGCCCTTGCGTTTTTTTGCGGTGTCGAAAGCGACCCTGGCGATCCTTGCTATCTGGTCCTCATCGTACTCGAGACTCTCGCTGACGAAACGCCTGCCCTGGGCATTGATCCCGGTTTCCTTCTTGCCAAAATAAAGTCCGCCAACCAACTCCCGAATTATGATGAAGTCGATACCGTCGCCAATGATTTCGGGTTTCAATGGAGAAAAATGCGCCAGGCCCTGGGGCAAATATACCGGCCGGAAATTGGCGAAGGTATTGTAGCGACGACGCAGAGGCAACAGGGCGCCCCGTTCCGGTTGCATGTCGACTGGAATTTTCCTGGATGCTTCGTGACTGAGACCGATAGGGCCCTTCAGTATGGCGTCGGCCTCATCACATAACTTTTTGGTGGCATCGGGAAAGGCGTGACCGTGGGCAAAGTAGGCATTGGCCCCGAAGGCGCCATGGCGCAAGTCGAATTCGATGTTATTTCTGGAGGCGACGAGATCGAGAATTTTTACGGCTTCGGTCATGATCTCCGGGCCGATGCCATCTCCATCCAATAAGGCAATCTTGTATGCAGTCATAAAAGTCCCTTGCCTGTCTCTACGATGCTGGCTATGTGTGGTGCCGGTGCATCGAATTGTAGGACAGACTTGCGAAAGGCGCGTAATTTAGCACGTGGCACATGGTAGGAACAGGTCTTAGGGGGGCGTTGCCTGGTTAATTCGCAGGAATCAGGTAAACGCTGGAAAGCGGGGAGGCGCCGAAAACGCGGTCAAGCTCTAGTTCAACGCCTGCAATACGATGGAAACCTGCCAGATGAAGATCAGGGTGAGAATTACTACCACGGTATATACGACGCCGTCGCTCATCTCCAAGCCAAAAAACAACTTTGGTTTCTTTTGCTTTTTGTCGTCTTCGTTGATGTCTGCGTTGCTGTCTTCGTCATAGCCCATGGGTGAATTTCCCCCTTCTTCAAGGAATCGCCAGCCGGGAAAGCTATTCATTAGCCTCCAAATGAGGTATTGGTAAATTTGTTCCAAGCTTCAGTGCTTTGCATAGGCCAGAATGGGCGCCACGTTGGCCTCTGTCCCTCTCGATACGCCCTACCGATAGTAGCAGTAGAATGCCTATCTCTGCCACCACCAAAGTGCCCAGGCCTTGGTGCCAACAACGCTAATTGCTGAGTTGGTGGCAAAAGAAGCAGAAAGGGGGACGAATCACGAGATCTCAAATGGCTGTGGTCTGCTCTGGAGCCATTCCCACCCTAGCTCCGTTAGAACCATCTACCTTTCGCCAACTCCAATAAGCAATTAAAAAATTGCAATGGAGTAATAATGCAAGCACCCATTCGAATCCATCCTCGTAGTCATCATAGTTGTCTAACAGCCCATCCAGAACCAGGGTCAAGATACCCAGAACCAAAATGATGAGGCACATCAGTAACTGCCATTGGTTGCCTTGTTCTGGAATATCCAGTCTTCTAAATTGGTAGACCAGCAGTAATTGTGAAAGGTAGGTGAAGGTAAAGTAAAAAATAATGCCGATTCTTCGTGTCAGTTGAAAGCTGTCACCAATAGCGCCCAGGGCCAGGGTGTAACAGAGCAAGGCAATCGCCGCGATAATACCCAGTGCTGGAATCGCGCTGCCGCGATAGCCAAAATCAGCGAGCTTCGCCTGCGCCAGTATCCAGTACCAGATGGTGAGCAAGGCCACTGGTATCATCGTGGCCTTGAAAAAGAAAAAGGCGAACCCTTCGCGGCCAGTCGCGCTGATTGAGGTACAGCTTTCCCAGTAGGGTACGCACCACGGCACTGCGCCTTCCCATGCCGCAATCAAATAGCTGGCATTGATTGCCGCGATCGGCAGCATGCCCAGCGCCAGAGATAGCCGTGATAGTTTCCTGCTCAGCATTGCCCGTTTCATTGCCTGTTTCATGGCCCGTTTCGAGTGTCTCAATTTGACAGCTCTAGCTTGCCTGCTATGCTCTCATTGTCCATAAATATTAGGCTCGGGATTCGATCCCGTCCTCGCCAACAGCCACATCGCGTTTTGTCCGATTGAATAATGAAGATCATAACACTGTGTTGCGCCCTCACAATATTCACTGTTCGAACCGCTATAGCCGCCGAAGTTGAAACCAGAGTCGGTGCGCCTGCATGCAGTTCGGTGTTTGAACCGGCCAGCGGTGCTTACCTGTTCGTGCAGGAAGAGAGTATTGACTACGACATTGCGGACAATGCCCGGGTCGGTGAGATTTACTACACGCGGTTGCCGATCTTCGACGAAGCCAATCCGGGTGAAAATAATGCTGTATTTCGCTGGGCCAACCGGTTTCATATCCTTACCCGTGAAAATGTTGTGTCGCAGCAGGTTCTTATTGCCCGTGGCGATCAATACGATGAAAGGTTGATTGCGGAGACCGGCAGGCTGTTGCGAAAGCAGGCTTACTTTTATGATGTCGATGTTCGTCCCGTCAGGCTCTGTGGAGGCGAGGTCGATGTGGAGGTCATTACCCGGGATAACTGGTCGCTTACCCCGAACATTGCCTTCGATCGTTCCGGGGGTGAAAACAGCTACAGCTTTGGTATTCGCGATTCCAACATTCTTGGATTGGGCAAACAGTTTGAGATCGCCAGCAGTGAAGATACGGAGCGTCGATCGCAGCAACTCATTTACGAGGATCACAATGTGCTCGGTTCCCGTGTCAGGACCCGCAGCAAGTACATCGATAGCGACGATGGCTCAAGCCGTCTGTTCGAGTTGAACCTGCCGTTTTTTTCACTGGACTCGAGGCGGTCCTGGGGAATATTCCTGGAGGATGGGGAGCGAGAAGACAAGCAATACTTTCGCGGCGATGACATCAGCAAGCTGGAGCACGACATTAAGGATTTCAAGGTCGAGTTCGGCTGGTCAGCGGGTCTCGAAGACAATGTAAGCAGCCGCTGGACCCTGGGGTACCACTATCGTCGTGATGAATTCCGCCGTAGCGATGAACTGCCACCGCCATCTGTGTTCCCCACCGACAGAGAGCTGTCTTATCCCTATGTGGGATTTGAATCGATAGAAGACAAGTTCGACACGGCGTTCAACCTGGACCAGATTTATCGCACCGAGGATCTGCAACTGGGACAACACTTGTCCAGTACGCTCGGTTTCGCATCGAGCGCCCTCGGCTCCGATCAGGACCGCGTCGTCGCCGCTGGTTTCTTCAGTGACACGCTCATGTATACCGACGATATTCTCTGGCAGCACACGTTGGAGTGGGAAGGGAGTTGGAACTTGGACAGCAAAGCGGTGGAGGATGTTGTCATAAGTTATGAAACCCGTTACTTCAGACAAAAAACGTCACGCCGCGCGTTTTTCGCCAGCTTCGAAGCCATTTATTCCAGGAATCTGAATACCAATACACAGATCTTCTTTGGTGGCTTGACCGGCGCTCGAGCCTTCGATAATCGTTTCCAGGTAGGCGACAGGCGCGTCTCGCTGACCCTCGAAGAACGAATCTACACGGATATACATCTGTTTAACCTGATCCGTGTCGGCGGCGCTTTTTTCTTCGACGTGGGCCGGGCCTGGAAGTCGGGCGTCGACAATGGCGTCGAAGACGAACTGCTCGCCGATATAGGATTCGGTATCAGGCTGTTATCCAGCAAGTCGGCGTCGGGTCGCGTCGTTCATATCGATTTCGCCGTTCCCCTGACCAACAGAAACGATCCGGACGTTAACAAGATCCAGATAGCTTTCAATATTAAGAGCAGCTTTTAATCAAGCGGCCAGAGCAATCGAAGGGTCAAGTTCAATTTGCGCTGGTACTAGTCACATCAAATATTATGCTGAACGGACTTGGCTATTGTGGAAACCTGGCGATGCCCAGGCTTCCCCGTATGCCACCAACCCAGATCTCATCGCCTACTTCGATGGCCACAGTGCCCAGCTTGAAAAAATCATTGCCCTTGTAATCCACCAGTTGTTGCACCTCGAGGGTATCCGGATCGACTTTGGCGACACGGGCGACCGCCAATTCACAGGGGCTGGCATCGTCGCAGCGGGTGACATGACCGGCAACCACGAGTTTTCCATCGGCGGCCCAGCGCACGTTGTCTACGTTAAATCCGACAGCGGCTGAGTCAATTTGTACAGGGTCCCGTCCCCGCGACAGGCGAATCAGTGCCCGATCACTCCAGCCGCCGATATACAACCAATTACCGTCCGCAGAAGAGACCAGGCCGTTGGGTCCGGGCATCTGGCTTCCCGGCACCTCGGTCCAACCGCTGGCCGGATGCCACTCCCATAGTTCGCCGCCGGCGGTATCGAAATTGGTGGCGGCGATGGCGCCGTTGGGTAGGGCGCTAATAGAGTTGATTCGTCTGGTGCCTTCCGGGGCTACGATACAGCCGATCCATTGCAGAGACGGCACCCTGCCACGAACATCCAGATTAAATACCTCGATCGCCTCACGCTCGCCATGGCCCACGACGTATAGGGTATGCACACCGGCATTACCTTCTCGTAAGGTAAGGCCGTGGGGTTGGAAGCTGCTGGGGTTCGGACCGGGGCAGTCTCTGTAAGTCACCCTGTCGTGCACAGGTGCCAAGGCGCCTTCGGGGAATATTATCCGGACGCTGTAGTCACGGATGTTCACCGCGTAGATGGGCCCGTCTACATCCGACACCCGGCCGGACGCGATAAGCCAGGGGGTGTTGGGAATCGGGTACAAGTCTTCGGGATTGGTAGTACCACAGACAAATTGAACTTCGCCGTCCGGGATACAGTCCTCGGCGGGGAATGCATTGATGCTGAACAGGCTCAGTAATAAAGCGAAGCAAAGAATGGTTCGTGACATGGCATCACCTCCGGTAGTTTTCTTTTTCTTATAGGTAATCTCGGGGACAGTGACCTTAACGGTGCTGTTTGCAGTTTCCCCAGGGCACCGATTATGCCGTAATAACCACACCGGGTGAAATATTCCGGTTAGCATAGGCTCCCGTTGGCTTCAATAGTCTTGCCTTCTGGGTGAACTTTGAGAAATTTCCGAAGCATCCCCGCCATCTGCTCTGGGTAGACAACGGGTACTTTGAAAGCTATGGGGTGGAGATTAAGAAGGTAAGGCCGGGGGATTGAGATTCCGCCCTTCAGCGGTCTTAGCTGGCAATTGCCAATTCAGGAGCTTGCGTTTGTTTCAGGACATCATTGACAAGCTGTTCCAGCATATCCTCGTCTGCGCTTTGCATATTGACAAACTGGCAGCCCAATGTGGAAGTGCCGGATTCCTGATCAAACTTCATGCCTATCAATTGCGCTCCGGTTTGTAGAACAAAATTGTTCGGTAAATTAATTCTGCAAGCTTCAAGCGCTCGATAGTCATTAAACTCTTTTGCCAGATTTCGGTTTACCCTGATTTTTGCACCGGAAATCGAAATATCGATGACGTTTCCATCGATGTGTCCACCCTTGGACAAGCAAAGAAGCGCCGGAACTTCGTCAGATAAAGATTTCAGGTCGACACGCACACTATTGCGTAATTGAATGCGGCTAATCGAGTATGGAAGTTCTATCTTATATCTATTCGGGCGATTGTAGAGAGACTCAGCACTGGCAAGATCAGCCATTCGAGACTTGAATGCAATTGAAAGTCCACCACATCGAGCGCGAAACATCATTGAATCTTCCGATTTTTTCTCAGGGATCACTCTCTCACTGTCCATAGAGAATGTGCCTTCCTCAGCATTGACCGAGAGCAGTTTGATAGGGTTGGAAGAAACATGGCTCTTGACTATGGTTATTTGGGAAAATTTGTATTCTTGCGTGATCGCCATGTTGAGAAGCTGGATAATTTCTTGCCTGTGAGTCATATTGCCATCTTCTGGACTTAGAACGTTCATTTTATTGTTTTCCCGAACTTCAATAGTTTAGTATATTGCCGCGCTGCCTATGGGGAGCGCTGTTTAGATGTACAGCATACTGAAATTCAGGGGTATTTTTGTGGTATGCATCACAAAATCGGAAATAAAGATACATGAGCCAAAATTGATGGGGACGCCTGCAACTTAGCAACTTAGTGAATTGGCCGAGACGCTGAATGTTTAATCTCAGGCAGTATTCAAAGCAGAAAACTGAGGATGAGAAGATTCTCTAGTCACGGGAAATTTCAACGCTACTCGTTAGTTGCTGAGTTGCAGGCGTCCCTACTGGTGTGAACGACCGTTCTACCGCGCCAGTTGACTATGTCGTCAAATTCTTTTCCCCATTTACATGATGAGTCGTGGAGGCTCTCGGTGACACGATGACTGAAGCTCCCCAGTTAATTGGCTTGGGCAATCTGATGATGGCCTTTCTGCCGGTAAGCATCGTGGTGTGGATTCTGTATAGATGGACCCGGGAAGGGCCGGTTTCTGTGTATGGATTAACGCGCATGCTGGGGCAACTCCTGGTCATCGGTTACTTCCTGACGTTCATTCTGGAATCCGACCAACTACTCATCGTCTTGGCCGTGTTAATGGTGATGGTCATGGTCTCTAGCTGGATAGCCTTGCGCTCCATCAAGCTGCGGCGCCGGGCGCTGTTGGTTTACGCCTTCATGGCGATACTGCTGGGAGGAGGGCTGTCGCTCGCGGTGAGTACCCAACTGGTGCTGAATCTGCAACCCTTCTATTCGGCCCGCTATCTGATTCCTCTGGCGGGCATGGTGTTTGCCAGCGCGATGAACAGTGTGAGTATTTGCGCGGAACGATTCCAGAGCGAACTGGATCGCGGCAGCGATACCAGCTCAGCCAGAGAGCTTGCCCTGAAAGCCGCCCTCATTCCAATCACCAATTCCCTGTTTGCCGTGGGTCTGGTTTCCCTGCCCGGCATGATGACTGGGCAAATATTGTCTGGTGTAGATCCACTGATCGCCGTGCGCTATCAGATCATGGTTATGTGCATGTTATTTTCTTCCGCAGGATTGTCTGCGGCCTGTTTCCTGTATTTTCTCATACGCAGATCGGCTAGATCCGATCAGTGCTAAATACGTTAAAATCATTGATCTTGGCGTTCAAGCTTGTTACCTATAGAATATTGTACCAGGCAGTATCCACCAGACGATTGTAAAATGGCCTCTGCAGTCCTGCCCTTGCCTGCAATCGGGTTCCACAATAATAAATGGAAGCGTCCTGATGTTCCGTTCCCTTTAACTCGTGGATCCCCTCTATCCTTTATCTCGACACTGACCCTGATTATTCGAGACAATCCTGCCAACAATATACGAAACGGAGTATCAGGTAATGGCTGATTCATTGCCACGGGAGGCTCAAGTCGTGGTTATTGGTGGCGGAATCGTTGGCGCGTCCGTCGCCTACCATCTCACAGGGATGGGCTGGAATGATATCGTTCTGCTTGAGCGTAAGAAGTTAACGTCTGGCACCACCTGGCATGCGGCAGGACTCGTCGGTCAATTGCGCAACTCCCTGAACATGACGAAGTTAGCGCGGTACACCGCAGATCTCTATCGAAATCTCGAGCAGGAAACCGGCCTTGCCACCGGGTTTCGTCAGAACGGTTCGATATCCATCGCCACCAACATCCAACGATTCGAGGAGCTGAAAAGAAACGCCTCGATGGCCAAGGTCTTTGATCTCACCGTGGATGTGATCGACGTCCCGGAGATAGAATCCCGTTATCCCTTAATCAACGCCGAGGGTATCCTCGGTGGAATATGGACTCCCTCCGACGGCCAGGTGAACCCGATAGATGTGACCCAGTCCCTCATCAAGGGAGCTCGATTGCAAGGCGCCCGGATTTTTGAAGACACCCTGGTGACACGCATCTGTCACGATGGCAATCAGGTGACTGGTGTTGAAACGCAGCAAGGCTTGATCAAGGCCAGACAGGTGGTCATATGTGGTGGCATGTGGTCACGGCAGCTGGCGGCGGAAGCCGGAGTGAACATACCGTTACATGCCTGTGAACATTTCTATATCGTCACCGAAGCAATCCCAGATTTACCTAACACTCTTCCTGTGCTGCGTGATTACGACGCCTGTGCCTACTACAAGGAAGATGCCGGTAAAATTCTTCTGGGCGCATTCGAACCGGTGGCGAAACCCTGGGGTATGGATGGCATTAAAGAGGATTTTTGTTTCGACCAGTTGCCAGAGGATATCGATCATATCCAACCCATCCTCGAACAGGCCATGAGCCGCGTACCTGTGTTAGCCCAGACAGGGATAAAGATGTTTTTTAACGCACCGGAGAGCTTTACCCCGGATGACCGCTATCATCTTGGAGAAACGCCTGAATTAGGGAATTTGTTCGTGGCCGCGGGGTTCAATTCCATCGGCATACAATCAGCGGGTGGAGTAGGCAAGGTGCTGGCCCAGTGGATGCAAGATGGCTTCCCACCGCAAGACCTTTGGGATGTCGATATACGCCGAAACCAAAAATTCCAGGGTAACCGCCAATACCTGCATGACCGGGTTACCGAGAGCCTGGGTCTGCTCTATGCCATGCACTGGCCCTATCGGCAATTTGCCACTGCCCGGGGTGTGAGGAAATCTGTTTTGCACGATCGTTTGGCGGAGCAAAATGCCTGCTTTGGCGAGATAGCGGGGTGGGAAAGGCCTAACTTTTATGCTGCCGATAAGGCCTCGGCAAGCTATCAATATTCCTGGTTCCGGCAGAACTGGTTTAATTATTCTGCCGAAGAACATCACGCCGTGCGAAACAACCTGGGTCTGTTTGATCAATCCTCGTTTGCCAAATTTCTAGTTCAGGGCCCCGATGCGGAACAGGTCCTGAATCATATCTGCGCTAACAATGTGGCGGTCCCGCCCGGGAAGATTGTTTATACCCAATGGTTAAATACCCGCGGTGGCATCGAAGCCGATCTGACAGTAACGCGACTGGAAATGAATAAGTACCTGGTGGTGACTGCAGGGGCTACCCAGGTCCGGGATTTTCAATGGTTGACTCATCATATACCGTCCAAGGCGCGGGTCGTAGCAACCGATATCACTTCCAGCATGACGGTGATTGGCATTATGGGCCCACAATCACGGACCTTTCTGCAATCGCTGACACCTAATGACATGAGCAATGAAGATTTTCCTTTTGGGATGTCAAGGGAGATAGAGATCGCCTACAGTTTTGTACGCGCTTCACGGATTACCTACGTGGGAGAGCTGGGATGGGAGCTCTACATTCCCACCGAGCAGGCGCTTGGTGTTTATGACAGCCTGGTGGAAGCGGGTGAGTCCTTTGATCTGCGGCATATTGGCATGCACGCAATGAATTCCCTGCGTATAGAAAAAGCTTATCGGCATTGGGGACATGATATAACGGACGAAGATACTCCTCTCGAAGCGGGATTGGGTTTTGCGGTTGATATGAAGAAAGAGTGTGGATTTATTGGCAAAGAAGCTCTGGAAAAACAGCAGAAGCTCGCGATTAAAAAACGCCTGATTCAATTTGCGCTAACAGATCCTGAGCCGCTGCTCTATCACAACGAACCAATTTGGCGAGACGATGAAATAGTCGGCTATATTACTTCCGGCATGTTCGGCCACACAGTCGGTTGTGCAGTAGGCTTGGGTTACGTCAATCATGCAGACGGTGCGACCCTGGAATACATCCAATCGGGGAACTTTGAAATTGAAGTCGCAGGGAAAAGGTTCGCTGCCTCAGCCTCCACACGTCCCTTGTACGACCCGACCAATGAACGGATTCGAAAATAGTCGCCAGGTCCAACTGGAGACTGGACAACTTCCATTAGTTCTGTCTAGCATCAGCGTTAAGCCTGTTTTTTCAGGCTACCAATCAAAGCTGTTGTGCAAGCAATGAGTATGCAGTAGCTTCCTGTGGAAAAGATTCCTAGCCACCGGGCGTGCTTGACACGGGCTCTGTACTAGTGGAGTTTATCCACATTCAATCGTTGAGCCGGGCAGAGAAAGAGCCGGCTCTCTGCGGCGTTCCCGCGGCGGTAAACCGGAGGTGCTATGTCCAGGTACAGTGATCGTGATCTCGGAATGCGCCGAAATATCACCCGGCGCGACTTCATCAGTGGTACCGGGACAGTGGTCGCCGGGTCGCTGGTCGCACCGCGATGGGCCTTGGCTCAACAGGAAACGCGCACTGCACAGGGATACTATCCACCGTCTCTGACTGGAATGCGCGGCAGTCATCCCGGTTCCTTCGAAGCCGCCCATGCGCTTCGCGATGGGAGCAGCTGGAACGATGCCGCCGATACCGGTGAAAACTACGACATGGTGGTGGTGGGAGGCGGGCTGAGCGGATTGTCGGCCGCCTATTTCTTCCTGACAGCCGCCGGTCCAGATGCCCGGGTCCTGGTGCTGGAAAACCACGACGACTTTGGCGGTCACGCCAAACGCAATGAGATGAGCTATCAAGGTCGTACCCTGATGCTGAACGGCGGCACCTCGTATATCGAGTCAGTGCGTCAATACAGCACGGTCTCCAGAAACTTGCTCGCGGCGATCGGCATCGACGTGGAAAGCGCGATTGCCACCAGCGAGAAAGGGATGGGATTCTACCGTTCCCTGGGCCTGGGTCGCAGTACGTTCTTTGCCGAAGAAGTGTTTGGCGGCGAGGATCGGCTGGTTATGGGACGTGGAGGGGGAACTGGCCGCAGCGGATGGGCCGATTGGCTGGCACAGACCCCGCTGTCGGCGGACGCGCAGAGGGATATCGCGCGACTCTACGATGACACGGCCAATCCGGACTATATGCCTGGGCTATCGGATGTGGACAAGAAGGAACGCCTGGCCAAGATCAGTTACCTGGATTTCCTGCTGAATCTGGCCAGAGTGCACCCCGACGTGGTCCCGTTCTTCAACGACCGCCCGAAGGGCAGCTTCTGTGTGGGCATCGATGGCCATCCGGCGCTCTACGCCTGGGCCCAGGGCTATCCAGGCTTCCAGGGCATGAACCTCGAACCCAACCCGCTGGTGAGCCCGCTTACCCACATCGGCGGTGGACAGCATGGTCTCGAGAGTGAGTGGAATGAAGGACCGGACATCTACTTCCCAGACGGCAACGCGACGATTGCGCGGCTACTGGTTCGGGCCATGATTCCCGACGCGCTTCCGGGGAGTTCGCTGGAGGACTCGATGATGTCGCGTCTGGCCTACGATCGTCTGGACCGCTCGGGCTCGGACGCGCGGATTCGTCTCAACAGCATGGTAGTAGCTGCGCGGCATTTGGGCGATCCCGACGCGGCCAGCGAAGTCGAAATCACCTATGTGCGGAACGGCAAGGCCGAGAAGGTACGGGCGGGTCACTGTGTGATGGCCTGTTATAACGGCGTCGTCCCACACCTCGTTCCCGAGATGTCCGACACGCAGAAGACCGCGCTCATGTACGGTGTGAAGATGCCCCTCGTCTACTCAAACATCCTTATCCGCCAGTGGACGGCCTTCACCAAGCTGGGCATCTCAGGGATCACTGCGCCGGGCATGTATCACACCGGCGCCACCCTGGGTCGGTCCGTGCAGTTTGGTGACTATCAACCCTCCACCTCACCCGATCAGCCGATGATTCTTCGTATGGCCCGGGAACCTTGCGCGCCTGGACACCCGAAACGGGAACAGCATCGTCTCGGCCGCGAGGATCTGCTAGCCACCAGCTTCGAGACCTTCGAACGCAAGATTCGCGACCAACTCGGTCGCATGCTGGAGGGTGGGGGCTTCGACCCGGCGCGAGACATCGAAGCGATCACGGTGAATCGCTGGCCACACGGTTATGCCTATAGCTATAACACATTGGAGGATCCGATCGAGTGGGCGATGTACGACTCCGACGATCGGCCCTGCGTGATCGGCAGGCAACGCTTCGGCCGGATTTCCATCGCCAACTCCGATGCTGCTGCCTCGACCCATACAGACTCCGCCATCGACGAGGCACACCGGGCAGTCCGCGAGCAGCTTGCCGTTCAAAGTCGTGGTCGGCGCAGAAGCGCCGGTGCGGATTAGTTGCTGCCTCGGCGGTGACAGGCATAGACGATACCCTGAAACTAAATTATGACCCTATTTTCAAGCGGCCTAGCAAGATTGAAGATCTTTCATCAGCACAACTGTGGAATGCAAGTAATGAATCTCGAACCTCTGGCGTCTGCTTACAGAAGACTACATCAATTCCAAAAGTTGTTGGTGTTACTGCTCTTGGTGCTGCTAACGGCTGCTTGCTCCCCCAAAGATGAAAGACCAGGCTTATGGCTAGGGGGAGAAGAAGCAACAGCAATGGTGAATGATTGGCGGTTTACCGATGAAATTCAGGAAATAGCCATTGAAACTCGAACCTGGTATTTGTTAGCCCATTCCACAACCATTTGGTGTGTGGAGTTTGAAGGCAATCTCTACGTTGGTTCTTACGGCACCGAAAAGAAATTTTGGGAAAAAAACATCGAACGTAATCCCCAAGTCAAAATAAATATCGATGGTGAGATTTACAAGGCAACTATGTCATTGTTAGACGACGAAGCGCTGAGTCGGGAAGTCAATGCTGCCTACAACCGTAAATACGATATGGAGGAGGTCTTTGGGGACGAGATTCCCCTATGGTGGTTCTATCGAATCGAGCAGCAGTTGTAAGAAATATCGTTTCTCTATTGATGTCTTGAACGAATAGAGACAAAAATTTGGTACCAGTGGGCGGACTTGAACCGCCACTCCCGTGAAGGAACCGGATTTTGAGTCCGGCGTGTCTACCAATTTCACCACACTGGCATCGAGGGTCTCTTTCCTTTGCTTCCCAGTAGCTTTT
>JADFIJ010000092.1 GCA_022566775.1 Pseudomonadota bacterium | reverse complement strand
AGTTAGCTACTCAACTAGAGCTCGTACATAAGTATGCATTTTATTTCTTTGATAGAGCAGTTTTATTGTTGACAAGGGGGGAGTCCACATAAGTTAACTGGCACTAAGCGATAATTGTGCCATGGGTATTGACAAGTTAACTACAATTTTTCTCTTTTGGGGTCGAAATAAGGGTACTCTACAACCAGAAATCAATGAAAAAGAAAGAGATTTACACGTTTTACAATTTCCAATTCAAACACACGGCGGTTCGTATCACCCTTTCCGCAGGCGTGGCAACAGCCGACCCGTGCGTTTCATGTAGGCGCGATAGTCATCACCGAAGGTCTCGATCAAGTTGGCTTCTTCCTTCGAGACAACCACCAGGACGATCATCACAAGAGCGATCACCGTCATCCCCCCGATAAACCAGTTGGCGGCCAGTAGGCTCACCGCGATCAACATCATCGGCGCCACGGCGTAGAGGGGATGCCGCACCCAGCGATAGGGGCCGTTCGTGACGAGTTGGTGGGTCTCCTTCGTCAGCACCGTCTCGGAAATATTGTCGCCTATGGTGCTGAAGAGCCAGTACATCAGCGGCATCACACCGACACCGAGCACCGCCCCGCCCCATCGCAGCCACTCCGGCAAAGACACCGACGACCAATCCATCCATGCCGGGTTAATCATGTAGGCCAGGATGGACAGGAACAACGGCAGGGCGAAGACGAGGCGCATCAGGCCAAGCAGCACTCCCTCCTCGGCTCGCGCAATCGTTTCGAACTGCCGGGCCTTCCGACGAAAATAGGCCGAGATGCCGCCGTTGCCAAAAAAAACCACGATGATTATCCATCTGAACATAGCGTTACTCGGGTATAGTCCTCATAAACGTACCACTTTCTCGCTCTCCTTCGCAATCCCTTCTCTACTAACGGTATTTACAAGTTAGCTGCCAAAGTCGACCAAAAAACTCCATCAATCCCAGTCTACATCGCCACTGTCTTTTCCCAAGACGCAAAAGCACGCAGCCGGAAATATCGATAGTTTTCTGCCGATACCAAATGACGACCAAGATTGAACAAATTATACACAGCGGCATGTGCACCCAAAATTCATTGCGCTTGCTCTATCGATTTGAACTTACGCATGCCCCGCTCTCTAACTCGCGTCGGCTCGCGCGAAAGCTCAGCTCTATTGTTGGCATACTGGGTTGTATCGTGAATCGTGTCTGGAATCAATTCTCTATGAGCTACGCCATAACTCCCTTGATCCACGGCTCTCCATAGATAATGCTGCTTCCTTTGGATCTTCACGAATACTTCATCTATGAAGAATGTATCGCCGAAGCCTTGATGTTTTCGCCTTAATCGCCGCGAAAACCGGGAACCGAATTTGTGACACAGCAGACGAATTGCCTCGTAGCTCACCGCAATTCCTCTCTGGGCAAGCAAATCTTCGATATCTCGATGGCTTGGGTTGAATTTATAGTATAAACATACGGCATATTGGATGATTTCTGCTGGAAATCGATGGCGCTTATATGTCAGTTTTGATGAATTCATGGCACAATTATCGCTTGCACCGAGTTAACTCGTCAGTACCCTCTGGTGGCCGCTGAGAAGAACCAGACATGGCCAGGAAACGGCAGAACAAACACAAGCAGGCTCCACCCCCCACCTTTGTTCGTCTCTTTGCCGCGACAATCTTTCTAAGCGCATTCCTTTTGTTTCAGGTCCAGCCGATGATCGGCAAGTACATCTTGCCTTGGTTCGGTTCCACCCCGGGGGTCTGGGCTACCGCTCTGTTGTTTTTTCAGCTGACGCTGCTGGCCGGATATACCTATGCTCACTTGCTTGTCAGCTTCCTGAATTGGCGCCACCAGGCCATCGTTCACGCCAGTTTGCTGGTACTGGCGCTGATCACCTTCCCGATTGCTCCAGAAGAGGCACTTAAGCCAATGGACCCGGAAGCGCCGGTAGGCCGCATACTTCTTATTCTATCGCTGTCGGTGGGGGCACCATTCTTCCTGCTCTCCGCCACGGCGCCCCTGCTACAGCGCTGGTTCGCTGTGCTACATCCGCACGGTTCTCCCTATCGTCTCTATGCGCTTTCCAATGTTGGTTCTTTGCTGGCGCTGTTGTCCTACCCCTTTGTCATTGAACGCCTGTTACAACTGCAGACACAGACCTGGATCTGGACCCTGGGCTATGTGGTTTTTGTGGGACTCTGTGCAGCCTGTGGCTGGCAACTGCTGCGCTCCCCGGTTGGCGCAATAAAGTTGCAGGAAAGTGCTGAAGCTCAGTCCGCTACTGATGTGACGGCAACAGTCGATGGCGGGCGCAGGCCGGGGTTGGGCCAGACGATGCTCTGGCTGTCACTGGCCACCTGCGGGTCTGGCCTGTTGATGGCTACAACCAACCAGATGTCCCTGGACATAGCGGCGGTTCCCCTGCTCTGGGTGATCCCCCTCAGCCTCTATCTGCTGACCTTTATTCTCTGCTTTGAAAGCGAGCGCTGGTATATCCGACCATTATTTGCTGCACTGCTGCCGCTGGCTTTGATCAATACTATCAGGCTGCTCCATTTTGGAACTGTATTGGGCATCATGGATCAGATTACCGGTTATTCGCTGACCCTGTTTGTGTGTTGCATGTGTTGTCACGGCGAGCTATCACGCCTGCGTCCTGCGCCGGCGCAACTGACATTTTTCTTCCTCATAGTTTCTGTCGGCGGTGCCCTGGGAGGCGCCTTCGTCGCCCTGCTGGCACCAGCGTTTTTTCCCGGCGTCTACGAGATCCACATCCTGCTGCTCGCCTGTTTTGCATTAATGATAGGCGTGCAGATGCCGCAACTGTTTCGCAAACAGCACGATAATCTTAACAAGGGGGGGAACGGGCTCGAGTTTATGCTCACAAGGCTGTGCTGGGCGGTAACAGTCATGGCCATCCTCGCCGGCGCAGCCAGCATGCTCAACACCAACAACTGGTATGCCGGCTACAATGTTGGCCCCGAACTCGCTGCGACCTTCTCAGCATGGAGAGGAAATATACTGATGGCCACTCCCCTCGCCATTATCGGCCTGCTACTGACCCTTGAGATGTGGCGGCAAAGCGGCGAAGAAACCTTTCATGACTGGTGGTATTCAAGCTATGGTCTTACGCGGCTCGGGGTGAGTACCGTGCTTGCCATCGGTGTGCTGTCACTGACCGGGGCGATGACCTGGCAAATTCAGGAAAAGCAGCGGCAGGTAGTGGAGCAGGCCCGAAACTTCTACGGTGTGATCGCCATCAAGGAAGAGGAAGTTGCCGCTGATGACCATCGGCTTTTACTAATTAACGGCCGTATTAATCACGGTTCCCAATCCAGGGAGCACCCCACCTTTCCGACCTCCTATTATGGACCAGCGACGGGAGTGGGTCTGGCAATCAGATACCATCCACAACGCGCCGACCCCAGCCGGGAGTTTCGAGTCGGTGTTGTGGGTTTAGGCGTTGGAACTCTGGCGGCCTATGCCAATGCCCGTTTCAATCTAACCCGCTCATATAGAAATTTCGAGTTGGAGCCCTACCGTGGTGTTCCAGACTACACACGCTTCTACGAACTCAATCCCCTGGTAACCCAATGGGCACAGCAACGCTTTAGTTTTCTGCGGGATGCCGCTTCCCGAGGAGCAAACGTCGAAGTGTTTGAAGGGGACGCCCGCATTGTTCTGGAACGCCAACTCCGGCTCAATGAGGCGCAGCGCTTTGATGTGCTCGTCATCGATGCCTTTAGCAGTGATGCCATCCCGCTGCATCTGCTGACACAGGAAAGTTTTCAAACCTACCTGGGACATCTGGCTACAGACGGCATCCTCGCGATTCATGTCTCCAACCGTTATACCGACCTGCTTCCCATCATCGCGCGTCATGCCGAGGCAATGGAAATACCTACGATCCGTATCGTGAATGAGCTGGATCAAAGCCGATTCACCGACGCCTCCGACTGGATATTGCTGACCAATAACGACGCATTTCTAAATAACAGGGCGGTGCGCAGAGATGAGCAGGCAATGCCGGCGCCCGGTCCATTGTGGACCGATCACTTCAGCAGTCTGATTGAGGTCATAGATTTTAGTGACTGATTGAGAATTAGGAATAAATAGGGCAATTGGGACAGAATTATTTTCCGCAGTTATTGAATTGCACTCAAAATTGACCCGGGATTTGCAGTAATAGTTGACCCGACTGGATTGAGTATATTCAGGGCTTTCAGGCATTATATGTGGGTCAATACTCAATGCAAATATGCGAGTTTAATAGATCAATATTGGGTACAAATCAATACATATATGCAAGGATGAGTGCTGGCTGATTATTTTTCGACCTTGAATAAATAGTGGACGCCTGATATTTCTCTCCATAAAACAAGAGCGATTTACCATGAAAAAATTGCACAGAGCAGACCTGTACTGCTGGTCCGAATTCAACGAGGATAGAAACATCGACTTTCATTCGATCCTTTGGGTCAGACCTGAAGGTAATGTTCTATTCGACCCCTTGGCACTCAGCGACCATGATCAAGACCACCTTGAATCCCTGGGTGGTGCGAAAATAATTATAATTTCCAACTCAGATCATTGCCGTGACGCAGAAAACATTAGTACGACAACCGGCGCCACGATCTATGGACCTGCTGCAGAACAGGAACAGTTTCCGATCGAGTGTAGCCACTGGCTTAGAGAGGGCGACGAACTAGTTGATGGTTTATGTATCTACGAGGTCAACGGCTCTAAAACAGCTGGCGAGCTTGCCTTCGTGATTGACTCTCGCACCTTGCTTACCGGCGACTTGGTGCGATGCCATGAAGGGGGAAAACTCACACTACTACCCGACCCGAAACTTAAGGACAAAAAACAGGCAATACTCTCGGTTAAGAAGCTCGCCGCTTTGAATCAAATCGAAGCGGTTTTACCTGGTGATGGATGGCCTGTATTTAGCGGGGGTCAGCTTGCGCTAAAAGAGTTACTTCAATCATTGAGCTAAGTAAGTTTCTACCGCAAGCTAATGGCGTAGAACCACCCCAGGTGTTCTGCCTCCGAAAAATCTATCTGAGCCTCTTCCGGCCTATCAGGCTTGCTTCTTCACAAATACATAAACCGGCAACGCCGCCATCAGCAGGATAAAACCATAGAAGACCGTCTCCGCTCCCGCCCCAATGATCACCAGCAGTGAATAGGCAAAGGCGAGAGATGCCGTAACCCTGGCCTTGGTTCGGGTGGCAGACGGCGCATCGCGGGAGAGAAAGAGCAGCGCGGCTATGGATGCAAAGGCCAGCGGTATCAGTGCCGACAATGTTGCAAGCAAAATCATCAGCCTGAAGGTGGCAACCAGGCCTTCGGTGTTGTTCATGATGACCAACACGCTGGCCAGACTGGCAGAGATTAAAATTGCAAGCGTTGGCGTGCCGCCCTTGCCCAGTTCGGCGAGCTTTTGGGGGAACAGCTTGTCCAGGGCCATGGCCCGGACTAATTGTCCCACGACCAATATCTGCACGTTAAGCGTGCCAAGTGTTGCGATGATTGCACCGGCAGCGATGAAGGAGGCACCAACGCTGCCGATGATCATTACAGTTGCGTCCGCAAACGGCGCCGTGGAATTCAGCAGCACTGACGCTGGCACCAACAGGATAACTCCGGTGTATGCCAGTAGATAGATACCCAGTACTGTAAGCGTCCCCCAAACCAGCGCTCTGGGGATGGTTTTCTCCGGGTCTTCGATATCATCTGCTGGTACCGTGACACCTTCGAGCCCGGCGAATGCCCACATGACCAGAGTCACACTGGTGGCGATCGCGCCCAGCATGGATCCTCCCGTGGGATTAAGTTCCGGCAAATTGCTGACCGAGCCCATACTAAAACCCAACAGTCCGACAAAGAGCAGAGGTACGATCTTCAGCACTGTCGCCACCACTTGAAATTGGCCCGATGCACGCATGGAGTGAATATTGAGCAAGGTGAGCGCCCAAATGATAGCGAGTGTCATTAATGTCGTTAACAGGGGATTTCGCGTCAGGGCAGGAATAAAAAAACCCACATAACCCACACAGGCAACGGCAACCGCGGCCATGGCTGACCAGATTGAGATCCAAAATCCCCAACCGATCCAAAAACCGATAAAGTCGCCAAACGCTTCCCGTACATAAGCATAGGGACCGCCGATCCTGGGCATCCGACGGGACAGGTCGGCCAGCATGAGGGCCAGTACAACCGCGCCGGCCCCCGTGATCAACCAGGCGATGAGCCCCATCAAACCATAGGGTGCCAGCAGAGTGGGTAGCAGAAAAATTCCGGAGCCAATGATGCCACCGACAACCAAAGACCAGCCTCGCCAAAATCCCAGCGCTCTTTTATTATTGGACACTCACGTTCTCCGAGTTAAACAGGGGGAAAATAGTAAGCTAAAACCCTTGGGAGCCCATATCGTAGAATCCGGTGACGCTGCACTGTGTCGCAACGGCAGGTATTCTGTAATGAACCTCAGGGCTATAGGATCGAGATACTATCTTATTCACGTCCCTCAAAATACCCTCTTGCAGGCTGTCGAAAAGCTCTCAGGAGAGTGTAAGACCAGGCAAGATCTGACGTTTACAGGTTGAATTGCGCATTTTGAGCCATATTTTAATGCGGTATGGTGCCGGCTGAGAGTTATTCAATAACCTGCTGGGTTACTATTATCCTGGATTAAAAGGAATCTCACGCCATGGGAATTGGTTTCAAGCGAGAGAGAAGCCTACGATATTTTCTGCCCTGGAAGCCGTGAGGCCTAATACCCGTCTTATGCCCATCACTCTAAAAAAAATTCAAGCTGCCGCCGAGCGCATCGACTCTGCGATCATCAACACGCGCTTTGAAAAATCCATCACACTGTCTGCGATCACAGGCGCGGAATTGTTCATAAAATTTGAAAACCTGCAATTCACCGCTTCGTTTAAGGACCGCGGTGCGCTGAACAAGTTATTGCAACTTTCAGAAGCCGAGAGAGCCTCGGGGGTGATCGCCATGTCGGCCGGTAATCATGCGAAGGCTGTCGCCTATCATGCTGAACGCCTGGGTATATCCGCGACTATAGTGATGCCGAAGAATACGCCCAATGTAAAAGTCGAGGAAACGCGCAACTTTCAAGCGCGGGTGATCCTGCAAGGGATCTCTCTCGAAGACGCTTCAAAACATGCCGTTAAACTGGCGGCCTCTGAAGGTCTTGCTTTCATTCACCCCTATGACGATGAGTACATCATAGCGGGTCAGGGCACGGTAGCCCTGGAAATGCTGGCGGCGCAACCCGACCTGGATATTATTGTGGTGCCGATAGGTGGCGGCGGCTTGATCGCAGGTGTAGCCACCGCAGCCAAAGCTCTGAAGGCGGAAATCAAGATCATTGGCGTCGAAGTAGCGGGCTATCCCGGGGTTTACGATGCACTCCATGGGGGAACCGGTCACGGTGGTGGTAGCACCATTGCCGAGGGTATCGCCGTGAAGCATCCCGGTGAGCTAGCCATGGAGGTTATCAGACGGCTGGTCGACGATGTCGTGCTCGTCTCCGAAGAAGCTATCGAAGAAGCGGTGAACCTTTACATCAACATCGAGAAAACCGTAAGCGAAGGCGCCGGAGCCGCTACGCTTGCGGCCGCATTGATTCATCCTGATTTATTCAAAGACCAGAAAACTGCGTTGATTCTCTCCGGCGCGAACATCGACTCCAGGATACTGGCTTCGGTATTGATGCGGCGACTGGTCAAGAAGGGTCGTATCGTACGTTTCCTGATAAAGATCGATGATGCTCCCGGCATCCTGTCAGATGTGGCCGCGATGGTAGGTGATCTAGGTGGCAACATTCTGGAAGTTTCTCACCAGAGACTGTTTTCCAGTGTGCCCGTGAAGGAAGCGGATCTGTATTTGACGGTGGAAACTCGCGATGCCAGCCAGAGCCAGGAAATACTGAAAAAACTTTGTGAGGGAGGCTATGCCGCGGAGCTGATCCAGGAATAAGCACCAGTAGAACCTGGGTTTAGATGCGTGCTAAACCAGCTGCACTCATTAGCACTTTATACCGACGTAGTAAGCAGTAACAATACACTGGCCCCCACCAGTGCCATGCCGGCGTATTCTCTGCCCGAAATTCGTTCGCCAAAATACAAATAGGTAATCAGCAGCGTAAGCACAAACTCTGTCTGGCCCAGGGTTTTCACGATGGCTGCGTTTTGTAAGCTCATGGCAGTAAACCAACCCACCGACCCGGCCACCGAGGTGAAGCCAATAAAAACGGCGGGCAAAATATTCCGGGCTATCAACTTAAACTGGTCCCTTTCTTTGATGGCTATCCAGAGCAAGCAGATGACGGTCTGCAGCGCAACCATGTATAGCAATACGGTGGCCGCACTTAGAAGGGGCGGCAGCTCAAGGCCCAGTGACGCATCTCTTATCCACAGTGAAGCCAGAGCGAAGCCGAGTCCTGCGCCGATGCCATATTTAATACTCTTGTTGTCTGCAAGATCTTGCAGGGTGATCTTCCAGTTACTCGCGACCAACACCCCGAGCACGCCAACAGCTACCGCCAGGTAAGCAACGAAACTCAGTGTGGCTGAGAAGAACCAGGCGCCTATAATAGCTGTCAGGATTGCTTCGGTTTTTGCCAATGCGGTGCCGACGGCAAAGTTTCTTAACGTCAACGCTTTAACCAAAAATACCGTAGCGAATATTTGGGAAACTGCCGCCAGACTTGCGGAACGAAAAAACGACCATTCGAGATCGATTACTTCAAACTGATAGCTGCCTTTCAAAACCAGAAAGTAGACCACCGCAAACGGAAGACCGAATAGAAATCGCACCAGGGTTGTCGCTTGAATCGAGATTGATCCAGCAATCTGCTTCTGTCCCGCCGTGCGTACCGATTGCATCACGACGGCAACCAGAGTAAAGCCTATCCATAATTCCATGGCGCTACTATACGGACATGAAGGCAGGCAGACAATCCAGGAGCTGTTTCCCCGCAACAAGCCCTATCATGAACTGGATTTTGGGATTTTAAACACCGGGGAAACTATCGTCGCCATGCTTTGACTCCTCAAATAGCATCCCCTGTAAAGTGATCTGATAGCCAGAATACGTTAAAATGAAGGCGTTGGCGGGAATTGACCGTCAGCTATCTACCGGAGGAATATTCTTGGGCGTAGTGCCATTACAAACACCGGCGGCCACTGCCAATCAAACCGGCTGGATTCGTTTCCTTACCGCTGCGAGCCTGTTTGACGGGCATGATGCGGCCATCAATATCATGCGCCGCATTCTCCAGGCCAGCGGCGTCGAAGTCATCCATCTCGCCCATAATCGCTCGGTGCAGGATATTGTCGAAGCGGCTGTTCAGGAAGATGTCGACGCGATTGCCATCAGTTCTTACCAGGGCGGGCATATCGAATATTTCAAATACCTGGTGGACCGACTTCGAGAACTGGATGCTGGCCACATAAAAATATTTGGCGGTGGTGGCGGCGTCATTATTCCCGACGAGATCGATGAATTGCACGCCTACGGTGTCAGCCGCATCTATTCTCCTGCCGACGGTCAGAATATTGGCCTACAGGGTATGATCGATGACATGCTGGCAAGGTGCGCAGATGGCAGGCACCGCCCTTCGGCTCCGGACCTGGGAGAGTTGGCAAAGGGAGATCGGCTGCTTCTAAGCCGTGCCATTACAGCAATCGAAAACGGTGGTTACTCAAGATCCGAACTTGAAAAGCTCGGCAAACTGGCTGAGAAGAAGAGGAAGACTCCGACCCTGGGTATCACTGGAACCGGCGGCTCGGGAAAATCCTCCACCACCGACGAGCTTATTCGTCGTTTTCGTCAAGACAGTAATGACTCGCTCAAGATTGCAGTGCTCGCTATCGACCCGACGCGAAAAAAGACAGGTGGCGCCTTATTGGGTGACCGCATTCGCATGAACGCCATCTCTCATCCCAATATATTCATGCGCTCGATGGCGACACGATCTGCCGCGATAGAAATTCCTGAAAAATTAGGCGAGATCTTGTGCGCGCTTAAAGTTTCCGGGTTTGACCTGATTATTATCGAGACTCCCGGCATAGGTCAGGGTGACGCCGGCATCGTTCCCTTTGTCGACACCTCCCTGTATGTGATGACGCCGGAGTTCGGCGCCGCCAGTCAACTTGAAAAGATCGACATGCTCGATTACGCCGATGTCTTCGCTATCAACAAATATGATCGCAAGGGCAGCGAAGACGCCATGCGCGACGTAGCCAAACAGGTACAACGAAACCGACAGGCCTTCTCCCAGCAAGCCCAAGACATGCCGGTATTCGGTACCATCGCCTCAAAATTTAATGACGATGGCATCACCGCGCTGTACCAGGCAGTGCTTGGTGAACTGCGGCAGCATGGCTTATCTGGCTTCGAATCACAGCTGCCGAAGTTAGAGTCGAAAGTCTCCAGTCATCGCAGCCTGATTATTCCTGCGCAACGGCAGCGCTATCTGGCGGAGATTGCCGAAGTTGTGAGGGATTATCACGATCAGACCAGGATTCAATCCAGGATCGCCCGTGAAAGACAGCAGCTAATGGCCAGCAAGGCGATGCTGGATGCAAAATCCCTGGATAGCCATAATCTGGATGCCCTGATTGAGAACAAAGATCAGGCCCTGGATGGCCGCGCGAAGAAACTGCTGGAAGCCTGGCCACAGCTGGTACAGGACTATTCGGCTGACGAGTATGTGGTCAAGGTCCGGGGCCGAGAGCTCCGCACAGACCTCACTCGCACTTCTTTGGCGGGCACCAAAATACGCCGGGTATCACTGCCCCAATTCGAAGACCACGGCGAATTGCTGAAGTGGCTATTACTGGAAAATGTGCCAGGGAAATTCCCCTTCACCGCAGGCGTGTTTCAATTCAAGCGCGATTCTGAAGACCCCACCCGCATGTTCGCCGGCGAAGGTGATGCCTTCCGTACCAATCGCCGCTTCAAGCAATTATCCGAGCATTCCGCCGCCAAGCGCCTCTCCACCGCCTTCGACTCGGTGACTCTCTATGGCTTCGATCCCGCGCTACAGCCCGATATCTACGGCAAGGTGGGTAACTCCGGGGTTTCAATCGCCACCCTCGATGACATGAAGGCGCTCTATGATGGCTTCGACCTCTGCGATCCTGCCACTTCGGTGTCGATGACAATCAACGGACCGGCGCCAACCATCCTCGCCATGTATCTGAACGCAGCCATCGATCAGCGCCTCGCCAGCTTCCAACAGGAAAACTCCCGGGAAGCAACTGCAGCCGAGCAGGAAGAGATTCGAATTTACACCCTGGAAAATGTTCGCGGCACGGTGCAGGCAGATATATTGAAGGAAGATCAGGGGCAGAATACCTGCATCTTCTCCACCGAATTCAGCCTCAAGCTGATGGGAGATATACAGGAATATTTCATTGCGCATCGGGTGCGTAATTTTTACTCGGTGTCCATCTCCGGCTATCACATCGCCGAGGCGGGAGCCAACCCCATCTCCCAGTTGGCTTTTACGCTGTCCAATGGCTTCACCTTCGTCGAAGCCTACCTCGCCCGAGGCATGCAGGTTGACGACTTCGCTCGCAATCTCTCGTTTTTCTTCTCCAATGGCATGGATCCCGAGTACACCGTAATGGGCAGGGTAGCTCGCCGCATCTGGGCCACTGCCATGCGTTTTCGCTACGGTGCCAATGAGCGCAGCCAGAAGCTGAAGTATCACATTCAAACCTCAGGCCGATCCCTGCACGCCCAGGAGATGTCGTTCAATGACATTCGTACCACCCTGCAGGCGCTGATCGCGGTCTATGACAACTGCAACAGTTTGCACACCAATGCCTTCGATGAGGCGGTCACCACGCCCACCGAGGAATCGGTGCGGCGAGCCATCGCAATTCAGCTGATCATCAACAAGGAGTGGGGACTGGCGCTGAATGAGAATCCAAACCAGGGCTCATTCATCATCGAAGAACTGACCGACTTGGTGGAAGCAGCGGTGTTGCAGGAATTTGAGAACATTTCCGCTCGCGGTGGCGTCCTGGGGGCGATGGAAACCGGCTATCAACGGGGCAAAATTCAGGATGAGTCCATGCTCTATGAACATCGAAAACATGACGGCAGCCTGCCCCTGATTGGCGTCAACACCTTTCTCAATCCGCAGCCGGCAGCCACATTCGATATGGAGCTGGCGCGTTCCACCGAGGCAGAGAAGCAGAGTCAGATCAGCCGGCTCGGCGAATTTCAGTCACGCCACAGCGAGCAGTCGGCTAACGCCCTGCAACGGCTGCGCGCGGCAGCGACTAACGATGAGAATGTATTCGCTGAATTGATGCAGGCGGTGCGCTATTGCTCACTGGGTCAGATCACCCACACGTTTTTTGAGGTAGGCGGACAGTATCGCCGCAATATGTGAACCCTGCCTGCATAAGCAAAAGGGCGGATGATCCACGTTGGAGACGCCCGTTACTCGCTTACATTTACCGTAATGTAAGCATCGTGAAAAAGACCCCCATCGTCTGCCCGCGCCCACAGCACGTAAGTGCCGGGCGTGTCGAAGGTGACAGTGACGGTGTAGTTGCCGTCTTCGGGTACTGGCGGAGGCGCCCACAGCGCCCCCCATGGGGAATTAGCAGAGGTGCGAGTATCTTCCCATGGCTTCGCCTGTGGCGGGTCGAAGCTGACACTACCGGCACCACGATACACATTCCAGGACAGGAATAAACCATTAACCTTGCCCACTGTCACCCGCGTCGGTGGCGTCAGCAGCAGACGAGACCGAATGGAATCTTCGGTAATAAATGCAGCAGCCAACGGACCGCCAACGAATTCTGCAAAGCGCCGGGCTTCGGCGACGCGGTCGGTTGGTTTAGGCAGGCCATCATCGGCGACATGTGTCTCCAGAGTAAGAGGCTCGCCGACACGAACGGTGCGAATCAGGTCGCCCTGCACGGTAACTACCGGTTGTACATTTAACCGGGACTCAGGACTGCTGGTACCCGCTCCCAGGGAACCCGTCTCGGAGGCGATGACCATGTTATCAACCAGGTAGTC
>JADFIJ010000263.1 GCA_022566775.1 Pseudomonadota bacterium | reverse complement strand
CAGTAAGAGGGGATTGATTAAATTGATAACTGTAAATCACAAAATTAGTGACGGCAGTCCGCACATGATTTACTGGCGCATGCTGTTGGTTGCCTTGTTGCTTCAATTCACCGCGATTACCGCGCTGGCCCAGGTGCCTGAACTACCACTGCCTGCCAGTGCCAGCGGCCAGGCTACAACAGCTCAATTTTATGCCGGTAATACCGTCGATGATGGCGCCACCTTTGCCACCACCTTCGCCGCCGACCAGGCCATTACCATCCTGGCGGAGATTCGCGTCGAAGAGAGCCATGTAAATAGTGTGGGGAATATCTACCTGGTGGTGGTTCTGGGTGAGGAGATGTATATCCGCATCGAGTCGGGTGAATTCGTGCTCTGGGATGGCTCTCTGGAGACACTGGCGGCTGCCTTCCCCGGGAAAACTTTGCTGGCGATCGAGGCCTTTTCCGTGCTCGAGGACGTGCCATTCGGAGCGCTGGGTCTAGCCGGGGTAAGCCTCTCTATTTACCTCGCCTATGACAGCGTGGCATCGGTCGGCGAATTGTATTACAGCGGCACACCCCTGAGCCTGGAGATTGCCGCAGAAGGTGCAACCGGGACCAGTTATCAATTGTTCTCGGACAACATATCCACCCCTATCATTCAAACCCGTTGCATAATTTGCCACAGCAGCACCGGTATCGCTTCTGCCACCGTCTCGACATCGCAGATACAGTACATAGCAGATACCGAGCCGGACTTCCTGCAAAGCAATTACAACATCCTGGTAAACTATATACGCAATGTAACCGATGGCAGTGAATTGATCCTGGCGAAACCACAGGGCATGGAGGGTCATGTGGGTGCGGTTCAACTTGTAGAAGGTACGGACGAGTTCGAAGCATTCGAGGCGTTTGTAAACGCAGTGCTTAGTGAGTAAGATTTCTTGGCTAAGGGAATAAATTGTGGCAATCGGATGATGCCAAACTGGCACCTAGGTAAGGACTGGCTATGACCGACAAACTCAATCCTGGAGAGCTGTTCCCTTCACTGTCACTAAATATTGCCGGTGGCGAGAAGCTGACCCTCCCCGACGACATCGCTTCCCCCATGGCATTGGTGCTGTTCTATCGGGGCCATTGGTGACCCTTCTGTCGCCGGCTGTTGGCCGCCTATGAAGAGCGCCGTGAAGCGTTCGAGGAGCAGGGTGTCTCTATTTTTGCAGGCACTGTAGATTCGGAAGAAAAAACCCAGGAAGTCGCTGCGGAGCTGGGATTTCCCGTCGCCTATGGCTTGACTCGCGCCGATGGCGATGCCATAGGAGCCTGGTGGGAAGAACGTCGCGATCATATTCAGCCCAGCGAATTTTTGCTGTCACGCAGTGGCAAGGTGATGTTCTCCACCTACAGCAATTCACCGGTAGGCCGGATGGACCCGGAGGAAACCCTGACGCTCATCAAGTACCTGAACGCCAAGAGGGCGAAGGCGCAACAGGAAAAGTAGGCCAGCGAGTGAAATAACCGGGCTAGATTTCGGCCCGGCCCCGGTATCTTTCTACAGCGGAAATAAGCTGGAAGCCCAATGCCCGCAAAGGCTCGGGTGGCATCCAGCTTGCCCTGCCGAATAAACCAGCGACATCTGCCACCTTGCGCTTGTTTGCCAAATCCGCCAGTAGCTCACCAAACAGGGTGCCCTTTACCACGCCCCCACCATTACAACCTGCGGACACGAACAAGCCCGGTTGTACCTCGCCCCAGAGGGGTCCGCCATTGAAGGTAAATCCAATGGCGCCTCCCCACACATGTTCAAACTCCAGCGCTTCTAACTGCGGAAAGCGTTGCCGCAAGCCTCGCATGAGCTGTTTGGCAACGAAGCTATTGCTGGTTTCTGTTTCGTAGCCGTAGCGTGATCTGATCATCAGTCTGCCATCTTCGGTTCTTCGTAACGTGCTGCCCAGCCTGTGGGTCGGCAGCAGCCCCCAATTTTTCTCAGAGCCTAAGGACTCGAGCATCCCTTGCTCCAGAACCGGGGTAATTGCGGCGTAGGTGTATATGGTTACCAGTCGCGATTTTCCCACACCGAGCATCTTCGAAAAGCCGTTATTGGCCAGTACTACCTTGCGGGCGCTTATGGCCCCATCCGGTGTTTCTATCAACCAGCGATTACCTGTTCTCGTTAGCGCAGTAGCTGGGGTGTTTTCATACAGTTGAATACTCGGGGGCAATTGCTGGGCCAGCGCCCGAATCAGAGCCGCCGGCTGCGCCAGGTAACAATGGGGAGAATAGAGACCTTCCTGGTAAAAACCGGTACCCAGGCGTTGCATCAGGGCGTCGCGGTCAAGTCTTTGGTAAGGCAGGCCGGCGCCGTGAAGAAATGACCGGTACTGTGCCAGGGCTTTCCTGCCCAGCCTGCCTGCCGCGGCCCGGTAAGTACCGGTGCGTCGAAGAGCACAATCGATGTCCGACGCATCGACCGCGGCGACAATTTTTTCAAGCGTGGCGCCGATCAAAGCATTGCACTTCATCATGCGCTGCATTTGCTCCGGCCTGGCGTCGTTGGCCAGCGCGATCTCGAGTAGAAATCCGGAGTTTCGCCCCGGCGTTCCTTCGCCGACCACGCTGGCATCTATGATTGCAATGGCGTCATCGGGAGCGAGTTCCTGCCATCGCTTGGCTGCCGCAATACCGGTGTAACCGGCACCGATGACAGCCACGTCAACGTTCAATTGAGTCGACAACAATTGCGTATTGGTGCGGGGAGGCAGCAGGGCGTTCCAGCCGCTTCGATGCTGGTAGTGAGGGTAGCTGAGTTTGCTCATTGCTGAATTCGTGAATCGGAGGGAATTGGGCCACCACGTTTCATGTAAAAACCGACCCTGTTTCAAGTATGACTAACTCGAATGCGCAGCGTCTTAGCAAAGACCTTGATCGAAACAGCTACCACTCGCCACCCATGCTATGGGCGGGACAAAACTTTGCGCAGTCAGTTCGAATTTGGCTTTTTCCATGGAAGAGCCATCTTTCTTCCACTCGGCCTTTATCACACCCTTGTGAACATGAATGCCGAGCGTGGTTGCGTCGGCCTTCTGTTTGTCAGGAATACCATTGGTACCCTCCTGAATATCATCCATCGAGCTGAATCGCCCCACTTCAGCGGCAATGATGATAGCGGATTTATAGACACTGGTAGCCAGGATAACTTCGGAGAAAGCGGCTCTATCCGAATATTGCTGGTACGAAGGCAGGGCTACAGACGCCAATATCCCGATGATGGCCGTCACGATCATCAGTTCTATCAGGGTAAAGCCCCGTTGTGTTTGACTGTCTTTCAAAGCAATTTCCATTCGCGGTATTTTTCCACTAATTCCACCAAGTTGCAATCTGGGAAGGGGAAGTTTAACAGCTTAACACTGCGAGAATAATTCGCAGCGCGTGCTGATCTTGGCTTCTGATTATTCGATTAAAGTAGGATCATGACTGTGATTGGTGACGAATATTTCGCTGCAACCATGGAATTCCGGGTTAGGGTGTGAGGTGCGCTAGAA
>JADFIJ010000091.1 GCA_022566775.1 Pseudomonadota bacterium | reverse complement strand
CCGGGAGTCGAAGTGCATGCGAACCTGCTCAATGCCTTGCTCAATTCCATAGCCGCAACTGTCGTCGCCGTGGATTCCGGTGAGTCGTCTACCGCCTCTGTCTTTTCCACTTTTCAGAGCTCCGCTACGATATTTTTCCCCTATAAGCCAGATTGGTCCGCCGGTGCGACCTTTGTCATCATATTGGTACTCGGGCTGGGTATGTCGATGCTGTTTTCAATTCTGGGTGCGGCGTCGATGGCGATCACAGCAACCGGTCTTGTCGCTGCCAGCATCTGGATAAATTTTCAGTTGTGGGATGTCTATAAACTGGACTTTCCCCTGGTGCTGTTGTTGCTGCTGATTGTGTTGGTGACCGGCACCAATATGATTTATGGATTCCTGGCCGAAAGCCAGACCCGCAAGATCATCAAGGGCATGTTTGATCAGTATGTGCCCCCGGCCCACATCGACGCCATGCTGGCCGACCCGGATAACTATAGCTTCGAGGGGGAGAGTAAAGAGCTGACGGTACTGTTCTCCGATATTCGGAGTTTTACGACGATTTCTGAGGGTCTGGACGCGACTCAGCTGAAGAAATTGCTCAACGATTTCTTTACTCCCATCACCGGCATCATCTTCGATCATAGTGGCACCATCGATAAATACGTGGGAGACATGGTGATGGCGTTCTGGGGTGCTCCCATCGATGATGACAAGCATCGCTCCCACGCGATCCTGGCCGCCCTGGAAATGCTGGACAAGGTGGAGGCGCTCAAGCCTGAATTTCGTGAGCAGGGCTTTCCGGAAGTGAATGTGGGGATCGGAATCAATACCGGGATCATGAATGTTGGCGATATGGGGTCGACCTATAGACGCTCATACACGGTGCTCGGCGATGCGGTAAATCTGGGTTCCAGGCTCGAAAGCCTGACCAAGTTCTATGGCATCAAACTACTGGTCGGGGAAAACACGGTCAAAGATCTGGATGAATTTCTGTTGCGGCGAATAGACAGGGTGAAGGTGAAAGGCAAGGACAAGGCGGTCAACTGTTACCAGCCCATGTGTGTGCTGACGGCAGCGGATGCATCGCTGCGGCAACGCCTCGATGCCTACCACGGGGCATTGGATTGTTATTACGCCAGGGACTGGGACGGGGCAGAGAAGAAACTGCGTGCGCTGTTGGTAGATGAACCGAATACGCTGCTGTATCAGATCTATCTGGATCGTATCGACGAACATAAAAATGCCGACCTGCCCCCCGATTGGGATGGCTCATTTACCCACACCAGTAAATAGCTTGACGAGAAACCTCGTTTGCACGGTAACTACGCTGAAACCTGCGCTATTGTTGACATGGGAGACTAAATCGGTAAAATGCGCTCACTCTGCACTATGGGTGATTAGCTCAGTTGGGAGAGCGTCGCCCTTACAAGGCGAATGTCGGGGGTTCAAATCCCTCATCACCCACCAAACACTGTGCTAGATTTAGCATGTGACCGCAACCTGAGGTTGCAACAGAAGCATATCGCGGACCGGTAGTTCAGCTGGTTAGAATGCCGGCCTGTCACGCCGGAGGTCGCGGGTTCGAGTCCCGTCCGGTCCGCCACTATTCTCAAGGCCTACATAAATGGGGTCAGAGTAAATATACAGTAGTTTCAGGGCAGTTCCAGCAGATCAGATTGCTCAGTGTGAAACTACTGTATATTTACTCTGACCCCATTTATTAAAAGCTGGACCACGTCACATCTATAGATAAGGTGTTAGATACTTTACAGAATAATTCCACAATTTATCTGCCAAGTCTTTATTACTCCCATAAGTTGATGTTTTCTTCTCATTGTTGTCAGCAAAGTACTTGCCGCCTACACCTTGTAAATTCGGGTTTGTCGCCACATAACACTGTGTAGAAGCGCCCTGCGGAATTGATTTTCCAAAGACCTTATCCATTAATATACCGCCAAAGGGTAGTTTAACCATGGCACCCAGTACACCACCTAGATTACGGGTTAATTTCGTATTAATCACGCCCGGATGAACTGCATTCGCTCTCACCCCGACATCTTTTAACCTGTCATCAAACGCTTTCGCCGTTAATAAATTGGCCAGTTTTGATTGACCGTAAAATCTAAATCTACTGTAACCCTGAGAACCATCTAAATTATCGAAATTAATACCACCTTTGACCGTCAGCTGATGACCAGAACTGGAGAGCATCACAATACGTCCTGGCACTTGTATGACCTTCTCCTGTAACAAATAAACCAACAAAAAATGCCCCATGTGATTGGTGAGAAATTGCATTTCCAGACCGTCTTTCTGGATTAACTTTGGCAGCGCCATAATGCCCGCATTGCAGATCAGGACATCAATAGGTATATCCTTGGCGACAATAGACTCTGCACAACGTTTAACGGAATCCAGATCACTTAATTCGCAGGCAACGGGCGTTGTTGTCCCCTCCATCTGCTTACATGCCTCGGTGGCTTTATCCAACGTTCTTGCCAAACCAATCACGTGAGCACCTCTTCCGGTTAATACGCGCATTGTTTCATAACCCAGACCAGCATTGACGCCAGTTATCACAATTGTTTTGCCGGTTAAATCGACATCGCTGGTTACCTGTTCTGCTGTTGATCTTTTTGTGAACATGTTTTTCACCTTTCCTATTCTGGGTTCTGATAGTCTTTCCAAGAAGGCAAGAGAGTGAGCATAAATGGGGTCAGAAATAAATGGGGTCAGAGTAAATATACAGTAGTTTCACACTGAGCAATCTGATGTGCCGGAGCTGTCCTTAATAAATGGGGTCAGAGTAAATATACAGTAGTTTCACACTGAGCAATCTGATGTGCTGGAGCTGCCCTGAAACTACTGTATATTTACTCTGACCCCATTTATTTTAGCTATCAGGCACCCGCGTACCAATGCCAGTCGTTATCAGAGTTGATGCCGCCGGTTCCTCCGCGAATTTCCTCGACCGAAGCGACGACCTGTATTGATTTTACAAATTTGAGATTTTTATAACCGCAGTGCCGCTCGACCCGAAGCCTGACAGGAGCGCCATTACCCAGAGGCAGGTCCTTCCCGTTCATGCCGTACGCCAGGATAGTTTGGGGATGAACCACATCGAACATGTCATAAGCTTCATACCAGCCATCAACTGTATCGATAACAACATACCGAGCCTCGGCGGTAACACCACCTGCGGCTTGAAGAACCTGTAGCAAGGGTGCACCCGACCATTGCGCAATCGCCGACCAGCCCTGTTCACAGATGTGCGAGGTGATTTGTGTGCGCCGAGGCAGGCGTTTAAGCGCTTCGAGCGAGAGTGAAAGCGGGCGGTTGACGAGACCGCCCACAGGCAGTTTCCATTCCTGAAAGCCACCGCGTAGCAAGCGTTGAAATTCCTCATCGTCCGGATTGGCTTGATTCCACACCGGAAAATTCTTGGTGATCTCACTAACATCGTGCTCCTGTACCAGAGCCTGATCGGAAAGCAGGAAGCGCTGGCTAGCCATTGTCAGCACATCTGCCACCCCCATTAATCCGCCCCTGATCTTCGGCGGCAGGTATATATCGGTATCGCAGCCGGTGAGCAAGAGGCCACTTAAAGCCCCTGCTCCGGCGATGAATTTTCGGCGCGACAGGCTTGCAGTTTTCTCCATTTTCTTCATGTCGCCTCTTGCTCCTGTTCCTGTTCCTCTTCCGGTAACACATATTTACCGGTAATCATCGAACGCATGCCATTCACCACTCCTAACACAAACACCTCGATTACATGAATGATCACAAACAGCACCAATACTACCGTAACGACGACATGGAGTGTTCGTGCCGTTTGCCGACCACCGAATAAATCGATCAGCTCCGGAGAAATCGCGGTAAAGGCTGGCATCTGTGCAAGCCCACTTAGAATCATGAACGGGAACAGGAGGAAGAGAACCAGTAAGTAGGATAATTTTTGCAATACGTTATAGCCCCGCGCCGCATCCCCTCGCGGCCTGCGAAAGCGTAGATGATTAATGACTTCTAGCTTGAGGTGACGCAGGCTAAGCTCATCGCGTCGTGGCAGCATTTTTCGATAAAACTGTTTCCTCCATAGGTTCCAACTCAAATAAATAAATCCATTGATGACAAATACCCAGGCAAATAGAAAATGATAGTTCCTGCCCCAGCGTCGATTACCCATCGCACCCGCCTCCTCCCAGGAAATCCCCCAGTCGGAGAGTTTAAAAACTGCGGGGTAGCCCTGAAAACCAACTTTTCCCCAATACAGCTCGGGGAAATCGAGGAAAATATTAACCCCGCTGACTACGAGATAGGCAAATGAAATTACTACGATCCAATGGCAGATGCGTGCATTGTAGCTATGTCGATATATCCATTTTTTGGGTTCTTGCACGCTAGCAGTGTTTTTCATAGAGTTCTTCCTGCAACCATCTCTTCTCGGGGACACGAATAGTTAATAGTTGGACTTTCAGATGCTTGGGGCATCCTTAGTTGACCAAGAATACGTCAGCCAAAAACCCTCAAGCTATAATCCTATTAGTATCACGCTCTATGTCCGAGCGCCAAATAGAGCCCAGCGTGAGAAATCCTTAATCACGAAGAGCAGGTTTCCAAATAAAACACTGGGACAGGGATTATAGTTCCACCGACTGGATAGTCGTTTTGCTTCCACCACCACAGTGTCTATCGCAGCCCGTTCGCCAGCAAAGATAAGCTGATCGAACCAGTATTTAGTGAGTTGGGCGTCGTGTTCCAATAGGTCGAAAGCTGGACGGAAATCACTATTTACTCGATCCTGTTGACCTTTTCGGGCCCTCTCTTCCAGTCGCTGGTATTCAGCTACGTTCCCCAATCCTCCGTAAGTAGAGATTTGGAGAGAGAGGCCCAATGCGCTAGCGATCAGACTACTGGCCTGTTCTTCCATGCGCCTGCCAAAACTCAAACAGGCTGCTGCCAGCGCCCGGTTCTCAACTACATTGGCGCTACACATTGCATGTATGGGGCGTAGAGAAGCGTAGCCAGGGATAATTAGAGAAACTCCGTGATTCATCGCTCGTTGGTACAGTCGATAATTTAAATCATCATCAACCGATGGCAACGCATTGAGGACTATACCCAAACCCCTCTGGAAGTAATCATCATAGTCGGAGGCTTCCACCGCAGCCTCTAGTGCCAGTACGGCGCCATAACTATCTTCTTGTGAATATCGCAAACTGGAAACCAACGACCATATGGCGCCGTTGTCTCCATCCAGGGCAATAGCGCGGTTAATGATCTCATCGTTGCAGGCTGGGTAGTCTGCCGCTTTGGTACAGGCGCTTAACGCATAAACTGCTGCCAGTTGATTTTGCGGATTGTTTCGGGAAAGTGCAGTCAGGATCTCCAAGGAAGACATGTCCCCACTGCCAGTAGATGAGATGACGGATGATGCAATCAGGTCGTCTACTGATGTCGATTCGGCTAGCGATTGCTCGATACGAATTGCTGTCCGTGTAAACAATTCATTCAAAGCAAATGGCGGCGGCTTCTCGCCAAGAGGTTTTTCGCACACCAGGATATCCGATACGAACTGTTTTCGATCGAGATAGAGTGAAAAAAGAATGACGATTGCGAAAATCGAAATTGGTAGCAAAATGTGCGGCTTGTATTTCATTCTGAAGCCCATTCTGATCAGTTAGAGCCTGTAGGGTATATCCTCTGTTCCTTTAATGGGGGCTTTATAAGCCGTTTGCAGAGTGGTGTAACCGGGTCTCGTTCATCACTTCAAGTCACCGATCGATTGCTTCACCGGAGAAATACGCCCCGGCTTGTATTATTGCTATTACCGAAGGAATTCAATTGAAATTTGAGTTCGAACGAATCTGTATCGGACTTTATAACTATCAATGTCCCTATCAGATCCATTCCCGGTTCAGGGCTGCGTGTCCAGCTTCCGGTGGCGCTTGCAGCACCCACATTCTCAGAATCCAGTAGCCAGTCCTGATCTTCTATCTGGTCCTTGAAATGGCGAAATATTTCCTCAATTTCCCAATCGATATTTACATTTCCACGCGCTTCCACGCTACGGTTTGAACTGGATGATCCCATTCCAAAAAATGGCGTAAAACGGCGTTGCTCAGATTCAGGCAACTCCAGCCTCGGTAAATATTGCCGTAGTCCACCCTGCGTAGCGCCATATCGATTCATTGCCAGCGATTGTTCTGCCAATTGCTCGGCGCAACTTTGGTTATTGCGAGGCAGATTTGACGAAATCGTTACCATATTAGAGTCAGTGTGTTCCTTGTAACTAAATGAAATGAATCCAAGGGAGTCATGGCACAGGCGCTTACTGGCTTGAAAGCTGGGTTGATTCGGCCTCACAAAGCCGGTGCCAGGATCTCTACTGCCGGGGACTTCAAAATCCGTGAATCCTGCCTGGTTTAGTGATTGTGTCAATGCTGCCGTGGTTTGATCACTCGAAAGTTCTGTTGCCAGCACAACAGAGAGGCTGTGACCACGATCAATACTGCCCATGATGTTAAATCCATCAGGGATTGTGAATTCCGGGAACGCACTGAGAAGGTCGGAGTATATTTTGACTTCCCCAAAGGGCGTGCTGCCGACAAACACTTTGACTAATTCGAGAGGAACATTCTCTTCGAATTCAATATCGGCGAGGGTATTGGAAAGGCTGAAAATCGCAAGAATGAGGATTACACCAGATCGAAGCACAATAGACTCCCTAGACTAATCTTGTAACGAAGTTCGGGGCACATGGTACTATTTTGTAAATCATAGGGCAAACAGGAAGAAAACCCAGATTCGCCCCATGCAACACCGCCTGAACATAGCTGCGCCCGCGATTGAAGCCATTCACTGCGATTTCCTGACGCAACACGATGTGGATGTAAACGTGCTGCGCCTGGATCGGATTCATCCCAGCGTCCACGGTAATAAATGGTTCAAATTCAAGGGCAATATCGAGAAAATCCGGCAACTCGGATCCAACCGGGTCGTTAGTTTTGGTGGTGCATACTCGAATCACATCTATGCCTTGGCGGCGCTCGGCAAAATTCTAGGTTTTAAAACCACGGGATTTATTCGCGGAGAAATTGTGCGGCCGCTGAATCCGGTGTTGGCCTTCGCCCACAACGCCGGTATGCAACTGATCGCCATTTCTCGGGGGGATTATCGACGCAAACACGAGCCGGAGTTTCTGCGACAGCTACTTGCCGATTTTGGCGATTGTTACGTGTTGCCGGAGGGCGGTAGCAATCTGCTGGCGGTCAAGGGCTGCGAGGAGATCGTAGATTTCCTGCGATGGCCCTCGGGTGTCAGTTTGGCTAATGTTGGAGCTGAAGAGGGTAAAGGCGACGGGGAGGAAGGCGCCGGGGGTGAAGACGAGAGAGGTGAAGACGAGAGGGGTGAAGACCAGAGACACTCACGGGGCAGGCGTTTCCTTGCTCTGAGTTGCGGCACCGGCGCCACCATCGCCGGCATCATCTCCGGCCTGGATCGGCAGGGCTACGGCTCGCAGGTCCGTGTGATAGGTGTCTCCGTGCTCAAAGCCGAAGCCTATATTGCGAAGCAGGTTCAATACTGGCTGGCTCAGCTCGATGCCCAGCAGCCGCCTGGAAACAGCCAGCATGGCGCTGTTAACTGGCGCATCGCGGAGGACTATCATTGTGGTGGTTACGGGAAAAGCAGCCCCGAATTAACGGCATTCATGGCGGAATTCGCCGGCTATTGCGAAATCCCTCTAGAGCCTGTCTACACCGGTAAACTCTTCCTGGCGATTTTCGACATGGTGCGCCGCGGTGTTATTGCCCCCGGTAGCGAGGTACTGGCGATACATACCGGCGGCGTCATGTTTAATCAGTCGACAGCGTAGAACTCACGGTACCATTCGACGAATCGGGCCACGCCCACTTCAATTGGCGTGTCAGGTTGGTAATCCACATCGGCGATCAGGTCATCGACGTCGGCATAGGTTGCCGGTACATCTCCCGCCTGCAGCGGCAGTAAATTCTTCTCGGCGGTTTTGCCCAGACACTGCTCCAGAATTTCTATATAGCGCATCAGCTCGATCGGCTTATTGCTGCCAATATTATACAGTCGATAGGGCGCCTTGCTGGTGGCCGGATCGGGCGAGTCACTGTCCCACTCAAGGTTAGGGGCAGCGATTTTATCCAGCGTGCGAATCACGCCCTCGACGATGTCGTCTATGTAAGTGAAATCGCGTTGGTGTTTGCCAAAGTTGTACACGTCGATGGCTTCGCCGGCGAGAATCGCCCTGGTAAATTTGAACAGTGCCATGTCCGGACGGCCCCAGGGACCGTAGACCGTAAAGAAGCGCAGGCCCGTCGTCGGCAAGTTGAACAGGTGGCTGTAGGTATGGGCCATCAGCTCGTTGGCTTTTTTCGAAGCGGCGTAGAGGCTCAGCGGGTGGTCTACATTGCTGTGCACAGAAAACGGCATATGGGTGTTGGCGCCGTAGACTGAACTACTGGAGGCGTAGACCAGATGCTCTACTTCGTTGTGACGGCAAGCTTCAAGCACATTGACAAAGCCCACCAGGTTCGAACTGACATAGGCCTGGGGATTTTCCAGGGAATAACGTACCCCGGCCTGGGCGGCAAGATTCACCACGCGTTGCGGCCGATGATCGCGGAATGCCGCGGCGATGGCATCGGCATCTTCGAGATCATGCTGCAGGTGGGTGAAACCCTGGCGGCAGGTCAGCTGTTCAAGCCGAGCCTGTTTCAGGCTGATATCGTAGTAGTCATTGAGGTTATCGATGCCCACCACTTCGTCGCCGCGCTGCAATAGTCTCAATGCCAGGGCATGCCCGATAAATCCTGCCGCACCTGTTACGAGGACTTTCATGGGACGATATCCCGCTTACAAACTGCCATCGACGGCGCTGGATGGAAACAGGTGTTTGACATCGAAGATCACTGACGTCGATTTACCGAAGGCCTTCAGCGCCTCGATGCCCATGGCGATGAATTGCTTATGGGCGACGGCGATGATGACGGCGTCGTAGCGATCGGCTTCGGGTTCGGCAATCAGCAGCTCGGACTCGCTGGCATCTACCCAGGGGTCATGCACATCGACCCGGGCGTGATAGGACTGCAGGGTCGAGATGATATCCTGTACCCTGGAGTTCCTGGTATCGGGGCAGTTCTCCTTAAAGGTCATACCCAGTATCAGCACGCGTGAATCGATGATGTGAATCCGTTTCGAGAGCATCAGCCGTATCACCCGCTCGGCTACGTGGAAGCCCATGGCATCGTTGATTCGCCTTCCCGCCAGAATCACTTCCGGGTGGTGCCCGACCTGTTGCGCCTTGAAGGTCAGGTAATAGGGATCGACACCGATGCAATGCCCCCCCACCAGGCCCGGAGTGAAGGGCAGAAAATTCCACTTGCTTGCCGCCGCTCGCAGCACTTCATGGGTGTCTATATCCAGTTTCTCGAAGAGGATGGCGAGTTCATTCACCAGGGCAATATTCAAATCCCGCTGGGTGTTCTCGATGACCTTCGCCGCTTCGGCGACCTTGATGCTGCCGGCTCTGTGGGTGCCCGCGGTGATAATGGTTTTATACAGGGCATCGACCTTGTCCGCGGTCGCTGCGGTGGAGCCAGATGTCACTTTAACGACGTCGGCCAGGGCATGGCTGGGGTCACCGGGATTAATTCTTTCCGGGCTGTAGCCGACGAAATAATCGACATTGAACTTCAGGCCGGAAACTTCACTGAGAATAGGGACGCACTCTTCTTCGGTGGCGCCGGGGTAAACAGTGGATTCGAAAATAACAATATTGTCTTTCTGCAAGCTGGCCGCCACCAGTCTACAGGCCTTGCGCACCGGTTCCAGGTCTGGCTGGTTCTGGGCATCGATGGGCGTGGGTGCGGTAATGATGTAAATTTCACAGTCGGAGAGGGCGTCGGCCTCGGCGGTGTAGGTAATCTTGCTGTGAAGTTTCAGATCGTCGGCGCTGAGGGCCAGGTTGTGATCGATACCCTGCAGGATTTCCTCGACACGTTGCGCGTTGATATCGTAACCCACGGTGGGAAAATGCTGCGCCAGGGCGTGGGCCAATGGCAGACCCACATAGCCCAAACCCAATACACCAATTTTCGTCTCTGTACTCAAAGCATCCTGGCTCATCGATTAGCATCCTGTGTTAAAACTACGATACATCCCGGTCGAATCGGGTAGGGGATGGCGCTGCAGGGATTCTACTCGATATTGGCCGGTTTTCGCGACCTCGCCGTGGTTTCAACCGCTTCGATGGGCCCATCGCTGATTCTGCCTGGCAGCTCTCATGGTATAATCCTCTGCTCGAAGTGGCCGATAAATTCGATCTAATGCGGCCGGTTAACAGGTGAGGCAATGACAGGGTTCAAGCGCATAGGCTTAGTAGGGCGACCGGATCACTCCGGTGTCGTCGATTCACTGCAGCGTCTGCTGGCTCTGCTGGCGACGAAAGAGCTTACGGTGGTTCTGGATGACATTACCGCCGGGCTGATCGACTCCAGCGGCCAACATGTGTGCAAGCGTGAAGAATTGTCCGGACACTGCGACCTGGTCATCGTCGTCGGTGGCGATGGCAGCATGTTAAATATCGCGAAATATGTGGCTGCAGATCAGGTGCCGGTTATCGGTATCAATCGCGGGCGGCTCGGCTTCCTCACCGATATTTTGCCCGATGATTTAGAGGCGAGGGTGGAAGATGTCCTCAATGGTAAATACAGCGTGGAGTCCCGCTTCCTGCTCGATGTAGCCATCAGGCGCAAAGACGGACTCGAGAGCCTGGGCAGCGCACTCAATGACGTGGTGTTGCATCCGGGGCGGGCCGCGCAGATGATCGAGTTCGAATTATTCGTTGACGATAAATTCGTCTATAGCCAGGAGTCGGACGGACTCATCGTGGCGACGCCTACAGGATCTACGGCCTACGCGCTTTCCGCCGGCGGTCCCATCATGCATCCGGACCTGAATGCGGTGGTGCTGGTACCGATGTATCCCCATTCGCTTAACAGCCGGCCCATCGTGGTCGATGGTGACAGTGAAATTCGACTGGTGGTGGCGGCCAAGGGCAGTCTGCAACCACAACTAAGTTGTGATGGTGAGGTGCGCTATACCGCCTCGGCTGGCGACGAGTTTGTCATCTCGAAAAAGGATGTTGCGCTGCAATTAGTGCATCCACTGGATCACAGCTTCTACCAGGCCTGTCGCAGCAAGCTTGGCTGGGGCAGTCGCCTGGTTCGCGTAGATGATTAAGGCGGCCAGCCTGAGCATCGATGTCAATCTGCTGAGCCTCAGTCAATTACTCCAGAGACAGGGTGTCCCCCATAGAATTGTGGAGGAGTCAGGACAGCAGGTCATCTGGGTCGAGGGTGAGGGGGAAGCGGCCCTGGTCAGGCAGGCCCTGGCGGACTGGAGTTCGAATTCAGGCAATCTGCAGGCGGACCCGCTACTACAGAATGCCGGCACCCTGAGTGTGGGTGCGGCGCTGCTGCCGCGGCGTAGTCTGGTGCCATCGCTAAAGCGCGCGTTCGTGGCGAGCCCGGTAACGTTCTCGCTGATAGCCGCCTGTTTGTTGGTGGCTTTGCTTAGCCTGATGGGTAGCCAACCGGGGCGGGTTGGGGTGCTTTTTTATCCCCTGTTGGCCGTCGATAATTTATTTGCATTGCTCGGCGAACTCACCAGCGTCGGTACTATCCTGCGCACGCTGACGCCCATGTTTCTGCATTTTGGCGAGTTACACCTGATTTTCAACATGTTATGGCTGTGGTATTTCGGCCGCCAACTGGAGGCGATTCATCCCCGGTGGTTGTTTGCGGTGCTCATCATACTGACTTCATTCGTCAGTAACACCACCCAGTACCTGAGCAGTAATTTTAATAATTTCGGTGGCATGTCCGGGGTGGTTTATGGCCTGGTTGGATACACCTGGCTTGTTCACACTCTGATGCCGCGCAGTAGACTGGAGATACGAGGCAGCATGTTTGCCGTGTTTGTTGCCGCGCTGGTGCTGATGGAAATCCTTGCATCATCCTGGATTGCCACGGCGGCGCATATTGGCGGGCTGTTCAGCGGCTTGTTGCTGGGGCTCGGTGTCGCCGGCTTCTATCGTCTGGTGTTAAAGCGGGATCATATCAGTCGTTCTCCTTCGAGCTAGCCGGTTGAGAGTTTTTCAACGATCTGCTAGGGAGCCTCTGATTCATACCCAGAGCGAGGCAGAATTTTTAGGCGGGTTAACAAACAATGGAAGATGATTTGTCTGCGTCAGTATTGAGTCGGCCTGAATCTCTGGCCGAGTTAATCGACAATATTTCACCTGCAATCTATGACTCTCTGAAGTCGGCGATTGAGCTGGGGAAATGGCCCGATGGGTCTCGGCTTAGTAGCGATCAGGTGGACAAGTGCATGCAGGCCGTTATCCTCTATGAGGCGGAACACCTGCCGCAGCAACAGCGCACCGGTTTCGGACTGCCGGCTCGATGCTCGAAGCAGCAGAAAAAATAGAACGGAAGCGGTTGGCGTATGCGTTCGTCACGTCTTTAAAACCAGTAAAGTGTAGATATGGAAAAAATAGCCAAGGGCACTCTAAGAAAGATGCGCAGCCGGCTGGAGCGGCCAGTCGCCTACAAAATTCCCCTGGGAGACACCGAGGTTGCGGTAAACCCCCTGCTGGGAAAGCAGCTGAAACTGGAATTCAGCGGCAGCATTAATTGTGTGCACTGCGGCAGGAAGACCAGCAAGAGTTTTAACCAGGGTTTTTGCTGGCCCTGTTTTCAAAAACTGGCGCAGTGCGACTCCTGCATCATCCATCCGGAGAAGTGTCACTTCGATCAGGGTACCTGCCGTGAGCCAAGCTGGGGCGAAAGTTTCTGTCTGCAGGATCACATCATCTACCTGGCTAATTCCTCGGGTCTGAAGGTGGGAATTACCCGCGCGACCCAGGTGCCGACGCGTTGGATAGACCAGGGAGCAAGCCAGGCACTGGCGATCATCCGGGTCAGGAATCGCTTGCAGTCCGGCACCCTCGAGGTGATGTTCAAGGCCCATGTCGCCGACAAGACCAATTGGCGGGAAATGCTCAAGGGTGTGCCCGAGTCACTGGATCTGCAACGGGAAAGCGAGAAACTCATACAATCCTGTGCCGAAGAGATCGAGGAGTTGGAAGCGAGATTCGGTTTTTTTGCCATCAGTATTCTCGCTGGACTCGACACCGAACTCATCGAATATCCGGTAGTTGAATATCCGCAAAAAGTGACGGCCTTCAACTTCGACAAGACACC
>JADFIJ010000090.1 GCA_022566775.1 Pseudomonadota bacterium | reverse complement strand
ACCGCGCTTTACCACGACTCTGTTGAGGGCCAGATTCAGGGCCGCATCTAATAATTCGGGTTGGGTTTCTGTATGCCCCAGCAAACCTTGCAACAGGAACATGTCTTTCTTTACCCGCGCACTCTTGCTGCGAACCGGAAACATGGGATCGAGATACACCACATCCACCGGTTCCAGCGCAGCGGCCAGGTCCAGAAAATCACCTCTGCGCAAACTCAGCCTGGATGCGGCGTCTGCGACTGCTGTTTTCCCCTGCGTCTTGTCTGCCAGCAGGGCGCGTTCGAGACCATCGGCGAGCATCCCATGGACGATGCTCGATCGCTCCAGCATTGTCACCCAGCAACCCAGGCTCGCCAGTAGAAAGGCATCCTTACCGAGGCCCGCGGTGGCATCGAGAATTCGCAGACTGGGACCGGAGGGTGCCGCGACCTTGTTAAGTCCTATCGCCTTGACCAGGTTTTGATGTTTGGGTTTATTCAGCACCCGGTAATTCAATCTCTGATTCGAAAAATCCACCCGTACCGCGCCAGGCGCATCCCTCGCCGTGCTGAACAGGCCCAAGCCCGCGGGATCGAGCCGAAGATAGTAATCCAGCTCTAACGCCGGGCTCTGCCCCGCTTCGAGCAAGGGAATAGCCAGGGATTCGGCCAATAACAGTTCCTGCGCCGAGGCCGTGGCGCCGCGTTTGAGCAGCGCGATCCTGGGTGCAGGGCGCGAGCGTGGTTTAGACAAAATATACGGCCAGCAACAAAGAACCGAGCACTATGCGATAAATCACAAACGGCAGAAAGCCGATGGACTCGATCAGGCGCAGGAAGAAATGGATACAGGAAAATGCCACCAGCGCTGAGACTCCGGCGGCGTAGACCAGGATCAACCAGTCTTCTGCCACAGCCAGCCCGCTGTCGCTGTTCAGTACTTCGATGGATTTCAGCAAGCCACTGGCAAGGATGATGGGTATGGCCAGCAGAAACGAAAACCTGGCCGCCGCCTGTCGGTTCAGATTGCAAAACAGAGCAGCCGTCATGGTGATGCCGGAACGGGAAGTTCCCGGAATCAGCGCCAGCATCTGCCCGATGCCGATAAACAGGGCCTGCTTCCAGTTTAAATCGAATAATTCCCGGCGCTGTTTCCCCACCCGGTCTGACCACAGCAACAGCAAGGCGAATACGATCGAGGTGACGGCGACAATGAGGACCGAACGTGCGTATTGCTCAAGCACATCGCTAAACAGCAGGCCGGCTATTCCCGCCGGTAAGGTGGCGATAATGACCAACCAAACCAGTTTGGAGTCGTTACTGGAATTACCGCTGCCCAGGCTCAGGAACCAGGCCACCAGCAAGCGCCTGATGTCGGATCGAAAGTAGGCCAACACGGCGAGCAGGGTACCCACATGCACGGCAACATCGAAGCCAAGTCCCTGATCTGCCCAGCCCAGAAGCAGGGACGGCAGTAATAGATGCCCGGAAGAGCTGATCGGAAGGAATTCGGTTAAACCCTGCAGGATTGCCAGCAAACTAACTTGAATGAGATCAAGATCCAAGACTTTACTCCAATTGGGAATAATCCAACTGTTCTTTGATGTAGTTCGGTATGACTTGCTCGGCTGCGACGCCTTCACCGAGCTGAAACCTCAGCTTCGCCAGTTTACACAGCTCACCCAGATTCAACTCGACGGCGGGCTGAGACTGCTCGAATTGCACATGCTCTGTATCCAGTTGTAGCGTCCGTAAAATCTCATCTCTCTGATCCCAGCCATCGCCTGCTGCGTACCAGTCTTGGGCTCCACTGTCTGCGGCGGGCAAGCTTTGAATATTAGCAGGTCGACAGACTTGTTCCTGCCCCAGCAACTTAACGCCAGCCGAAGCAGACCCACGATAGCTGGCAAAATAAATCTCAGAATCCCGGGCCTTCATACTAACCATCACATTATCACAACCGCTTTCAGCGATTGCCGTCATCGCCATGATTGCCAGATTTGACAGCGGCAACACCGGGATCGACAGACTCAAGCCCAGACCCTGTGCTACGCCGATACCAATCCTGATGCCGGTGAATGATCCAGGCCCGGCCGCCACAGCGATTCCCTCCAGTTCAGCGAGAGAGCTGTCAACACTGGTCATCAAGTCATCGATCATTGGCAATATCAGCTGCGCCGCCTGGCGCTCCCTGTCACTGGATCGCGTGTGGACCTTAGCATCTAGTAAAATCGCGGCACTGCATCGCGCTGAGGTGGTATCAATAGCTAGAAGGCAATTGCTCATAAGCGGCAAGGGGAGTGTGTGGGGTGGTAGAAAATAAAAATCCCCCTTGATTACTTCAAGAGGGATTTCCAGAGATTTAGAGAAGTATCGAGTAAACATCCACCGTCTGCAAGCGGTTAAACACAGACGGCGGATGTCTTGGCTAAAGTACTCAGTCCAGCTTCGCAGGCGCTACTTTCTACGCTTCGCCTTCTTCCTTGCCGGAGCCTTCCTTTTTACGGCTTTCTTCTTTGCTGATTTCTTCCTGGTAGCCTTCTTGCGTGCAGGCGCTTTTTTCTTAGCGACCTTCTTCCTGGCTACTTTCTTTTTGGCTACCTTCTTTTTCGCGGTCTTCCTGGCGGCTTTCTTCCGCGCCGGGGCTTTCTTCTTCGCTACTTTCTTCTTAGCGACCTTCTTAGCAGCCTTCTTCTTGGCCGGGGCCTTGCGCTTCACAGGCTTACGCTTCGCGACTTTGCGTTTTGCGGCTTTTTTGGCTGCAGCTCTACGCTTTACTGGCTTTTTCCTGGCTTTTTTGGCTACTTTTTTCCTACTTGCCTTTTTCTTCGCGACTTTTTTACGAGCGGGCGCCTTCTTTTTCGCGGCCTTCCTACGGGCAGGTGCCTTTTTCTTCGCCGGCTTCCTCTTGGCTGCCTTTTTCTTCGCTACTTTTTTCTTCGCTGTCTTCTTAACTGCCTTTCTCTTGGCAGGCTTCTTCTTGGCTACCTTCTTCTTAGCTACCTTCTTCTTAGCTACTTTCTTCTTGGCAGTCTTCTTGACGGCCTTCTTCTTGGCTACCTTTTTCTTGGCAGCCTTCTTCTTGGCCGGAGCTTTACGCTTCGCGACTTTCCGTTTTACGGCTTTCTTCGCTGCCGCTCTGCGCTTAACTGGCTTCTTTCTAGCTTTCTTCTTGGCTGTTTTCTTCTTGGCTACTTTTTTCTTCGCTACTTTTTTCGCCGCTTTCTTCCTGGCTGGCTTTTTCTTCGCTGTTTTCCGTGCGGATTTGCGCGCCGCTGCCTTGGCCTTCGCTGCGGCTTTCTTAGCCGCAGCCTTCTCCTTGCGAGCGGTTTTCTTCGCGGCTACCCTGGCATTCGCCGCGTCCTTGCGCGCTTTCCTGGCGGCATTGGCCGCTGCGGCTTTGGCCTTCTTCTTCTTCCACTTGGCACCGAACGCCTTGAGGGCTTTGTTCAGGTCGGCCTCTGCCTTTGCGGCTTCCGCTGCTTTCCTGGCCTTCGCCTTCGCAGCAGCCTCAGCGGCCCGTGCTCTGGCTTTCGCCATTCTCAGTCTGGCCATGAGCGCTGCCGCTCTCGCCGATGCCTTACGCGATGCATTTCGAGCGGCCCCTGCGGCTCTCTTTTTCGCCGCGGTCTTACCTTTGCCTGCAGCACTCTTCACCGCTGCCGCTTTTTTACGAGCAGCTGTTGCCGCTTTTTTGGCTGCAGCGTCTGCTTGCTTTTGTATCTTAGCTACCACTTCATTTGCTTTCATCAAGGCCGGGTTGCTCACTTCGACAACCACCGCCTTTTTCCTGGCAGTTGCTTTCCTTTTTCGTTTAACTTTAGCCATGCTCGTTTCTCTCCTAAGTTGTGAATCGTAACCGCTTAAGTTTAACAATTGTACCTACTGCTTGCCGGCAACATATCACATAAATTATCTGGCTTACAGCGAACTGGATACAAAACTGATCAAATAAAAAAATCCTTTTTACCAGCCCATACACAATACCCACTAATGCATGGTGTTAACGTTATATTTCGCTACTTGATTGGAAAACTTTAAGAAAAGGTGGCTATTGTTACGGTTCTTTTGCATGAGAAAAAGTGACGTAAGCTGTGAAATCTACAAAGGACTTGTAAAGCTTAGTTTAATTGACCCGCAACAATTTATAAATCGCTTCGCGGAACTCGAGAACTAATGAAACCGTCGTTTAAAAAACGCGGAGATGTAGAACATGCAATTCCAAAGTTCAACTGCCACTTTTTGTCACCAGTCACTGGTTCCAGTGTTTGATTTTGTGCCCAGAAACAAAAGCCCGAGTCAAACTCAGGCTGTTGTTGGCGGCGAGGCATAAAGACCAGTTCAACTCAATGCCGAGAGTATCTTACGACGAATTTCGTCGACCGAGGCCACTCCATTGACTCTTGTTACTCTGACCGCAGTGCCATCTGCCGCCAGCTGCTTGTAAAAATCCACCAGTGGCTTGGTTTGCTGGTGATAAAGCGCCAGACGCTTTCGAACCGTTTCTTCTTTATCGTCTTCTCTTTGAACCAGTTCTTCACCGGTTTCATCGTCGATGTTTGCTACTCTGGGAGGACTAAAAGACACATGATAGATGCGACCGGAATCCAGATGCACACGGCGTCCGCCGAGTCGTTTAACTATTTCATCATCCGGCACTTCGATCTCCAGCACTACGTCGATCTCGACTCGCGCCTCTAGCAACGCTTTGGCCTGAGGTATGGTTCTGGGAAAACCGTCAAACAGGAAACCCTGCCGGCAATCATCTTCCCGAATTCTTGCTTTCACCAAGGCAATGATGATCTCGTCTGTGACCAGTTCGCCGGCGCTCATAACCTGCTCCACCTTTGCCCCCAACTCGGTCCTGGCCTTTACCGCTGCCCGCAGCATATCTCCGGTGGATATTTGGGGGATAGCGTAAGCTTCGGTAAGAAATTGTGCCTGCGTCCCCTTACCGGCACCCGGCGCGCCCAACAAAATCATTCTCATGCCCTACTCCTGCTGTCTCCCCATCTGCAATCAATCATAACCCATTTTCCTTGGCTTGCTGCCACAGCGCTTCCAGCACGGATAATTCGGTTTCGGCGATATCCTTCTCGTGATCCTGCAGCGTGGCCTCGATCCATTGGAAACGGCGTTCAAACTTGCGGTTAGACGAGCGCAGTGCTACCTCGGCCTCACTCTTGGTATGCCTTGCCAGGTTTACCACCGCGAATAGTATGTCGCCTAACTCGGCGTTGATCTGTTGCGGATCTGCCGCCGCCACTGCTTCCTCAAACTCGGCAATTTCCTCTTTCAGCTTGGCCAGCACGCCGCCAACGTCTTCCCAGTCGAAGCCGACGCTGGCAGCTCGATTTTGTAGCTTGCGAGCCCGTTCCAGTGCCGGCAATGCCCGGGGAACATCTGCCAATATGCTCGCAGGTTCATGCTGATCTTCAATTCCACGCTTGCGACGTTTTTCTTCGCGCTCTACCGCCTTGATGGCCTCCCAGTTAACGACGACTTGCTCGGCGCTAATATCCGCGGTGTGACCGAACAGTTCCACCTTGCCTCCGGGGAACACGTGGGGATGGCGCCGAATCAATTTGCTGGTTATGGCATCGGCCACATCGGCAAAGTTAAAATGACCTTCCTCACTGGCAATTTGTGCATAGAAGGTTACCTGAAACAGCAGATCTCCAAGTTCATCTTCCAGATCCACCATGTCACCAGTCTCGATTGCACTCACGACTTCGTAGACTTCTTCCAGCGTGTAAGGCGCCAGCGAACTTATCGATTGCTCGAGGTCCCAGGGACAGCCATGCTCTGGATCGCGCAACATATTTGTCACGCTGATCAATTTTTCGATGGCTGATTTTTGGGCGAATTCTTCTACTTGCACGTTGCTGTCCTTTTAAGTTGAGAAATATTCGTGGTGGTGGAGTGGCTGCGTTGCCGATTATTGCCCGGCGCCGACACACTGCTTAGTCCAGACGTTCAAATTCGGCTATCGACTCCACGTGAGTGGTGTGGGGAAACATATCCATTACCCCTGCCGACTTCAATTGATACCCATGGGAAATTAACACCGCGCTATCCCGGGCCAGCGTCGCTGGATTACAGGAAATATAGACGATTTTCCTGGCCCGGAACTGCGCGATTTGCTCCATGATCTCGATGGCGCCGGATCGAGGCGGGTCCAGAAGTATTTTGCTAAATCGTTCAGCAGCCCATTTCTTATCGCTCAGAGACTCGCAAAGATTTGCTGCATAAAAAGCGGTGTTGGAAAGTTTATTGAGACGTGCATTTTCCTCTCCCCGCTTGACCATTTCCGCACTTCCCTCTACGCCGATGACCTGACTGCAGCGCGTTGCGAGGGGCAAGGTGAAATTACCGAGCCCACAAAATAGATCCAGCACCACATCACTGGCTTTCAATTCCAGCAGATTCAGCGCCCGATGAATAATGAGTCGGTTAATATCTGCGTTGACCTGGGTAAAATCCATGGGGTGAAAATTCATGGTCAAATCAAACTCGGGCAGGAAATATTGCAATCGGTCCTCGCCATCGTCCGGGTACAGCTTGTGCACAGATTCGATACCCCCCGGCTGGAGATACAACTGCAGGTCATGGTGGCGGGCAAATTCGGAAAATGCCGACAGGTCTGATGGGCTCAAGGCCTGCAAATGTCTAAACACCAGCGCAACCCGATTAGCCGTCACCGCAGCTACCCGAGTTTCCCCCACCGCCACTTCAATCTGGGGAATACTATAGCGGGCTTGCAACTGCGAGATAAAATCCCGCAAGGGTTGAATCAGAGCCGCTACCTCCGGCACCAGCACCTTGCAGTCATTCATGTCGGTAATGAAACTGCTGTACTTCTCACGGAAACCCACCAGCGCGCCACCTTTCTTTTCGACCACTCGCACTGCCAACCGGGCCTTGCGTCGATAGTGAAAACTCTCTGCCTGCAGATTGGGCAATAGTTGAAAGCGCTCGGGAGCAAGCTTTGCCAGGTGTTGCAACTGTTCCAGTAGTACCGATTGTTTGAGCGCGATCTGGGATTGGGCGTCCATGTGTTGTAAGGAGCAACCGCCACAGCGCGATGCGAACTGGCAGCGGGGAGTGACCCTGTTGGGCGCCGGATTTTTGATTTCCAGCGCTGTGAGCTCATCAAACTGACCGCGCCTGCGCACGAAGCTTGCGCTAACCAGTTCATGGGGCAGCGCCCCGTCGACGAAGGCCACCTTGCCGTCGATGTGGGCTACACCACGGCCTTCATGGCTGAGGGAAGTAATCTCCAGTTCAATCGGCTCAACGGGTAGGCGACGCCTTCTGAATCTACGCTTGCTCATTGCTCAGTTTACTCTGGATTAGACAATCAAGTGACTCGATGCCGGAGGCTCAGTCTAGCGTGGCTTAATCGAAAACGCCGGTAGAGAGGTAGCGATCGCCGCGATCACAAATAATCGTAACGATAGTGGCGTTCTCCACTCGCCGTGACAATTCCAGTGCAACATGCACCGAACCGCCGGAAGAAATACCGCAGAAAATCCCTTCCTCCCGCGCCAGGGCGCGCACGGTGATTTCCGCCTGCGACTGGTCCACGTCTATCACCGTATCCACCCGGCTACGATCGAAGATTGCGGGGAGATAAGCCTCGGGCCAACGCCGGATACCGGGGATTCGCGATCCGTCTTTGGGTTGCAAGCCGATGATCTCAATCTCGGGATTCTGCTCCTTCAGATAGCGGGAAACTCCCATTATCGTCCCCGTGGTGCCCATGGAGCTGACAAAATGGGTAATGCTGCCCTTCGTATCTCGCCAGATTTCCGGTCCGGTATGCAGGTAGTGGGCATTGGGATTGTCTTGATTGGAGAACTGATCGAGTACCTTGCCCTTGCCTTCGACTTGCATCTGCTGCGCCAGATCTCTGGCTCCCTCCATGCCCTGTTTTTCCGTAACCAGGATTAACTCGGCACCGTAAGCGCTCATCGATGCCTTGCGCTCGTCGCTGCTGTTGGCGGGCATGATCAGGATTAGTTTGTATCCCTTGATCGCAGCCACCATGGCCAGGGCGATGCCGGTGTTGCCACTGGTCGCCTCGATCAGCACATCGCCGGGTTTGATGTCGCCACGCAATTCCGCCTGCTGAATCATACTCAGCGCCGGCCGATCCTTCACCGACCCGGCAGGGTTGTCACCCTCGAGCTTGCACAGCACGGTATTGGTGGTAGTGCCGGGCAGGCGTTGCAACTTCACCAGCGGCGTATTTCCGATTTGGTTTTCGATGGAGTGATAAGACGGCATAAGAGTCAGTTTGTATTCGGCCGGGCTGAATTGCGGCGAGGGCAAAATTCTACACGGAAATCGGCGGCGGTTAAAGTTCAGGACTTGCCGACAAATAAACTGCGACTGTTGAGTGGCTTATCGCCAAGGTGAGCCCCCAGCGCTATTCGCAGCAGGCGTTTAGCCGACTTGGCGATTGACGCATCGCCGAGATCCAATTGCCGCAGCGCAATCAGATGTTCGCCGGCGAACAGATGGGAACTGCCGGGGGTCGTTGCAACTTCAGCGGCGCTGGCCACAGCCAACTCGAAGCCCACGTCCGGTGTGAATCGATAAGACGCATCGCCATCGATCGGTTCATGACTATGACAATCGGTATTAAGATTAATCCCGTAGCCCAGTTCCGCCAGCAGCTTCAGTTCGAAGCGACGCAGCACGGTCTGAACATCTGCCTCTCCGGATAACGCGATCAGGGATTCCTGGTAGTGCTGATACAGTGCCGTGTGTTCTACGTAATGATGCAGCAGCCGCGCCAGCAACTCGTTGACATACATGCCGCTAAACAGTCGCTCACCGTTTAGCTTGATTGCAGACAGGCCGCTTTCGACTCCGGTGACAGTCTTGACTTCGCCACGGCCGCTGAATGAAACCAGAAGCGGTTGAAATAACTGCAGCAGGGCGCGGTGTTTAGATTTTTCCCGACGGGCTCCCTTGGCGACGGCACGCACCATGCCGTAATCGAGGCAAAAAAAATCCACCAGCAAGCTGGTATTCTGAAAGGGTCGGCGATGCAGCAGGTAGGCGGGTTGCAGCTGAACTCTCGTTTCCATGGTCCTCACCGGCCTGTTTAAGGGCCTATTTACCGGTCTTTCACCGGAGTCGGTTCGATATACCCCAGGCTCTGCAGGGCACGTTCGTCGTCGGCCCAACCGGACTTGACCTTGACCCACAGATTGAGCATGACCTTAGTCTGAAAACTCCGCTCCATATCTTCCCTGGCGTTGCTACCGATACGTTTCAGGCGGCCACCATCCTTGCCTATTACAATTTTTTTCTGGCCCTTATTATCGACCAGGATTAAACCATGAATGTGCAATATGGATCCGCGCTGTTGGTACTTTTCGATTTCTACCGTGACTTCGTAGGGAATTTCATCGCCCAGCTGTCGCGTCACCTTCTCGCGAATTAACTCGGCTGCGAGAAACCTGGAACTACGGTCCGTCACCTGGTCCTCGGGAAAGAGAAAGGGACCTGCAGGCAGCATTTTCTTCAGCAGTCGCTCAAGCGAATCGAGATTGTGGCCGCCCAGGGCCGACACCGGCACAATCTCGGCGAATTCCCGCTTGCTCGCCAGTTCGGTTATATGTGGCAATAATTTATCCTTGTCTTTTACCAGGTCGATCTTGTTGATCAGCAGCAGCACCGGAACCGAGGTCTTGCTCAGCAAATCCAGCACCAACTGGTCGGTATCGTTCCAGGTCAGCCGCTCCACCACGAATAAGATCACATCGACGTCGTTGACGACCCTGTGCACGGTTTCGTTCATGACGCGATTCAGGGCCTTAACGAATTTCGAATGCAAACCAGGGGTATCGACATAAATTATCTGAGTGTCGGCGTCGCTGCTAATACCGAGGATGCGATGTCTTGTGGTCTGAGGCTTGCGGGAAGTGATGCTGATTTTTTGTCGAAGCAGGTGATTCAACAGGGTTGACTTGCCGACGTTGGGCCGACCTACGATGGCGACATATCCACAGTGCTGCTCGGACGACATTTTTTCGGCGGCGCCTTTCATCGATGTTCACCCAGTTCCTCGAGAACCTTCTGCGCGGCTTCCTGTTCGGCGAAGCGCTTGCTGCGCCCGTTACCAAGCTGACTATCTACCAGGGGCTCCACCTGACAGCTCACCTGAAATAACTGTTGATGGGCTTCGCCGCTGATCTTCACCACCTGGTATTGTGGCAACGGCAGACCCTGCGACTGCATGAGTTCCTGCAGGCGGGTCTTGTTGTCTTTTTGCTGGGCAGCGGGAAATTGGGAAGAGAGTCTGGCTTCGCTCCAGCGGCGAACGAATTGCCTGCAAGCCTCGATACCACCGTCGAGATATATCGCCGCGATGATCGCCTCGACAGTGTCGGCCAGAATAGACTCTCTGTACTTGCCACCGGTGTTTAACTCCCCCAAGCCTAGTCGCAGACAATCTCCTAACTCCAGTTCTCTGGCAAACTCGGCCAGGGATTCCTTGTTCACCAGGCCCGCCCGCATGCGACTCAACTCACCTTCCCTGGCATCGGGATAAATTTCGAACAGGATTTCGGCGACAATAAAACCCAACAGGGAATCACCCAGAAATTCCAGGCGTTCATTATTTACTTTATCTGCACTTCGGTGAGTTAGGGCTCTGCGGACCAATTCCTGATCAGAAAACTGGTAATTCAGGTGTTTCTGTAGTTTATCCAGCGCAATCGCCATTTACTGCAGTACGCTGTCGAACTTGGCGATTACATCCAAATTCGCAAACAACTCCACGCGACGCTCATAGGCGACCGTAATGATGGCCTGGCTATTTTCCCGGCGCAGCGTGATGCTGCGTAGATCGAAGCCGGTGACATTATTAATTCTTAGTGTATTCGACACCCGAATCCTTATGTCCGAAATGGTCATGTTGTCGGCCTCGCCAGTTTCGATCAATTCATCACAGACCCCCACTATCAGATTGTGATCGATATAAAGGGGAACGACTTTCAGGCCAGCAGTCAGAAATACTGCGACTAAGAAAAACATCACCAGAAGTCCCAGTTTAGAGACACCTTGTTGCTTCTTTAGATTGTTGATGTTCAATTTATTCATGGCTTTTCCCATGGAAAGTTTCTGATTTAAGCACAGGCTTAAAAGGTAAAAATTCTAGATATAATCTATACCAGGAGCAGAGACGGTACCGTTAGTTGCATCACAAGACCCAAAATTCCCTAATTGATCAACTGATTCCTGGAAAACGTTGGTAAATTCAGGCCGGGCTCCTTGTGCATCCACACCGCTACGGCCTTACCGACGATATCTTTTTCGGGAACGGCTCCCCAGACTCGACTGTCGCTACTATTGTCCCGATTGTCCCCCATCATGAAGTAGTGCCCGTTCGGTATCACCCAGCTGGTACGTGAACGCCGTTGTCCGACCCCGTCGATGTGCTGAGTGGCATGCTCAATACCGTTAATCGTTTCAGTATATAGTGTCCCCGGCAACGCTCCAACGTTGGTATCGACCTGTATGTTTCCCTGCAGTTCCTTGCTGATCAGTTCGCCATTAATGTACAGATCCCTGCCTTCATAGCGCACGGTATCGCCGGGCAGGCCTATCACGCGTTTAATGTAGTACTTGTCCTCATGGGGAGGAATGAAAACCATCACCTCACCACGGTCCGGAGTAGCCACATCTATGATCTTGGTGCCAATAACCGGCAGGCGTATACCGTAGGCGTATTTATTCACCAGGATAAAATCACCCACCTCCAGCGTAGGAATCATCGACCCGGTAGGAATCTGAAATGGTTCCATCAGAAACGAACGCAATACCAGCACGATAAGCAACACCGGGAAAAATGACTTCGCATACTCGATGAGCAAGGGTTCCCGTGCCAGGTCAGCAACTGCATCGGCGATTTCATCATCGCTCTTGTGTTTACCCTGGCCCGACATATATTTCTCGATCGCTGCCAGTCGCGTTTTTTTGATCAGCAGACTGTCGAGAAGCCACAAAATTCCGCAGATGCCGACCAGGGAAACCAATACGACGGAAAAATCTATATCCATTGCTGTTTCTATTCCTTATCCATATTTCATAGGCTCCCGATCAGCCATTTCTAACTGTCGACCTTGAGGACCGCCAAAAATGCTTCCTGAGGCACTTCCACATTACCCACTCTCTTCATCCGTTTCTTGCCGGCCTTCTGTTTTTCCAATAATTTTTTCTTGCGTGTGATGTCGCCACCATAGCACTTCGCGGTTACATTTTTGCGCAATGCCTTGACGGTCTGGCGGGAAATAATTTGCCCGCCAATTGCGGCCTGTATTGCCACATCATAAAGCTGCCGTGGAATCAGTTCCTTCATTTTTTCCACCAGAGCCCGGCCTTTGGATTGGGCGTGGTCCCGGTGTACGATTAGTGCAAGCGCATCTACTTTATCGCCGTTGATAAGAATATCTAAACGCACGAGGCTGGATTTGTCGAAGCGGATGAAATGGTAATCCAGGGACGCATAGCCACGACTCACCGATTTCAAACGGTCAAAGAAATCCAGCACCACCTCGTTCATGGGTAACTCGTATTGCAGGGATACCTGTTTACCGATGAATTGCATGTCTTTTTGCACGCCTCGTCTTCGCACGCACAAGGTGATTACCGAACCAAGGTGCTCCTGTGGCACCAGGATACTGGCCAACACGATAGGCTCGCGCATTTCCTCGATCGAAGTAATGGCGGGTAAGCGCGACGGGCTATCCACCTTGACGATGTCGCCATTGTTTAATTTTACTTCGTAGACCACGGTGGGAGCCGTTGTAATCAGCGACAGATCATATTCTCGCTCCAGTCGCTCCTGGATAATTTCCATGTGCAACATGCCCAGGAAACCGCAGCGAAAGCCGAAGCCCAGGGCATCTGAATTTTCCGGCTCGTAGTGCAAAGACGCGTCGTTCAATGTCAACTTGGCGAGGGCATCTCGAAAGCTTTCGAAGTCATCGGAAGAGACAGGAAACAGTCCCGCGTATACCTGAGGCTGGATCTGCTGAAAACCGGCCAGCGCATCTACCTCAGCCGTGCTCGCCAGGGTGATGGTGTCGCCGACGGGGGCGCCATGAATGTCCTTGATGCCGGCAACGACAAAGCCGACTTCACCGGCAGCGAGGACGCCGGTCTCATGGCGCTTGGGCGTAAATACACCGATGCTATCGGCAATCTGTGTCTTACCAATGGATTTGGCGATGATCTTATCGCCCTTCTTCAGGGTGCCGGCCATGACCCGTACCAGTGACACCACGCCGAGGTAATTGTCGAACCAGGAG
>JADFIJ010000089.1 GCA_022566775.1 Pseudomonadota bacterium | reverse complement strand
CACCACCATGATCATGGCCGTTGCCATAAGCGCCGGTAAAGGCCACTCAGGTCGTGCTCTGACCAGCGATGCTCAGACCAATGCGGCCTTTATTTTGATTACAGGGGCAGCCGTGACCAGAGTCGGCTCTGCATTGCTGGCCTTCGAGTGGTTGCTGTGGTTGTCAGCGTTATTGTGGTTGCTGGCATTTCTGGTTTTTATTGTGGTGGTGGTTCCGATCCTGGTCATGCCGCCCATCAAAAATTCTGCAACCTTAAACTCGTAACAGCCTGCTAGGCCGACATGCCACGAGCAGATAGAGGCCAATGGCTTCCACCCGGTCAATGCGAATTGCGTCCGGCTACGCTGCTGATCATATTTTAGCTGCTGTACTGAGCCGACAGCCGACCAGACATCCTGACAAATTGATGAGAGTAGCAGCCCTTTAGTGTCCCCACTTCTACTGAGCCGCACCAGGTGGCCTTTCTGTGCTTGCACGCACATCAGCGACTTGTTCCGGCGACACGCGACCATCATCGTTGCCCCAGCTATTGAGCGCGTAAGTGAGGATATTTGCAATTTCATCGTCGTTGAGTTGACTCATCGGCGGCATGATTGAATCATAGAGCTGACCATTGACGGTAATGGGTCCTGACAAACCGTTCAGGATGATGTCGATCGCGCGCGTACTATCTGCCAGGAAATAATCAGAGCCGGCAAGCGGCGGGAACACTGCTACCAGACCGCTACCATCGAGCTGATGGCAAACTGAACAAGTACCTGCAAATAAGGCCTCACCCGCCGCGATCTGCTGCTCTATAGTGGCTTCACCGGTGGTGAAGAGAGAGTTGGTGATCTCGGCTACGATACTGAGATCGTTTACCTTGTCTCCGAGGTAGACAGAGTCCACTTCTCTGCCGGTGTAGATCGCCAGATTTTCTGGACCATCGACCTTGATCATGCCCAGGGCTCCCTTATTGAATGCTCGGAAGATTGAGTGGTCCACCATCAGCAGGGTCCCTGGAACTTCAGTTCGAAATTCTACGATTGCGGCACCACCTGCAGGTATTAAGGTAGTCTGGACGTTTTCCTGGTAATGGCTGCCTCCTTCGGTATAGACCTTGTCGAAGATTTCCCCGATAACGTGGAAGCTGCTGATCAAATTCGGCCCGCCATTACCAACGAACAGCCGAATGGTTTCACCGGTGTTGGCACGTAATGCTTTATCTCCCAGCAGGGCGCCTTCTGAGCCGTTGAGCAGTACGTAGGTTGCATTTTCTTCAATGGCCTTCTGCATATCGAATTCCTGGAAGCCCTTCTCCCGGTATCTGCCTACGGTGTAAAATTCTCCCTGCATTACGTAATATTCTCGATCTACTGGGGGCAATCCTTCCGGGGGTTCCACCAAAATCAATCCATACATCCCATTTGCCACATGCATGCCGACTGGAGCGGTTGCACAATGGTATACAAACAGCCCCTGATTTAGTGCCTTGAAGATAAATTGAGATTCGAATCCGGGCGCAGTGAAACTGCTACTGGCGCCACCGCCTGGCCCCGTGACCGCGTGTAAATCGATGTTGTGAGGCATCTTACTGGACGGGTGATTAGCGAGATTGAATTCGATCGTGTCACCCTGCCGAACTCGAATGAAACTGCCAGGTACGGTGCCACCGAAGGTCCAGAACATATAATCCACACCCTCCGAGATCGGCATCACCACTTCGCGCATCTCGAGGTTAACAATCACTTTCGCTGGCCAGTCGCGGTCGATCGGTGGCGGTACATTGGGAGCCGATGTAATTATGGCAATGATAGGTTCTCCCACGGGAGGCCCCAAGTCGCCGGCTGCGGACCCTCCGGTTTCTGAAATACCACGAACCTGCTCTGGATTTTCAACGCTAACAGAGGGCGAGTCACATGAGCTCAGTCCAAAACTCAGGCATAAAACCAGACAAATTGTTTTCAAATTCATATTATTCCCCCGTGAAATTCACTGCATCACTTGCGGCTCTCGCCAGTTAACCGAAGTGGAGTTACATCTCGATTCTGGTCATGCCTGCTAGGCCGACATGCCGCGGGCAGATATAGGCCATATCGCTTCCACCCGGTCATTACGAATCGCGTACATCTGATCGTAGAGATTCACCACGGGATCGCAGTGAGAAACGATGAGTTCCAGTTTGTCGCCCACCTTGTAATTGCGGGACGGATCATCCTCATAGATGATGGTGCCGAATTCGTCGGATCCGGAGCGATAGTGCATGCCGCTCTCGCCCTTGATTATTGGCCAGGGCTGATTGATGGTGCAGGCTTTGGCCCCGGCATCGGAGGTGGCACGGCCGGCGTGTTGGGCGTTGAGTACGGTGGCCATGATTGTCAGTGAGGTGTGAAAGTCGGAATAAACCTCGTGGTCTGTCTCGCCGCCGATACCAATATACTGGGCGTCCATGAACACATAACTGCCCACCTGTACATCGGTCATGCCCCTGGTGCCGTGGTCTATGTTGTAAGTGCCGGTGCCGCCGCCACTGAATATTTCTGTATTTAAGCCCGAGGCCTGCATCAACTCGAAGGTGTCGGTGGCAGCAGTCATCCGCTCGAGTGTCTGCGCCTTGCGGGTCTCGAAGCCCACCACATGCTGTGCCGCCGCGTCATAGCACAGCATGCCCATTAGTCGTAAACCCGGCAGTTGATCGACCAGTTGTGCCAGTTGCAGGGCAGGCTGACCGAAGGGAATTCCGGTACGCCGAATCCCAGGATCTACATCCACCACCACTTCGGCAACGAGTCCCTTGGCCACGGCAGCGGCGGATAACAGACGTGCGTTCTCGGGCGCATCCGTGGCCTGAATAAAACCCGGGCACAGCGCCCGCAGGTTCATGGCGCGGTTGATCTTTGTCGGCGTTACATTGCCGGTGGTATTGAGTATTCGATCGATGCCATTTTGGAACATGGCTTCCGCCTCGCTTACCTTGGCGGTACATATGCCAACCGAGCCTCGATCCAGTTGCATCTGCGCAATGATTGGAGTTTTGTGCGTCTTCGCGTGGGGCCGGCAGGCAATGCCATTGCTGGACATGGTCTGGGCCATTTTGTCCAGGTTGGCCTCCAACAGATCCAGATCGACGCACAGCGCCGGCGTGTCCAGTTCCCACTTGGAGACGTTGACAGACATCTCACCACTGGCGTAGAACGCCTGCATCTCTGCCGAAGTGTAACCCAGGACCGACGATGGAACCCAAATGGCAGCGGTGCCACTGGCTTGCAGGAAATGACGGCGGGAGAGGGAGTTTGTATTCACGATGCACCTCGTATTAATCGGTGGCGGGACATGGCAGGAGGATAAATGGGGTCAGAGTAAAAATACAGTAGTTTTGCTACGATCTTTGACGGATAAATGGGGTCAGAGTAAAAATACAGTAGTTTTGCAATGATCTTTGACAAATCAAACTAAATTGATCGAAACCACTGTATTTTTACTCTGACCCCATTTATCCCCTATTTATCCAGAAAGCGCCATTTCTAACACCCGTGCTACGTGCATGGCTTCTCGGCCGGTGCCGTCGCGTATTTGATTCCTGCAACTGGTGCCGTCGGCTATTATGAGACAATCTTCATCCGCCGCCCTCACCGCCGGCAGGAGATTTAACTCTCCCATCTTCATGGATATCTCGTAGTGTTTGGCATCGTAACCAAACGCGCCGGCCATACCGCAGCAACCAGATTCAATAGTTTCAAGCTCGAGATCGGGTATCAGCGCCAACACCTGTTGCACCGAGGACATGACGTCGAAGGCTTTCTGGTGGCAATGGCCGTGTAACAGTGCTTGCTTCATGGGCAGGGGCTTAAGCTTTAGATATAATTGGCCTTTTTCATTTTCGGCGGCGAGGAATTCTTCCAGCAGGAAAGCATTTTCGGCGAGGTCGGCAGTATCGGTTCCCGGCAACATGGAAGGGAATTCATCACGCAAGGTTAGCAGGCACGAGGGCTCCAGTCCGATGATTGGCAGGCCACGTTCGACGAAGGGCATGAGAGTGTCGATCATGCGTTCCGCCTCGGCGCGGGCCTCGTCCACCAGCCCGCCGCTGAGAAAGGTGCGACCACAACACAGGGGTCGACCGCCATCGGTGGGCCTGGGAGTTAAAACCTTGTAACCGGCGGCATGCAGCACCGCCAGAGCTGCCCGGGCATTCTCCGGCTCGAAGCAGGTATTGAAGGTATCCACCAATAGCACGACTTCCCTGGCGTCTTGCTTAACCGGCGCCAGCCGGGCAATTTCTTTTTCGGCGTGGAATCGATCACGTCGCCACCGTGGCAGCGGGCGTCGGCTACTGAAGCCCAATAACCATTCTGAGATTTTAGCCAGTCCGGGAATTTGATCCCGCAGGTTCAGCAGGATAGAAAAATTTCCCGCCCAATGCGCGTAGCGGGGCAGGAAGGCCACCAGGGTATCCTTGATTGGCATTCGGTGTTTTCCATAGTACTGGTGCAGAAACTCGATCTTCATCTTCGCCATGTCCACGCCGGTAGGACATTCCCGTTTACAGCCCTTGCAACTGATGCACAACTCCATGGTCTCGTACATGGCATCTGACACCAGCGCATCGGCGCCAAGTTGCCCGCTAATCGCAAGTCTCAAGCTGTTGGCACGGCCCCGGGTCAGGTGCTGCTCTTCACCGGTGACGCGATATGAAGGGCACATGACGGCAACATCGGCCTTGCGGCAGGCGCCGTTGTTGTTACACATTTCTATGGCCCGGTTGAAACCACCCCAGGCCGACCAGTCCATGGTTGTCGCTATGGGCTGCGCGGCATAACCCGGTGCGAAGCGAAACAGATTGCGATCGTCCATCTTCGAAGCCCGCACAATCTTGCCCGGATTGAAGGTGCCGGCAGGGTCGAAGCTGTCCTTTATTTCTTCGAACGATGCCACCATGCGGCGTCCAAACATGGCTTCATGAAATTCCGATCTGGCGAGACCATCGCCGTGCTCGCCGGAGTGAGAACCCTTGTATTCCCGTACCATCTCGAGGGTTTCTTCGACGATGGCGCGCATCTTGGTGGCGCCGGATGCTTCCTTCATATTGAGAATGGGGCGAACATGCAGGCAGCCAACAGAGGCGTGGGCATAAAAGGTGCCAGTTGTCCCGTGTTTGTGAAAGATGTCAGTCAGCCGCCTCGTATATTCGGCAAGATCCTTAAGATCGACAGCACAATCTTCGATGAAGGAGACGGGCTTGCCATCGCCTTTCATCGACATCATGATATTGAGACCGGATTTTCGTACCTCCCAGATCGACTGCTGAAATTCCGTTTCGGTCGCCTCCACCACCGCGTCGGGAAAGCCCAGTTCGGCCATGAGTTCAACTAACAGCTTCAGGCCCTGTAGTTGCTGGGCCTGGTCCTCACCGGAAAATTCAACCAGCAGCAAGGCCTCGGGCTCGCCCTGCACGAAGCGATCGACTATGGCCGTATACATGGGAATATCCCGGGCCAGGTTAATCATGGTGCGATCCACCAGCTCTACCGCAGAAGGATCGAGTTCGACGATGTGCTGGGTGGCATCCATCGCCTTGTAAAAACTGGGAAAGTGACACACGCCCAACACCCTATGCTCTGGTATGACTTGCAGATTCAGGTGTATGCGCTGGAAAAAGGCGAGGGTGCCTTCTGAACCTACCAGCAAGTGAGACATGTTAGGTTTATCTTCGGTGAGTATGTTGATGTTGTAGCCACCGACTCTCCTTAACAGCTTAGGAAAGCGTTGCGCTATCTCCGCAGCCTCTCTTTCTCCGAGGTCAAGCAATTTATTGAATAACTCTGCATGGCTGAGGTTTTCCCCATCGAGTTGTCTCGAGGACAGGGAGTTGAACTCGATCCTGCTGCCATCCGCCATCAGGGCATCGATGGCGCGCACGTTGTGTACCATGTTGCCATAGCGGATAGAGCGGGACCCGCAACTGTTATTGCCGGCCATACCACCGAGAGTAGCGCGATTGGCTGTGGATACATCCACCGGGAAAAATAAGCCGTGGGGTTTTAGATAACTATTGAGTTGATCCAGTACCATGCCCGGTTGTACACACACAGTGCGGTTTTCGGCGTCGAATTCCAGCACCTGGTTGAGGTATCGGGTGGTGTCTATGATCAGGGCCTCACCGATGGCCTGACCGGTCTGTGAAGTGCCGGCACCGCGGGGTAATACAGCAATGCCCTCGTCAACCGCTATCTGTAGCGCGGTCTGCACATCCTCTTCGTTTCTCGGCACGGTAATGCCGATGGGCTGTATCTGATAGATAGAGGCGTCGGTGCTGTAGCGTCCGCGACTGAAATCATCGAAGTACACATCACCCTGCAGCTCTCGCCGCAGCCGAGTCGCTAACGCACTGTCGTTGCCGTTTATCATCGATTAAACCGCCCATGAACGGGGTGGACTTATTTTTATTCTATTGTGGAGTGTAGACGCTAAGTCTGCAAACTTCTATGACGAGGGCAACAGGCATGCATCGAATGGGTTTTTTGCAGTTGGCTGACGAAGATTGCGCCTGCTGCAGTTACGGCTATTGGATTCCGACTCCTACGCGCTCATCGACGGCAATTTGGTTTTTCTGCATAATAGCCTTTCTCACCTTTGGAAACCGGTACGCAGGGAATGATTACACGACGCAAGGCACTGAAAGCTCTCGGCATCAGCTCGCTGGGAGCCAGCACCGGGCTGCTTATGCCTCCACTCGCTACTGCGCAAGCGGTATCAGACCAGGGTAATCTCCTCAAGATTCCTCAGCTGGCTGAAGGTGAGCTCAGTGGCAACGTTCGGCAATTCCAGCTGCGGCTGCAACGGGGAAGCAGTAATTTTTTTGCCGACACCACCACGGCCACCTTTGGCATCAATGGAGATTATCTCGGGCCCACCCTGCGATTTCGTCGTAACGAGGCAGTCTCTCTGCATATCCAGAACGGCCTGGGTGAGCCCACTACCTTGCACTGGCATGGATTTCATTTGCCCACCAGTGCCGACGGTGGGCCGCATGAAGTGATCGCAATCGGGGACAGCTGGAACCCGCAATTTACCGTGGTGCAGTTTGCCGGGACCTTCTGGTATCACTCACACATGTTGCACACCGCCGGTGAGCAGGTATACAAGGGCCTGGCGGGCATGATCATCGTCGAAGATGATGAGCAACAGATCGAGCTACCGTCTACCTACGGCATCGATGACATACCGCTGCTTATTCAGGACCGCCGCTTCAACGACGACGGTTCATTTCAATACATGTCTACCTATGAAGATACGGTGGTGGGGATGCGTGGCGACGTTATATTGGTCAATGGCACCAGGCAGCCCTATTTTGTGCCGACTACGAAGCGGGTTCGATTTCGCCTGCTTAATGCGGCGAATGCCCGTACCTTCGTTTTTGCCTTTAGCGATGGCCGCGAATTTCAACAGATCGCCAGTGATGGCGGCTGCCTGGAAAGCGCCGTGACCATGAACCAGCTGGAGTTGTCCCCGGCAGAGCGGGCAGAGATCGTGGTGGATTTTAGCGATGGCCAGGATGTGCGGTTGATCAGTCTCGGCAAGGTGTCCAACTTTCCTGAATTTCCCGGTGCCATGAGCGTCATGATGCGCTCGCTGAATACACAGAGTTTCGACATCCTCAGCATTCGTGGACGGGCACGACTGCAAGATAGTGCGCCGGTACCCGATCAACTTAGCGCAATCTATCGATTGCCGGAGGCGGCCGCCACCAACACCCGAACATTCCGGCTATCCATGGGTGCAGGTATGCGCAGCGGCGACGACCGTGGTCCCGGCACCGGTAGTCGTAATGGCAACGGCGGTGGCCACGGTGGCGGCAATTTTTCTATCAATGGTCGGCGCATGGATATGAATTACATCAACGAGAGGATTCAATTCAATACCACTGAAATATGGGAGCTGACTAACAACTCTCCTATGATGCACCCCTTTCATGTACACAACGGACAGTTTCAAATACTCGATCGTAATGGTCGACAGCCACCGGCAAACGAAATGGGCTGGAAAGATACGGTCAGGGTTGGGTCGGGTGAACTGGTGCGCATCATCATGCGTTTTACCGACTTCATCGACGATAAAAATCCGTATATGTACCACTGTCACATATTGGAACATGAAGACCGTGGCATGATGGGGCAATTCCTGATTGTAGAATAAACCCCTATCCTATTGCCCGGCATATACGATAGTGCCGACATGCTCGCCATTGACTGCCCGGGCAATATTCTCTGGATCGCGGCCGTCGACCAGCTGAAATTCATGGACCAGTTGGGCGGTTTCGAGTACCTCGAGCAAGACCTCATCGAAGGGCAGGGTAGGTAGATTTTCCTGCTTGAGCTCGGCCACACTGATGCGATCGATAAACTGCGCCGCCGGATTCAGTTTCGGATCTTCCGTGTACAGTCCCCGCACGTCTTTGACTAAGATGGTTGACTTGCAACCAAAGCATTCCGCCAGTATCAGACAACCGGTGTCGGTTCTATGAGGCGGGATTTTTCCCAGCGCCGGGGGATGTTCCCACAGTGAGTAGGGGGGTACGCCATTAAAGATGACGCCAGGGGCAGAATGGATAAACAGGGGCAGCAGGTGTCCAAATATCTCCGGTGGAATGGCGACGACACCGTGAGGTGCCAGCAGGGTGCCGAGAATATGGGCATTGCCCAGGGCATCTGCCATGGAAAGCTGGGCCAACACACCGGTAGGCAGTTCCAGATCCAGGCCCACGGCGAATACATGGCGAGAACGAGCGCCGCCACCGACACCGAGGATGAGTTTCTCTTTCTTCAGTATTTTTCCGAGCATTTCAACTACCGGTAAAACGATATCGCGCCCGGCTTCCAGAATCGACCGACTGCCAATTTTCACCACATGGACATCGGGCAACATGCGCACGACCGGGGTGGCCGTAGCGGCCATGACATCTTTATCGAGCAGACTCTCTCTCGCCAGCAGAGAATTCATATGATGTTGATAGTCAAAATACTTCGCCATAATTGCTTGTTCCAGGTCTCAGCAACGATAATCGTCTGAGTTCAATCCGCGGTGATGATCGTTCCCACGTCTTCATCATTTAGAGCCTTGGTCAAATTACCTGCTACCAAGCCGTTGATGATGCGTATTGATCGGGTGTTCTTCGCGTTCTCCATCATATCCAGTACGCTGTGTTCGATAACTAAGTCTTGTAAATCCATAGCCTTCAGTTCTTGCACCGTAATCCTGGGGATGAATTTTGCATTCCGGTCCTTCTTTGGATCGGCGGTGTACAGGCCATTTTCATCCTTGATATAGATCATCGACCGGGTGCCGAAAGTTTCACTAACCAGATAAGTGCCGGTATCGGTGCGATTGGGTGGTATGCGGCCCACTTTCGGGTTAGGTTGCCAGAATGTATAAGGCGGCATGCCAAAGAATATCACTGCCTGTCGCTCTGCCAGATACAAGGGTAGTTGGGGAAATTGAATCGGCTCGATAAAGGGGATGCCCTGATCGGCCAGCAGGTAATGAAGCATTCTGGCATTTTGCATACTGACAAAGGTGCCAAGTACACTTAATACGCCGGTGGGCATACCCAGCTCAATACCGACACTGTATGCGTGGCGCGCCCTGGTGCCTGCACCGGTACCAATTATCATCTTGTGATGGGGTAAATTCGTTTTAATTTCTTCGATGAGGGGGAATACTGCCTTGCGACCACGATCGATGAAACTCTGACCACCGATCTTCAACACATTGGCATCGGGCAAAATTTGCATGGTGTGCGGACGGTCGGTCCAGGCCAGCAGTGACTTGTCCGTGAGGCTGCCATCGACCAGTGCCGCGCCAAGCTCGCTAAGTAACGTGTCTTTCATCTGTTAATTCTTTTCAATCGTCAATCGATGGCGAAGCAGTAAAACAGCCCGGCGCCACCCGTGCTCTCGAGATCCTGTTGGCTGCAACCGCTCGAGGGGTGCGCAGAATTCCATGAACTGCCGGTTTCTCCACGCCCCATCCGGTCATGGTGGCCCACCTGGGCGCGACCTTCAGCGCCTGAAGTCCAGTTGTCACAGCTGCGCCCATCGTCCTCCCCGAATGCGGTGCCGTCGGCCTGGGAACCGGTCAGAATGTCATGCCTGTTGGGGGTATCGCCGACGCCGTTGACCGGATTGAGTGACTCCGTCGCCGCCTTTTCCTTGCTGATGCGGTTGCCAGACCCATGAAGCTGCTCGATGTTTGCCGCGATGAGTAAACCTTCGGCGTTATACCAGGGACCATCGCCGATACGGTCGCGGGCATTTATAGCGTCTTGATTGCCGGTCGCCGCGGTGCTGAGATAGGCGCGCCAGGTGTGATCTCCCGCATATTCGGCCGCTGCCAGCGCCTGGCAGTGCGCATCGGCGCCGTCGAGGCCACCAAGATTGCCACCGCTGCCCAGCCCGCGGCTGGTAATAAAGAAGCTCGTCACCGACTTGGCTCCGCCCATGGCCAGTTCTTCGGGAACCTCTTCCGTGCTCTCGGCGGCCCAAAGCTGACTGCAGACAAGGGCGATGAGGCTTGAAGACACCACGATCCGCAAACTGGTCGCATTGATTTTCCAAAAGTTCATTGTTTCTCTCCCGCTTAGGCGAAGAAAGCATAAACGGTTCTGAGGCAAAAAACTCTAAAAAAGCGCTTGGCTCAATGGCGGGCTAAGGCAAGGTCTTTTTAATTCCTATCTCGATTTGTTCAAAACATGGCAATGGGATTTACCGGTGAGCCGGTGCCGTTGGGAATCGGCAGCGGCGCAATCATTAACATGAATTCCCATTTTCCCAGTGTCTCGGCCATTTCACTCAGCGCTTCCAGATCGGCACGGTCGAGCAGATGAATGCCCAGCATGGTCAAGGCAAAGTCGTGCAAAGCAAGCGTGGGCAGATCGCCTTCGGGGCGTGGCGTATAACCGGGGGTCTCCCAGCCCAGGATGGCGATGTCTCTCTGCTTTAGCCACGGAATCACCTCATTGTCGAAGCCGGCGGCTTCGGCCCAGGTATCGAACGCACCGACCGCATCTCGTCGCGCCCATCTGCCCCAGCGCAGGAGCATGGCATCGCCCGCACCTGCTTTCACGCCGGTCTTTTCTTCCCAGGCCTCCAGATCTGCTATGGTGATGCGGGTGCCAGGCTCCAGGTAGGGAACGCCCTTGAGTTTAGGAATATCGTATAACACGCCGCGGGTCACGATGCCGTCTTTCATCGTCAGCACCGCATTTTTTAATGCGCCCCCATCTATAGTAACCAGGTCTGCAACAGGGTAGCCGTTCCACATCTTGCCGTCGAAGAAGCGATGGGCGAAGCCGTCGATGTGAGTGGTGCCGGCGCCATGGATGCATTCGTAGCTTATTCTGTCGCTGGCACCGCCGGCACTGGCAGAGATCATCTCCCAGCGTACCGGGCAGGGATTGTCCACGCTGGCTACGGTGTCGGCGTTCCTGGCCAGTGAAACGGTAATGCCGACTTGCACCAGGGCCGCCGCCTCCTTTCTCTTTTGCGGCGTGATCAAGTTCAGTGCGCCGAGCTCGTCATCCGGTCCCCAGCGTCCCCAGTTAGAGAGATCCTCCTGCCACTGCAGATACAGCGCTTCAGAAATGAAGGGGCCCGCTTCCTCAGCCACCGCAATTGGGACTGTGCTCGCGAGCAACAGGTAGCCTGAGCAGGCGAGTGATAGCGCTAACAATAGTGATTTTGAGTGATTCATTATTGACCCCTTTGCTTATAAACAGGAAGCTCTTGTTTTTGTGGTTTGTCGTCGATAAGGAATTCTACACCCGCATCAGGCGTTCTGCTTGCAATTAATATTACAGGAAGCGGTGCAGGCGCTGGGCTATTTGGCTGATTTTTACTCTCACGGTGTGTCCCCGTTTAATTGGTATCGGCAAGCCATTTTGACCGATGTTTCCATTGGAAAACAAGACGCTAGCACTGGAATTGATCTATTATGTGGCACTGACAAATAGTAATATCAAGCGTTCGGAGTTGGCTATGCCCAAGTACGGGAAACCCTTTCTGGCACTGATAGATACGGATGCCGTCGAGGCATTGCACATCCCATCCCATTACTACCTGCAGCACGGCATGTGGGAAGCCGTGGCCGACTCTAATATGCGAGCATTTGACTCATCCATGGCCTGGGTGGAGGCAAACGATTTCTCGCTGCAGGATCTGAATGCCCACAACTACGGTCATCTGGCAGCGCGCCGATAGCAGTCATCCCTTTATTAATGAAGTACGCACTAAAACTTCCAGGTAAAAGCTGGAAGCCGCAAACCTGGTTTGTTTCACATTGCCAATGCAGAGGTAAGCTCAATGTTTGTTATTAGATTAATTTTTATAGTTTGTATCTCCACCCCGGTTTGGGCGCAGCAATCGGTGCCGGAGATACCATTCGAAACCGTTCCCAACTTTCTCAAATACTCACCGGATATGAACCTCGGTGAAATTCTGGGCGTGGCTGTTAATTCCCAAGGGAATATCGTTGTGCTTAATCATCCGGGAAGCGCGAATCTTGGGCCCATTTGGTCCAATTCTACGACACAGCTCCTCGAATTCGATAAAGCAGGACGTTTTCTGCGGGAAATCGGTAAGGGAGTCTATGGCATCGCGTATTCGCACCAGGTGCGGTTCGATCGCTACGACAATCTCTGGGTCGTCGACAAGGGTGCCAATTCGGTCATGCAGTTTGACCCCCAGGGTTATGTGCTGATGAATATCGGTCGGCGCGAGGAAGGCTATCACGGTGATGTGGAACTGGCGTCCCAGGCTGAGGCTCGAGCCTTCGGCGGTTATTTTGGAGGGCCCACCGATGTGGCATGGGACAGTGACGGCAACATCTACGTCAGCGATGGTTATGTCAATTCCCGCATGACCAAATTCGATCCTGACGGAAATTTTCTTATGGACTGGGGTTCATTCGGTAGCGATATCGGTCAATTCAATCTTCCCCACGCGTTGCAAATAGACCGCAACGATAATATTTATGTAGCGGACCGTGATAACAGAAGAATACAGGTGTTCGATACCGACGGAAATTACCAGCGCATGATCGTACTGGACGTTCCCTATCCACCCGATTACCAACCGCCCTTTACCGCCAAGAATCCCGATCGACCCATCAGAGAGACGCAGCCCTGGGCCATGTGCATTACCAATACCACACCGCAGTATTTGTTCGTGGCAGACAACGAGCCTGGTCGCATCTACAAGATCAGTACCGATGGCACCATACTCGGCTGGTTGGGTGAATCGGGTCGACGGGATGGACAATTTAACTGGGTTCACGGGCTGGATTGCTCC
>JADFIJ010000262.1 GCA_022566775.1 Pseudomonadota bacterium | reverse complement strand
GGCATCAGCACGTCGGTCTCGTTGGTGGCGTAGCCGAACATCATGCCCTGGTCGCCGGCACCCTGCTCATGGTCCTCGGTTTGATCCACACCCATGGCGATATCGGCAGACTGTTTACCGATGGCATTGAGGACGGCACAGGTATTGCTGTCGAAGCCGCTTTCGGAGTGGTTGTAGCCGATATCGTTGACTACTTCCCGGACAATGCCCTCTACATCGACATAGGCCTCGGTTGTTATTTCCCCCGCCACCACCACCATCCCGGTTTTTATCATGGTCTCGCAGGCAACGCGTGAGGCTTTGTCTTGTACCAGCAGCGCATCCAGAATCGCGTCCGAGATCTGATCGGCCATCTTGTCCGGGTGGCCCTCGGATACAGATTCAGATGTAAATAAACTTGTTTCGGTCATTAATCTTTCCTTTTTTTCCGAAAGGTAATCAGGCGTCAGAAAACGTTTTTTTACTTTCGAATTTGGTTTTTTTAAAAACGCGCATCTGAATTTGAAAACCGTTGCGCAGTCCCAGATAGGAGCTCTGACCGGTTTCGAGACCAGCCTCCATCGCCCAGTTATCGAGATCGTCATCATCGAAGCCGAGCCACAGGTCGCCGCAGGATTCCCTTACCCAGTCCTGAGCATGGGTAGACAGATCGACTATCAGCAGAAACCCATCAGGCCTCAGCAGGGCAGCGGCGTCGAGAAAAGTCCCGGCGGTTGAGGCGATGTGGTGCAGCACCATGTCAAAAATGATGAGATCTACTTTCAGGTTTTCCCCGCGAGCCACAACGGTATCGCCGAGGATGAATTGAACATGCTTGTAGCCGGCGGCGCTTATTGCCGCCCTGGATTTATCCAGCATGTCCTTGGAGTTATCCAGTGCTGTCAGGTGCTTGAACTTCGCAGCCAGCTCCACCAGCAGTTGGCCTTCGCCCGGCCCAACCTCCAGCACCAGGGCATCTGACGGCAGCCCTAGCCCGTCGATTACGTCATGCAAGCCATTGGCGTAGTGGGAATGTTCGACGATGAGGCCCTGTTTCTCACGAAACTTGTCCGCATTGCGCTCGAAGAATTGCAGCGACTGCTGCGAGCGCTCTAACTGGATTTGCTTCATCTGCTTGAGTTGAGCATTGGCGAGGGGCGAGGCGTCTATGGTTTCAAATACTTCTTTTTTGATCTCCCGGTAGCTGTCTTCATCGCAGAGGAAGGCTCGACGGTAGAAAATGGAGTTACCCTCCCGGCGCGTGGATACCAGCTGGCTTGTCGCCAGAATTTTCAAATGATGGCTGAGAGCCGACTGGCGGATATCGAGTATGCGGCAGAGCTCGAGGACACCGAACGATTCGTTCTTCAGCAGTCTCAGAATTTGCAGGCGTAAGTTATCGGCCAGGGCCTTGTGCAGTCCGGCCAATTGGTCGAGCAGGCCTGGTGATGCTGGTGGTGTGGCTCGCAGTGCCGCAGTGCTCATCTGGTCTTTATCCATTCGGAAGAGGCGCTACCTTAGCAGTAAGCCAAAGGGATTTCAAACCTATATCAAAATATTTTGATATAGGTTTGGGGGCAGAAGGCGCCGTTCACAGCATCGATAAAAGAGTCGAATTTAATTGGCCTGTCAGTGGCAAATTCACTTCAGGTGCGGGAAAATAGCCGCCTTCAAGTGGAAGCAAATCTTAGGGCACCTCTGAGCATCACTGTATTTTTCAGAGGTGCCCTAGCATTGGGTGTGTTGCGCCGGTCTGGTCACTCTACCCATTATTGCGGACAGCCAGGCGCATGCGGCGGCGGTTCGATTGGCCGAGAGATAGATAGGAGTTTTTTAAATGGCGGATAACGCTGTGTCGCGCAGGCAATGTGCGAATGCAATTCGGGCATTGAGTATGGACGCTGTGCAAAAGGCACGCTCGGGTCACCCCGGTGCGCCGATGGGGATGGCAGACATCGCCGAAGTGCTGTGGAATGGTTTCTATCGGCACAATCCAGGTAATCCCGGCTGGTCCAATCGGGATCGCTTCGTCTTGTCCAACGGCCATGGCTCGATGTTGCTCTACTCCCTGTTGCATCTGTCAGGCTACGACCTGGCTATCGAAGAGCTGCAGCAATTCCGGCAGCTGGGTTCGAAGACCCCCGGTCACCCCGAATACGGCTATACCCCCGGTGTCGAAACCACCACCGGTCCCCTGGGTCAGGGGCTGGCCAACGCGGTGGGAATGGCCATCGCCGAGAAAACCCTGGCGGCCCAGTTCAATCGGGATGCGCATGAGGTCGTCGATCACCATACCTATGTATTCGTTGGTGATGGTTGCCTGATGGAGGGCATTTCCCATGAGGTGTGCTCCCTCGCGGGCACACTGAAGCTCGGTAAGTTGATTGTTTTCTATGATGACAATGGCATTTCAATCGATGGCGAGGTCGATCAATGGTTTACCGACGACACCGGCAAACGCTTTGCAGCCTATGGCTGGCAAGTGCTGCCGGTGGATGGACATGACCCGGATGCAATCGCTAGCGCTATCGAGCAAGCTCGGAGCGAAACCGCCAGGCCCAGCCTGATTTCCTGCAAGACGATTATTGGCTTCGGCTCACCCAATAAACAGGGGTCGGCAGCTACCCATGGGGCGCCGCTGGGAGATGATGAAATCGCTGCGACTCGGGTGGCGCTGGATTGGCCCCATGCCGCATTTGTGATCCCCGCCGAAATTAAGCAGGCCTGGGATGCATCCGAGAAAGGCTTCGGTGCAGAGTCGGCGTGGAAGGAAAAACTGGCTCGCTATGAAGAGGAGTATCCGGAGTTGGCAATGGAGCTCGTGCGTCGAATTAGGGGCGAGCTGCCCGGGCATTTCGACGCCAAGGCTGACGCCTACATAAGCCAGTGTCAGCAATCTGCTGACGATATCGCCTCGCGCAAGGCTTCACAAAACTGTATCGAAGCCTTCGCCAGTTTACTGCCGGAGTTGATTGGCGGCTCGGCCGATCTGACCGGCTCAAATCTAACCACCTGGTCCGGTAGTACGCCGATTTCAGAACGGGCCGATGGCAACTATATCAACTATGGTGTTCGAGAGTTTGGCATGACCGCCATTGCCACCGGCATTGCACTGCACGGCGGCTTCGTACCCTATACCGCCACTTTTCTCATATTCATGGAATATGCCCGCAATGCCGTGCGTATGGCGGCATTGATGAAGCAACGAAGTATCCTGGTCTATACCCATGACTCCATCGGGCAGGGCCAAGACGGACCAACCCACCAACCGGTAGAACAGTTGGCGAGCCTCAGAATTACGCCAAATATGTCACTCTGGCGCCCCTGCGATAATGTGGAAACTGCGGTGGCCTGGAAAGCGGCTCTTCAGAGACACGATGGACCCACGGCCCTGGTGTTTTCCAGGCAATCCCTGGTGCACCAGCGGCGCAACGAAGAACAATTGGCCGGCATCGCCCGGGGCGCCTATATTCTTAGAGACTGCGAGGGCGAGCCGGACATTATCGTCATGGCGACCGGCTCGGAAGTGGGGATCTGTGCCGAGGCCATTGCGACGCTTCACTCTGAAGGCATCAAGGCGCGGCTGGTTTCCATACCCAGCGTCGACGTGTTTGAGAGTCAGGATGCGGCCTACCGGGAAAGTGTCCTGCCCCCGGCAGTGCG
>JADFIJ010000261.1 GCA_022566775.1 Pseudomonadota bacterium | reverse complement strand
GATCGGCCCCGAGTTCGTAGCTTTGTTTGGGGAATCTGTCCAGACCCCGTGTAGCGATCTGATTAAAGGTTTGAATCCTGTGCATGGTTTATATCCTGGCGGTTTTCTGATGCAAGCGTGGTATATTTTCGCAGACGTATCGGCTGCAAATGCTGTGGCTCTGGCCCTGGCCTTGGCTTAGATGATGGAACCTTTACTGAGAAACCGCAGTCGACCTGCTTACGCTGTCGGGGTCGAATCAAGGGGTTTTCAAGGCGGGCAATTATGTCCCGATTCACATCGAAATTCCACTTATTATCCGGCTTTTGTTTGGACAATTGCAGCGACAGGTTATGATGAGATTTTTATTCAGGGGAATCTGTTGATGGCGGAATTTCAGCCCGGTGTCCCGGTCACGGTAGCCGACACCCAGGTCCAGGTCCGGCGAATACTGGGTCGCAATCCCGGGGCAATGACCGGTCCCGGCACCAACAGCTATCTGATCGGCACCCACTCTCTATCGTTGCTGGATCCGGGTCCAAAAGATGAGTTGCAATTCGACAGCTTCATGGCGGCCATCGGCGCTGCCAGGCTGGACTATATCTTCGTTACCCATACCCACAAAGATCACTCTCCAGGTGCAGCGCGTCTGCAGCAGGCAACGGGTGCAGAACTGGTTGGTCTGCCGGCGCCCGATGTTCCCGGTCAAGATCTCTCATTTCGCCCGGCGCGAGAATGGCGCCATGGTGACATCATCGAAACGGAAGAATATTCGGTGCGGCTCATCCACAGCCCTGGACATGTCTCCAATCATATTTGCTTCCTGCTCCAGGACGAACAAATGCTATTTACCGGCGATCATGTACTGCAGGGCACGACCTCGGTCATTCTACCGCCGGATGGTGATATGACGGCCTATCTGGATTCCCTGCTTTACTTGCAGACCTTGTCTCTGCGTTATCTGGCTCCGGGTCACGGCGAAATCATGGATGAGCCCCAGGCCGAGTTGGCAAATCTAATTGCCCATCGTTTGCGCCGGGAACAGAAGATTGTCGATTGCCTGGAGGCGCTTGGTGCCTGTCACCTGGACACTCTGGTACTGTCTGTCTACGACGATGTGGCCGAACATTTAATTATCTGGGCGAAGAAAACACTGCTGGCGCATCTGATCAAGCTGCAACGGGAAGGCCGGGCAGTGCTACGCGATGACAACTGGCAGCTTGAAAAAAATGCCTAACACCGGCGTCAATAGTTACCCCAAGGTATTCAGATGACTCGCACCGGGATGCACTGCACCCGTGAGTGAATCCGGGAGTAGCTGGTATCTCTACCTGATCCGCTGCGGAGACGGCAGTCTGTATACCGGTATCACCACGGATGTGTCGCGGCGCCTGGCCGAACACCGGGATGTTGACGGTAAGGGCAAGGGCGCAAAGTCCCTTCGAGGCAAGCAACCCCTGACCGTGGCCTTTTCGAGGGCCGTGGGCAGTAGGTCGGCAGCATTGAAGATTGAGTACGCCATAAAGCAACTGGGCAAGGTAGACAAGGAAGCCCTGTTAAGTCGGGAACTCGATCTCGACACATTGCGGCCTCCAGGCCAGTCAGATGAGTGAATTCGAGGGGAATGTCAGGGTCACAAAGTTAACCGTGGGGGTTAGCAGTTGTCTGCTCGGTGAAGCGGTTCGTTACGATGGTGGACACCGGGCCAATGCTCATATCATGGGGACGCTCGCAGAGTATTTCGAATTTCGCAGCTTCTGCCCCGAAGTCGATATTGGCCTGGGCGTGCCCCGAACACCGATTCATCTGGCTCGCCAAGCGTCCCATGTTATTCGCTGCATAGCCACCGATGCCGCCGCCACGGACTATACCGATGCACTGCGCGCCTGTGCGGACGGGCAACGAAACTGGCATGAAAACCTCTGCGGATATATCTTCAAGAAAGACTCTCCAAGCTGTGGTATGGCAGGAGTCAAAGTCTCAGGTGGCGTAGAGCCTGAGTTCGATGGCATCGGCGTGTATGCTGATAAGACGATGCAGAATTTTCCCAGCCTGCCCTGCGAGGAAGAGGACAGTTTGGCTGATATAGCCTGGCGAGAAAATTTCATACAGCGTGTCCTCGCCATGGGCCGTTGGCATGCACTGCATGAACGGGGCATCTCACTGCGTCGCCTGCGGGAATTTCACAACCGTCATCTGGAGATTTTAATGCGCCACGATCGAGGCGGCTGTGAACAGCTTGAAATAATTCTGACGAAAACCAGCGAGGATCTCTTGCTGGAGAACGCCAGAAGTTACCTGATTCAATTTATGACGGTGCTAAAAAACCGGCGAGCGGGAAAAATTCCTGGGTAGCCCCTCAGGCAGTTTGCTCCGTGAGAACCGGAGCGATCTTGATATTCATAAAGCCGTAGATTATCGCCATCACCGGACAAAGAAAGTTGAAGAAGCAATACGGTAGATAGGCGAAAGTAGCGACACCGAGGGTGCCACTCATATATGCACCACAGGTATTCCATGGTACCAGGGGGGAGGTCACCGTACCCGCATCCTCCAGCGTGCGGGACAAGTTTTTCGGATCGAGATTACGAATCTGATATTCCATTTTATACATGCGCCCTGGTAACACAATGGCGATATACTGATCGGAGGTAATGAGATTGGCGCCTATGCAGGTGGCAACCGTGGTGGCGATGAGGCTGCCGGTGCTATGGACGAAAGACAGCATATAGTCGACCAGGCATTGGAGCAAACCGGTGTGTTCCATGACCGCGCCGAACATCAAGGCACATAGTACTAGCCAGATAGTATTGAGCATGGAACTCATGCCGCCCCGGGTCATCAGATCATCTAGCGTGGCATTGCCGCTGTTGAGGGCAAAACCGTCAAACAGGGTTTGCCACACGCCCTTGAACAAGCCCAGCAACAAATTGGGTGTGTCTCCTGCCAGGTTCAAGATGGCGTTGCGTTGAAATACCAGGGCCAGGATTATGCCGATGAGAGCGCCAACCAGTATCGTAGGTATGGGTGGCATTTTCTTTTGCGCCATTACCAACAATGCAACGATCGGCAGCAGCATCAAGGGATTGATTGTAAAGTTTTCCGTGATAAGTCTCATGGTAATCGCCAGATCATCGGCACTGGCACTGCTGTCAATATTAAAACCGATGATGGTGTACAGGATCAGGGCGATAATGATGCTGGGGAAGGTGGTCCAGACCATGTGCCCGATGTGTGAAAACAGATCCGTGCCGGCGACGGCGGGTGCCAGGTTTGTGGTTTCAGACAACGGCGACATCTTGTCACCGAAATACGCGCCGGAGATTATGGCGCCGGCGGTAACCTCCACCGACACGCCCATGCCGGCGGCGGCACCGATCAGGGCGATGCCAACCGTGCCGGCCACGGTCCATGAGCTGCCGATGCTCAGTGCGATCAGACCACAGATAATACAACTGGCGGCATAAAAGATGGACGGAGCGAGCATCAGCAGGCTGTAGTAGATCATGGTTGGCACGGTGCCTGACAAAATCCAGCTACCGATTAGTAAGCCGACACTGAATAAAATCATAATCGGTTTGATGGCGATGGTAATGCCGGAGGCCATAGCGCTTTCAAGCTGTTTCCAGTCTAGTCCGTTTTTCCAGCCCACCAGGGCGGCAACGATGGTGC
>JADFIJ010000260.1 GCA_022566775.1 Pseudomonadota bacterium | reverse complement strand
TCGATAGGCAGCATCCTGGGCCGCAGCAAGTGGTGCCAGCAGCGCCAGTGACAAGATCAAAGTGGCCAGGCATTGGCGACAAGAGAAATTGAACACTACACCCGCCCTGTTCATATCATTTTTTTCTTATTTTTTTGTTGGATGGATTGAGACTGCCACCAGTTTAACTCAAGTTCGACCCATTTCACTGAGATAAAATAAGAGACGAGCGGGAGACAGGCGCAAGATAGCCGAGCACTGGCATTCGCCCGGCGAATTCTCATATACTGTCGCCTGCATCCCCAAGCCAGGAAAAACCGGTGACAAGGCTCGATCCTCTGCTTAAAAAGACTACTGTTTTTACCGGCGCATTGTTGCTGGGCCTTGCCGGTGGTTTCGCTGTCTTTGCCGATGACGGCATTCCCCGCACCCCCTGGGGCAAACCGGACCTGAACGGCTATTGGGATTTCCACCATCTCACACCGCTGCAACGCCCGCGCCAGTTTGAGGGCATCGAAGTAATGGACGCGGCGACGGCGAAGGATTGGGAAGACAACGCCTATAACCGGGTAGCTGACCAGCGCGGCCGCAACAGCACTAACAGCAATGTCAATTACGTAGGAGTGGACCTCTGGCACGAAGAAGCCCTCGGCACCTGGAAACTTGACGAAAATCGCACCGCCCTGATCACCAACCCCAGCAATGGTCGGGTGCCGCCGATGCTGGAAAGTCGGCGGGAGGAGCGAGCGGCCAGGCCCCGCTATCGAGGGTTTCCACGAGGGCCGGAAGACAGAAGCATGGCAGAGCGCTGCATTTCCGCGTTCCAGTCGATTCCGCCGATCCAGACCTTAATCGAAAACGCGATGTTGCAGATCTTGCTTACACCGGACTACATCGTGATTCATACCGAAAGAATGCACGACTCCCGCATCGTCCCGCTGGATCATCGCCCGACTCTGCCCGCCCATGTGAAACAGTTTTATGGCAGCAGCACCGGCTACTGGGAGGGCGACACCCTGGTTATCGAAACCACTAACTTTCACGAATCCTATAGCTACCAGGGATCAAGCCCGGACATGAAGGTTATCGAACGCCTGACCCGCACCGATGATGGCCGCATTCACTACGAGTACACCATCGATGATCCCCGCGCCTGGGAACAGCCCTGGACCGCCAGTTATCATTGGAAGCTCGATGCTGGCCCGATCTTCGAGTACGCCTGCCACGAATGGAATTATGGGCTCACCGGCATCCTGCGCGGCGCCCGGGTCGCAGAAGCGGATGCGGCGGCTGGGCCCAGCGAAGAAAATTATCGCTAGAGTGCTAGAGTGTAAATGGCGTCAGGAAGCCATGGCAGTCACTGCATCCGAGCTGCGAAGCGATGGAATCCATCGAGATGCTGCCATTGCCGTCGGAATATTGCCAAGCCGTTGCTCTCTATAGCCCTTGCAGGAACTCCAGCATCGCAGCATTGGTTGCTTCAGGTGCTTCCTGCTGTACCCAGTGCCCAATCTCGGGGATTAGTACCACAGCTCGCAGATCCTCGGTGGCCCGTGACATGCTGCCGGTCAACTGCTCCTGGGTCGCGCCGGCGATAACCACATCCCGCTCACCGGCGATAAACAGCGTGGGCACCTGCACTTTTACCCCTTCCAGATTTTCGGTGATCTCCCAGTTACGCTGGAAGTTTCGGTAGTAGTTCACGCCACCCCGGAAGCCCGATTTTTCAAACATGGATACCACATAGTCCAGGTCATCTGCAGTCAGCCAATCCGGTAGCCCTTTGGCTGCGCCGAGCCTGTCGATCCAGCCACCGGCGGCACGCAGCGGGTCGGTAACCACCGGCGCTTCCCGCGCCGAACCCGGTGACAGATAGAGTCGACTCAGCAAGCCGCGAGGATTGGCGTCATATTCTGCCTCGGCAACGCCGCCAGGCTCATTGTGATAGAGAATGTAGTAAAAGTTATCACCGAAGGCCGCCTTCCAACCGACCATGGGAGACTGCCGGGCCCGCCCACCATAGGGGACGCTCATGGCGATTAAGGCGGAGAAGCGCTGTGGGTGCAGTAATACGGTGTTCCACGCCACGATCGATCCCCAGTCGTGACCTACCATGATTGCCGTCTCTTCGCCGAGGGCATCCAGTACTCCCACCATATCGCCAGCGAGGTGAACGATGTCGTAGTCATCCACATCTGCCGGCTTGTCGGTGTCACCATAACCGCGCATATCGGGCGCAACCACATGATAGCCGGCATCCGCCAGCATCGTGATCTGGTGACGCCAGGAATACCAGGATTCCGGCCAACCGTGGGCCAGCAAGATCAGGGGGCCCTCGCCCGCTTCGGCGATACGCATTCTCAGACCATTGCTTTCGATAAACCGGAAACTGACACCTTCAACTGGTGATTCGCTACCCACGTTACGTCCCCCTTGTTGTGCATTCGCTGTTACTGCGACTGCTGTAATACCCATAAACAATATGATTACGGCAGCGAGCCGCTGTAGTTTCGATCCCATGATTCTTACTCCCCATTATAACGTCGAGCCATGACCTCAAGGTGGCAAGACTACCATGGCCGATGTTGACTTCACTAAGATAAAGCCGTTACATGAGCTTCTTTGTTGATCCAATTGCGAGACTGCGGGAATCGATTCAGGCCATTGTAAATCTGAAATCCCGAGGCTAATAGCCAGGTCAGGATGTCGATAGACTTCGGCGTAACAAACAATAGGTGCAGGCAGTGGCAGTAAATGATGTCTCTTACATAAAAAGAACCCGGGATTATTATCGAGCCCAGGGTTACACCACAGACTATCTGTGGGCGCACTTCGACACCACGCCTTTTACCCGTCTTAAAAATCCCCTGAGTGAATCCCGCATCGGGGTAATTACAACAACAATGCCGGACACCGAGGCCGGTCGTGCCGATCGCAGAGTGTGGTCCACAGCCAGTGAGCCCATCCCTCGATCCATGTATACCGAAGAGTTGTCCTGGCACAAGAGCATGACCCATACCGATGATGTGGCTTCGTTTCTGCCGCTGGCTCAATTGAACAAGTTGCAAGAAGAAGGTGTTATTGGCTCGGTGGCGAGTCGCTTTCATTCGGTGCCCACCGAATACAGCCAGCGTAATACCATCGAGAAGGACGCACCGCAGGTACTCGCCCGCTGCCAGCAGGACGAGGTCGATATCGCCATACTGGTGCCGTTGTGACCCGTCTGTCACCAGACCGTGAGCCTGGTAGCGCGACATCTCGAAAGCAATGGAATTCCCACCGTGGTAATTGGATCGGCTCTCGACGTGGTCGAACATTGCGGTGTACCGCGTTACCTGCACTCGGATTTCCCCCTGGGAAACCCCTGTGGCAAACCCTATGATGTGGCGATGCAGGGCCAAATAATCCGCCAGGCCCTGACTCTGCTGGAGAGCGCCGAGGGCGCAAACACAGTCGCGAGAACGCCGTTCACATGGGCTGAAGACCGTAGGTGGCGTGATGACTATGCACGCATCGATGACAGCAATCAGGAGGCACTGCGTCTGCGGGGTGAGGCGCGTCGGCAACAGCAGGCGCAGGATAAGGCGGACGGCAAATTAAGAGTCGCCATGGTTTCGGAAACATAGGGGGCCTGTAACTTAGGGCACCTCTGAATAATGTCATATGGTCTCTGG
>JADFIJ010000088.1 GCA_022566775.1 Pseudomonadota bacterium | reverse complement strand
CACAGGCGGCGGGTCGCTTGCCGAGCAAGAAAGGGAACTGCTGCAGATGCTTGTCCAATAATGCTAACAAGCGGTCAAAACTTTGCTCGATAGTCTCCCGTGTGAGCTCACTGGACCCAACATAGCGCAATCGGGATATCTGTAATTCCGATATCTGCCTGGATTTTTCGGCAATCTGCGACTCATCGGCCGTCGTATTATTCCATCTCGGTAGCATCTGCCCTGCCTTGTCGATGTCTTCGGGATAGCTCCAGCGATAATGGAACATCGCCTTGGTCAGCCATTCGTCGGCATAGTCTTCCAACAGGTAGTCGATGAATGCCAACGCCGGGTATTTCGGGATCACTGACCTGCCGGTATAGCGAACCTCGAATTCACGAATCAGTGGGGTGGTATCACAGACTGCCTGCTCGGTGCCGGTTTCATCCTTGATATAAAAGGTTGGCAGTAACGCCACCGTTGGCTGTGGTCGTGGTCGGAATCGATCGTTGTCCGCCGCCAGCAAATGACGACTGCTGGGCAGCAGCCGATAGGGGATGCGACGATATCTGAGCAGCGCCAGCATCTTGCGGGTGTAGGGTGATCCGGGGACACCCATCAATTCCAGTGCAGTATCAGACTCTGTCAATGTTTTACCGCCCTTAAGGGGACGCCTGCAACTTAGCGATTAAGTATTTTTGTCTCTAATAACTATGGTCAAACTCTAAGATGTCGCAATCGCTTTAAGTGGTGATCCTTCATCCTCCATGCCCGATGGAGAAACATCCAAGCCTGCATCGGTGCCGACGATGGCTACGTCTCGTTGTTTCAACCATGCCACGGCAGAAGCGTGAAAACCAGCAAAGCCTTGCCCTGAATCCCAGGCGCCCAACGACCGGTTCTAAGCCAAACGGCGTCACCCGAGCCGATCCGGATGCCAATCTGCTGTTCCCAGACCTCCAGTTTTACCAGTCCCGCCGCCTGTATACGTTTCTCCGCGGTAATGAGATTTAATGTGCCCAATTGATGATCCGCCCCCCAACGGCCCCAGTTGGATAAGTCGACCATCATCCGCTCGAGGTCGGCAACGGTGAGATCATCGTCAGCAGCATGGCTAAATGTAATAAAAGCAACGACGAGTGCACTCGCCATAGCCAACAGGTTCCGTGATTTTGTCATCTGCATTGTCCTGTTGTCTTTTAGTCACAGTAAGGGAGCGCCAGCGACTTGGCAACTCATCATTGTCGCCAAATGTTGCGCAATGACCAGGTCGAGAGCCACGGTTCATACGCCAAAAATATCAAATATTTCCATTTATGGACTGTTCTCGTTTGCACACCGGGGTCAGGAATTCTTCGTCGTTAGAGCGTCTTTTTTGTGCCGACCTTGATTGCTAAATTGCAGGTGTCCTCTAAAATTCGTAAGAAGATTCTGCCAAATTTAGCGACTTCTCTAAAACAAATTTCCGAATCGAGCGATCAAATTTGTGAATTTGGACCTCATAATCCCATTTAAACCCAAAAATTTGTGACGCGAATCGCAAAAACGATGTGAGATCGCTTGCTCTCCAAACAATTCCTACAGACGATGAACTTACATTTGATCCATCATTTCAATCGTCAAGGCGCGGCTAAAAGCTTTGGCGATCAAAAAGCCACATGAAGGTGATTATTATGAAGAACAGTCAATCGGGAATGACCATGGTGGAAACGCTCATTGCCCTGAGCATCGTCGGGGTAATGACTTCTGTCTCAGTACCTCCCATGAGTAATTTCGTGGAAGCGAGTAGGGCAGACAGTGACACTGTCAACCTGTTTACTTCTCTGCTACTGGCCAGAAGCGAATCGGTGCGCCGCAATAGCATGGTAAGCCTGTGCAAGATCGATCCGGTGTCACCTACGTTCTGTGACAACAGCAAGGGCTGGCAGGCCGGCTGGATTGCCTTTGTCGATGACGACGCCGACGGGGTGCGCGATGCAGGAGAAGAAATCCTGGAAACCTCAACCGGAATGAGTGCACAGACCATGGTGGCAGCGACGAACTATGCCAATTCCATTAGCTATCTGCCTTCTGGCGGCATAAGTAGCAACGGCTCATTCAACATATGTGTCAACGGCAACGTAGCCAATGCGATCGTGATTAATGCCACCGGCCGACCGCGTATAACCGAGTCCGTTTGCTAAGGAGAGAGACCAAGCCCATGCTTCCTTCCAATTCCCTCAAGACCAAAGGCCGGTACCGGCAACAGGGTGTCGGCATGATAGAAGTGTTGATAACCACGCTGCTACTGAGTATTGGGATCCTCAACATCGCAGGCTTACAGACCGTAGCGAAAAAGTCGAACTACGCCTCCATACAGCGTACCAGCGCGACGATACTGGCGCGGGATATCGTCGAAAAAATGCGCGCCAATCCGGTCTCGCTGGATCGCTACCTCACTAGCGCCATCGGCGACGCGAGCCTTGACCAGCCCGCTACCACCTGCACGGCAGCCACCAAGTGCAACCCCTTACAGTTAGCTGCATATGATATGTGGCAATGGGAAGACATAATGGATGGTGCCTCCGAAAGCCGGGATATAGATGGTGTAAACACGGAAACCGGCGGTCTGTCTGAGCCAACAGGATGTATAACCGGTCCGGTAGCGGGCGGTGCCGGGGTCTATACCGTGAGTATAGTCTGGCGAGGCTTGACCGAGCTGGTCAATGTCTCTGCCAATACCTGTGGCCAGGGCAGTGGTAAATACGGCGCCAACGAAGAATTTCGCCGGCTCCTCACTTTCGACACCTACATTGCTCCTTAAACAGCCATGACGCTTCCAATTCAACAGCGTGGTTTTTCGATCCTGGAGTTACTCATTGCACTGGGGCTGGGTCTGATGCTGATTTCCGGTGTAGTGATCGTATTCGTCCAGAATCACCGCAGCGCGGTGCAGGATGAGGAAATTGCCAGGGTATTGGAAAATGGCCGTTACCTGGTGCGCATCCTGAGTCGGGAAATGGCCATGTCCGGTTACTGGGGAAAGTTTCTGGATGTAGGAATCACCACTAATCATGCCTCCGTGGTTATCGATCAGGACTGCGGAGACGGGATCAATCCCTGGGCTATGGAACTGGATGCTATCCAGTTTCTGAATAATGTGACAACTGTCACCACGGCTGCAACATTTGAATGTCTGCCCAGTGCCAATATCGTGGTCGGTTCCGACATCATTGCGATCAAGCGGGTGGCCGACTCGGAAACGGCGGACGCCTCCCTGCAAACCAACCAAATCTATATGCGTACCAACGCGGTTGCCGCGACCATGTTCCTGGGAGGTGCGGTGGGCACGCCACCGGCGATGACCGGCACCGTAGTCAACTGGTCCTACCGGCCACAGGTTTATTTCCTCAGAAATTATTCCTTCAACCCCGCCGATGGTATTCCTTCATTGTGCAGAGGTTTTCTGGATAATAGTTCGCCACCCGATATGATCACCGAATGCCTGATCGAGGGCGTAGAGAATTTGCAAATCGAATTCGGTGTAGATGACGATGATGATTTTATCGCTGACTATTACACGGGTTCTCCCACTCCTGCAGAACTATTCGATAGCGTGTCCTGCAGAATCCACGTATTGCTCAGAAGCCTTAAGCCGATTCCCAACTACATCAATGACAAAACCTACAAAATGGGATCAGTAAATATCGCCGCAGCGAATGACGGATTTTTCAGGCGGGTATTCAGCACCACCGTGTTACTGCGAAATCCAGCAAACCTGGCAAGATTGGGCTCATGACTAACTATCCTGGTTCTATCAGTACCGCTGCAGGTAAAGCCGAAAGAGGCAGCGTACTGCTGATTTCCCTCGTGTTTCTGTTGATTTTGACGCTGGGCGCGACCACTGCTATGCGCACTAGCACACTGGGATTGAAAATGGCGAATAACGAGGAAATCCGGGTGACTACGATGGAGATGACCCAGTCCATCATCGACCAAGTCGTTGGCAATCCAGATAATCTGATCGTCGCGGGAGGTGTGGGCTGGATTAATTGCACCGTCAACGTCGCTGGCTGTGGTGAGAACGACGTGACCATAGATTCCAACCTTCTACCACTGGCCGAAGCAAACAAGGCCCGGGTAATCGTTGAGCGACTCGCACCCGCCCTCACCCCGGCCCCACGGGGTATTAATTCCAGCGCCGATGCGTTCTTCGCGGCTCGCTTCCAAGTAGACACAACATATGACGGTACCGCGGATAATGAGGGCAAAGCCGGCATCGTTCAAGGCGTACTGATATTAGTGCCACGTGGCGCCCAAACCAATTGATAATTAGCATGGGGTTGTAGAACATGTTAAATGTGCGAAGAAGTCTTTTAGGCCTTGGCCTGTTCCTGAGTATTCAGGCGAGTAGTATCGCCGATGACACCGATATCTATGTCAATGCGAACCCGACGGCGGATGCAGAGCCGATGGTATTCCTCACCCTGGATTATCGCTCCAACCTCGGCTCCATTATGTGTATCGAAGTCTCTCCCAAGGATCCCGCCGGCGCCTGTGGTGTGCTGCTGGGCGATGCCTATCCGGACCTCAACACCGGCCCCGGCTCGGTGACGCTGTTCGAAGGTATTCGCGCGGTATTTACCACCTTGTTCAATGAACTCGAAGGCGTGAAGGTCGCATTCATGTTAAACCATGATGACAGCTGCGTGGGTCCATCGTCCGGTGGTGGACCCAGCGTCACCGGTTGCAGCAATGGCGCCTATTTTATACAGGGCCTACAGAGCTTTGACGACAATGACTCCAATGGCGCGAAGGCCAGCATGCTGGCCGCCCTCAACGCCATTCCCGTGCCCCAGGGCAATCTCTCTCATGCCTACCAGGGCAAGGAATTGTATTTTGAACTATTCCGCTATCTTACTGGGCAGAAATGGCACAACGCCCATTTGGGCTGGGAGGATTTCGCCACAGATGACGACGAAAATCTGGATACAGACTTTCCACTCGTTGCCTGGGATGCGACCATCGAGAGCGGCGCTTCATACCTGACCCCGTTTACGGACACCAGCGAGTTTGCCTGTTCCCAGGCCTACGCGGTAAACATCATGTTCCAGGTTTCCAACCAGGATGCAGATGCAGATGATGAGATAGAGGCTGCCATCGTTGCCGGCGGCATGGACATCGGAATCAGCAAGCCGTCCTTCGTTGATGTGATTACCCATTTGTATAACACCGACCTGGCACCTTCCCCCGATAACGGTACTTGGCCGGAACTGGACGGCAACCAGAATTTACAGTCCTATTTCATTACCGCCCAGGTCAATAATACCACCAATGGTTATGCAGCCAGTGGTGGCACCATTTCGGCACTGCCACTCACCGATCCAGCGGCATTGTTAAATGACCTGCGGGTGATCTTTCAGGAAATCATTTCCGTCAGCACCACGCTGGTAGCGGCCTCGGTACCGGTCAACGTGTTTAACCGCTCAGACATCGTCGACAATATTTTTCTCGCGCAGTTTGCGGTCGATGAAAATGCCCGACCCTACTGGAACGGCAACCTGAAAAAACTGAAATTGCAAGAGACTATCGACGCGCTGGGATCCAAGACCCTGTCCCTGGTTGATGTCAACAATTCCAGTGCCATCGCTGCCGACGGGCGTATTGCCTTCGATGCCCTGACCTACTGGACCGACGCCAGCAGCCTGCCGCCACCCACTGCCCAGGAAGTGGCGGGCAAGGATGGGCGCTCGGTTATCCGCGGCGGCGCCGGCCAGCAGATTCCAGGCTACCTCGGTGGCACCAGGAGCATAGGTGACAGCAACAGTTCTTCGACTCGCACGGTGTATACCGAAGCCGACAGCGGCAGCTGGCTGTTGGATCTGGAAGTGGGCATTGCAGCGACGCTGCAAGCCGATCTGGGTGCAGCTACAGTCGCCGAAGCGGAGGATCTGATCCGCTGGTTGCGGGGACAGGATGTGGATGATGAGGATGTCGACACCGACACCACCGAAGCCCGGCGCTGGATCATGGGGCCGCCGTTACACTCACGTCCTCTGCCACTCAACTATGGTGCCCGCGCAGCCGGCTACTCAGTCACCAACCCGGACATTCGCATTTTCATGGGCACCGACGACGGCTTCATGCATTCAATACGCAACACCGACAGCAGCGGCAACGAGTCCGGCGTCGAGGATTGGGCATTCATGCCCAGGGCCGTGATGGACAAAGTATCTATATTGCGGGCGAATTCACCGCTGACGGCTCATCCCTATACCGTCGATGGCGCGCCTTCCGTCTACGTAGTCGATACCGATCATGATGGCACCATTGGCAGAGACGCCAATGGAGATCCCGACCCCAGTGACAAGGCGCTGCTGTTTTTCGGACTGCGCAGAGGCGGTAGTTCCTATTACGCCCTCGACATCACCGATCCCGATAATCCCAGCCTGGCCTGGCGTATCACCAACAGCGGCGACTTCTCGGAACTGGGCATGTCATTTTCCAGCCCACGGGTGGGAACGGTTAAGTTTGGTGCTTCCCCCACCCCGGTAATTTTCTTTGGCGGCGGCTATGACCCCGACAAGGACACCGGCACCGCCGACGACGATCAAGGCAACGCCATCTACGTGGTCAATGCATTAACCGGTGCCCTGGTCTGGAAAGCAACCTACGGTGCGGTGACCGGCAATCAGTCCAGCACGGTTTATCACCACAGTGGCATGGTCGACAGCATCCCTTCCGACCTGACAGCAATCGATACCAATGCCGATGGCAATATTGACCGACTCTACGTGGGCGACACCGGGGGTACGGTGTGGCGAGTCGATTTACCCGAGGCGAGCACCGACAATCGCGGGTCCTGGTTCGTTAGCGAATTGGTAAACCTGGGGTTGGATGACATCTCCCCGCTGGCAGGAAGCAATGATCGGCGATTTTTTCATCGCCCTGACTTCGTACAAAGCACTGACAATGCCGGTGCCTTCGATGCCGTGCTCATCGGCGCGGGTGATCGCTCAGACCCTCGCGACACGGTCACGTCCAACTGGTTCTATATGATCAAAGACCGCAATATAGTTACCGGTACCGTGGCCACTTCGGCCTTCAATCACCAGGATTACGATGCCGGCACCAATCCTCTGGGGCTGGGAGATGTCACCGATACCTGTATCGACGATGCCAACTGCTTCGCCATCGACAATCTCAGCAACGGCTGGAAGATGCGTATGGAAGAGCCTGGCGAAAAGGTTCTGGCGCCGGCTCTGACCGTATTCGGTACGATATTTTTCACTTCCTTTCTGCCCGAGGGCAGCGGTGCCGAAGCGGGTACCAATTGTGCGCCCAGCGAAGGTGGCGGTCGACTCTATGCCGTCCACATCTCCAACGGCGCCCCGGTCAACAACTATGATGCAACCGGTTCCAGCGCGAATATAATGACCAAGAGTGATAGGTTTAACGAATTGACCACCGGCGGTATCCCGGCAGAAGTGGTGCCCATTGGTGAGTTTATCTTGCCGCCGGATCTCAATCCAGAGTCGACCGGGGGTCGGTCATCGTGGAAAACCTTCTGGTACGAGAAGAACGTAGACAGTTTATAGCCGATTGGCTTGAATTATTCGGAGCTTGCGAACCTTGACTGCACCCCATCGACATCCCACCACACAGCGCACCAACTGTAGCGGATTCACACTGATCGAAATGCTGGTGGTGGTGGCTATTATTGGCATCCTGTCGGCAATTGCGATTCCAGCCTACCAGGCCAATGTGGCGAACGGCACCCGGTTGGTTGCTATCGCCGGCCTCATGGATCTGGCAAACCGACAAGAACAGTTCTTCCTCAATAACAAGACTTACACCGCCAACATGGTCAACCTCGGTTACACCGCCGGTCTCGTGTTTGACCTGGCCGGTGACAGTGCGGTTGCGCTGAACAACAACCAGACCCTGGTGGCCTCCACCGCCACTGACCGTGTCTATGTCATCAAGATCGACAGCGCGTCGGCTACCGCATTCTCCGTCTCGGCAGTCCCGCAACTGACACAGTCCGGCGATACCGAATGCGCTACCTTTAGCCTGAACAACATGGGTGCGAAGACGGAGTCGGGCACCGGCATGCCGGTAGATTGTTGGTAATTCGGGGGCCAAGCTGGCCCGCACTGTTTTTCACCGCGCCAACCGGTTGCAGGACCATGCTCACAGGCCTGCATCGGGGGCCCCCATATGCTAGTCCGCCAACTGCCCGCTCGATTCGATTTTTCGGTTCAATAGCCCGATTCCCAGCGCCGCCATCGCGATCGATACCACTGCATTGAGGTAGTTAAAAAAAGCATAGGGAACATAATCCAATACCGGCACGCCCAGGGTTGCCGCGTAAAAAGCCCCGGCCGTGGTCCAGGGAATCAGCCCGGTGGTTAGAGTAGAGCCCTCCTCAACGGAGCGAGACAGCAGCGCCTTGTCCAGGCCCTGCTCTTCGTACTTGCTGCGGAATAGCTGACAGGTGAGGATGATGGAAATATAGGCCTCACCCATCGCCAGATTGCCAACAAAACCCGAGCAGATAGTGGTTGCGATCAAGGCTGCGACGTTCCTCACACGGGAGATAATGCCCGCCAGCAGTGCAGTTAGAAACCCGGCTCCGTGTAATATGCCCCCCAGAGCCAGCGCCATCAGGGCCAGCATCAAGGTCCAACTCATGCTGCTGATGCCGCCTCGGCCTAATAAATCATTCAGGTTGTCGATGCCGGTGCTGCCGGGTGTATTTGCCCACAGTGCATTAAGGACTGTGACCGGGCTCTCGCCCTGGTAGGCCACGGCGATGACCACCGCAGCGAGCACGCTAAGCGACATCGTAATCTCGGCGGGCACGCGCCTGATACTGAGTATGGCCAGCAGCATCATTGGAATTAAGGTAATCAGCGGAGACAGACGGTAGGTATCGCTTAACGCCTGCCGGATAGACCCAATCTCCTCGCCGCCGAAGTCGCTGTCTCCGTAACCGAGTCCGATTATGCTGAAGATTATCAGGGCCAAAAGAAACGAGGGTGCGGTAGTAAACAACATCGAGTAGATGTGTCGATACAAATCGGTGTCGGCGCTCATGGCGGCGAGATTGGTGGTGTCTGATATGGGTGACATCTTGTCGCCGAAGGTGGCGCCGCAGATCACCATGCCGGCGACAATCGGTAGCGGTATACCCATGGCGCCACCGATGCCGATAAAGACGACTCCCAGGGTGCCGGCGGTGCCCCAGGCAGTCCCGGTGGCCATCGACATCAATGCACACAGCAGCATTCCCACGGCCAGAAACGATCCCGGCGCTAACCAGTCCAGGCCGAAATACATCAAGGTTGCAATGGTGCCGCTGTGCATAAAACTGGCGATGACCATGCCGATCAGGATGAAGATATAAATGGCGGGCAGGGCCCGGCTGATAGCCGAACTCATCAGCTGACGAATGCTGGCCGGTGAATGACCTAGCCGGCGAGCGTTGAGACTGGCCCAGACCAGGCATAGAAACATCAGGCTATGGAGATCGATGTCAAAACCAAACAGACCGATGGCGATTATTGCGATGACTATCCCAAAGCACAGAAATGCCTGGGTAGAAGAAGGGGTGCTGGGGCTGATGGTGTCGGGCATGGTCGCCCAGCATATAAACAATTGGGGCCGGAGTAAAATTTTGCTAAGCTCAGGCGTTCTGTTCACCGCTGAGTTTTGTAAAACCCAGTAATTAATCAGAGACTCCTCGAGGCTTGAGCAATGAACTTGTCCTGGATGGGATGGACCCAGCCTACCGCGATTTTTTTTATAGCCATTGCCAGCTTCATAGCCGCGATGACGCTGTGGGAGTTTCTAAGTCCCGGAGGGGCGCCACGGGTGGGGATTCTTCGATACGAAACAACTCGCGGGGACAGATTATTTATCTCCCTGCTGGGTAGTGCATTTATTTGCCTTGCCTGGCTGGGATTGGTTGGATTAAGTCTTTGGTGGGGGCTTGCACTGTGTTTCGTCTTCGCTATTTTGGTTTTCACTTTTGTTTGAGTTTTTTACATAGGGTCTGAGGTAATTACTATGTTTGAGGGTTTAAGAAGCCATTCGAGTTTGCGATTGATTCAAGTTCCCGTTGTGCTGGGCGCTTATTTTTTCTCCACTGTGGCCCTGGGCGATATGGAAGCTGCCCGCCGCTGGCTGAGTGAGTTTCAGCCTTCAACCTTGAATGAGGCACAGCAACTCGCCGAATTACAGTGGTTCGTCGATGCCGCCAAACCATTCGTGGGCATGGAGCTCAAAGTCGTTTCCGAAACGATTACCACCCATGAATATGAATCCCAGGTCCTGGCTCGGGCGTTTGCGGAGATAACCGGCATTCAGGTGAACCATGATCTAATTGGCGAAGGTGACGTGATCGAGAAATTGCAGACGCAAATGCAATCCGGTGAAAATATCTACGACGCCTACGTCAATGATTCAGACCTGATCGGTACCCATTTTCGCTATCAGCAGGTACGCAACCTGACCGACTGGATGGCAGGTGAGGGCAGCGACGTCACCTCGCCTACGCTGGACCTGGAAGATTTTATCGGCCTTTCATTCACCACCGGGCCCGATGGAAAGTTGTATCAATTACCGGACCAGCAATTCGCCAATCTCTACTGGTTTCGCTACGACTGGTTCACGGATCCGTCTATCAAGGCCCGATTCAGGGAGCGCTTTGACTATGAACTGGGGGTGCCGGTTAACTGGTCAGCCTACGAAGACATCGCCGAATTTTTTACCAATGATATCGGCGAGATTGATGGCCACAAAGTTTATGGCCACATGGATTACGGCAAGAAAGATCCTTCTCTGGGTTGGCGCTTCACCGATGCCTGGTTATCCATGGCCGGTGCCGGAGACAAGGGCATTCCCAACGGTTTGCCGGTAGATGAGTGGGGGATTCGAGTGGAGGATTGTCGTCCGGTGGGTTCTACCGTAGAGCGAGGCGGCGCCACCGACGGTCCGGCGGCAGTGTACGCTCTGACCAAGTATGTTGATTGGTTAAAGCGCTATGCACCACCGGAAGCGGCGGGCATGGTTTTCAGTGAGGCCGGACCGGTGCCGGCACAGGGCAATATCGCCCAGCAAATATTCTGGTACACCACCTTTACCGCCGACATGGTGAGGCCGGGATTACCGGTGATGAATGCCGATGGCACCCCCAAGTGGCGGATGGCGCCATCGCCCCATGGCGCCTACTGGGAAGAAGGCCAGAAGTTAGGCTACCAGGATGCCGGCTCCTGGACGCTGATGAAGTCCACCCCCACCGATCGTGCCAAGGCGGCCTGGCTCTATGCCCAGTTTGTCACCTCGAAGACGGTCTCCCTGAAGAAGAGCCATGTCGGTCTCACCATTATTCGAGATTCCGATATACGCCATGAGAGTTTTACCGAGCGCTCGGCGGAGCTGGGTGGACTGGTGGAGTTTTATCGATCGCCAGCGCGAGTGCAGTGGACCCCAACCGGTACCAACGTGCCGGATTACCCGCGCCTGGCACAGCTGTGGTGGCAGAATATCGGTGACGCCTCCTCTGGAGCGAAAACACCACAGCAGGCAATGACGGCGCTGGCAGTAGCCCAGGACCGCCTGATGCAGCGGCTCGAAAGAGCCGACATATTGGGGGAGTGTGGGCCAAAATTGAACGACAGACGAAGCCGGGAGTACTGGCTGAGTCAACCCGGCGCACCCAAGCCAAAACTGGCCAACGAAAAACCCGACCCGATCACCATCGACTATGATGAATTGGTAAGAAGCTGGCAGTAACAGTCAGAATAAGGGGAGAGAAAAATGACAGCAACGACACGCCCGAGCAAAAAAACCCTTGCCATCAGCCTGGCAATTTGGCTGCTGCCATTTTTGCTATTCGCAGCAGTGCCAGATGCCACAATTAATGGTCCTATCGCCACCGAGCCACATCCTTCCCTTAATTCCATCTACGGGGCATCGGCTATCGAGTTGTGGGACCGCGGCTATGTTGAGGAAGAGTACTTCATCGAGGGTACGGCGAATCGGTACTCGGCTACGGAGATGGAGAATGCTGAGATTGTTGACGGTGGACACCCTTATCGCAGTCGGCTAATCGTGCGGCGTCCGCTGTCGGCGCAGGACTTTAATGGCGTGGTAGTGGTGGAATGGATTAACGTCACCGGCGGCAACGACAATGATATCGATTGGTGGCAGGTGGGTGATCACCTGGTCCGTAACGGCTATGCCTATGTTGGGGTATCGGCGCAACAGGATGGACTCGGCAGATTGCGGGATTGGAGCCCGGATCGCTATGGCTCCCTGGACTTGACTGATAACGGCACGGTCACCAGAGACGCTCTTTCTTACGACGTTTTTTCTGCCGTTGGCAAGGCGATTAACCGTAGCGGTGAATTCACTCGCAGCGGTGAGGTCGACATCATGGGCGGCCTGAAAGCAGAGATGATACTCGCCACCGGTCACTCTCAATCCGCCGGCCGCCTGGCCAGCTACCTGAACAATATCCATCCATTAGAACCCGTCTATGATGGTGTCATGGTTCACGGCGGTGGTGGCCGCATTCGCGACGATCAAAGCACCAGGATATTCAAGATCATGGCAGAAACCGACATGCCGCGGCGCGCCGCGACGCCACAGCCCGACACGGAGACGTTCAGACAGTGGGAGGTTGCCGGTACTTCACACGTCGATATCTTTTTTGAACTCGAGTGGTCCAAAGTCAGACTGCAAAGAGATGGCCTGGCCCTCTCCGCTGCGGCAGCCCGTGACCCTGGCTGTAATCTACCTGCTCACAGCAGAGTGCCGTTTCGGGATGTGATGAATGCAGCCTTTGAACATCTCGTCACCTGGGTACGGGATGACATTGCTCCCCCTACAGCCGATCCCCTGCAGGTGGCGCGCATGATGCCAGAGCTGGAATTCGCCAGAGACGAGTACGGCAATGTCCTGGGTGGTATTCGCCTGGCCGAACATGTGGCGGCCACTGCCAGGAATACCGGCATGAATAACGGTGACAGTCGTTTCTGTTTTCTCTATGGCTCCCACCAGCCCTTCGATCAGGCCACCTTGACCGCGCTCTATCCAAACCATGATGACTATGTAGAGGCGGTGAAAGCCGTAGTCGAGCAGAATCTGGCGGATGGGTACATCTTGCCGTATGCGGCAGAGTTAACCATGCGAAGAGCGGAGAGTTCGGACATCGGACGCTAGCGTAATCTGAATAATCAGTTTTTCGAGCACCCGATACTCAATTCTCCCTGTGACTACCCCAGTCGGCACTGGCAACGGGTGAAATATCCGGGTTAGGCTCCTGCGCTCGTCAACAAGAAGAAGGCATTCCGCAAGCGGGGGCGAGTCATGCTAACCTTGAGACTTTAGTGACAGCCTTGGGGCGTTCTCATGTTCAAATTCAGTCGAAGAAACTTGATGCAAGCGGCAGTGATAGCCGGTGGTGCGGCAACCCTACCGCTGGCCCTGGGGCCGCAGCTCGCCCAGGCCCAAGGGTCGTCATGGGCGGAACAAAAAAAGAAAGTCCGCGTCCGCGGCCTGGAAATGGCCTATTACGAGGTAGGCACTGGCGATCCGATCGTGTTCCTGCACGGCAATCCTACCTCTTCCTACCTGTGGCGCAATATTATTCCTTATGTTCAGCATCTCGGGCGTTGTATTGCTCCGGATCTGGTGGGCATGGGTGATTCTGATCCTCTGCCCAACAGCGGCCCCGGGGGGTATAAAT
>JADFIJ010000259.1 GCA_022566775.1 Pseudomonadota bacterium | reverse complement strand
CACTAATGAAGATTTCAGTATCAACTGGGGCAAATGGGATCGATCGATCGATGCAAACTGGGGAATCGTGACCCGGGTGAACGACGCACTGACGATAGTTTCAACCAGCAAATATTTTGCCGAAGTGAATCCAACCCCGGTTGCCAACCTGAAAGGAATCGCAAGCTATGGATCAGGATTGGTCTCATCCTTTATTGGCAGCGGCAGCGCTGGCGAGATTAGCAGCTTGCTGGCGACAATGGATGTCAATTTCGATACCGGCAGTATTACCAACGGCAGCCTGCAGGTTAACGTTGCCGATCAAGCCTGGGCTATCGACTTTGTCGGTTCTGTAAATGCCGGCGTCGTTGGTCTGGGTGCTACCGCAGCGCAATTGTGGGATAGCACCGGTTTAATCAGCACGTCCATTAACGCAAATCTCGGTGGCCTGTTCACGGGCAATGCGGCGGAAACCTTCGTCGGTGGATTCGATCTGCAGGATCTCATCAATCCCCTCAACTCGGTTGAAGGCATCTATACCATCAACCGCTAGAACTCCGCGCCGGTTGGCTCCTCGCTCCAAGCACTTTTCTCGCCCTTGGTTTTACGATCCGAGCTGGCTCTGATCGAGCATCCATATCCTAACTCTGGTAGGGTAGCTCTGATTTTAATCGCCCTAGGATGGCAGCTGATTCAGACTGACTGACTTAAGAAGCCTCTGATAGCTGGATGTGGTTCCAGCTGCTGGTTGCGGTCGTCAAACCATAACACTCACAGGTTTTTAGAAGGATAGTCCATGGCAGATACTGCAATAAAAACGATCAAACTGGTCTTGAAACAGCGCTCGGCAGCAGAGATGGGGGAACGGGCAAAAGCATTTTCTGATTTGATGCAGGCTCGACGTACCGTGAGAGACTTTTCCGACAAGCCAGTGTCGAGGCAAGTGATCGAGGATTGTTTAATCACCGCCGGCAGTGCCCCCAGCGGCGCCAATCGCCAGCCATGGCATTTCGCCGTGGTGAGTGACCCGGCGATCAAGCAACAGATACGCGAACGCGCAGAAGAGGAAGAAGAGAAGTTCTACAACGACCGTGCTCCCCAGGATTGGCTGGATGTACTCGCTCCTCTGGGCACCGATGCCAGTAAACCTTTTCTGCAGCGAGCACCATTTCTAATCGTAATCTTCAGCCAGAAATTTGGCTTCGATGCGGCCGGTAACAAGCAGAAAAATTACTACTTCACCGAATCCGTCGGTATCGCCACAGGGCTGCTGATAGCAGCGCTTCACAATGCGGGCCTTGCCACACTAACCCATACACCGAGCCCAATGAAATTTCTCAACGAAATTCTTGCAAGGCCAAGCTATGAGAAAGCGTACCTGATCCTGGTCGTCGGCTATCCGGAAACGGACGCAAGGGTGCCAGATATATCACGTAAATCCCTGAGTGAAATTGCCAGCTTTCATGAAGGCCAGGCGCAGTGACTAGTGCCTGAACAGAATGAGTTCATCGGCGACTTCATCGATACCGGTAATATCCAGATCACCGTCGTTATCCCGGTCATGGAGAATGGCACAGGACGCCGCTCCGATCGCGGTGAGTTGATTGGGGAGCCGCAGAAAGGTCCCATCTCCCTGGTTTTCATAAATTAGAAATAGCTGCGTTCTAAAATCCGAGGTCACCACATCTAGATCACCATCTCCGTCCAGATCACCTAAATCCACCGCCAGCGGGAATCCGACCCCATCTACCGCCAGAGAATAACTGACCGGGATCGCCAGTTCGCCATTTCCCATTCCCATGCTCACAGTCAGGGTAATCGAATTGGCATTCACTGCGACGATATCGACACTGCCATCTCTGTCCACATCCCCCGCGGCTAACATCCAGGGATCACCCGCAGCGGAAATTCTGCCAGATTCGGTGAAACTGCCGTCACCGTTAGATAACAAGACTATCAACTCATTGCTGTTACGGGTGCCGATGATGATATCCGTTAAGCCATCAGCGTTCATATCCGCGGCCGCACAAGACCATTCACCATCGCCGGCATCGAAAGTTACCGCATCGGAGAAGTTTCCTGCACCCTCATTGGTGAACAGCGCCACCAGATTGCCGATATAGGAGGTTGCAACAATATCGGGGTCACCATCATTTTCGAAGTCGGCCAGGCAAACGCCCCTGACCCTTTCCCCAACGAATAGATTCTGTGTTTGGGTGAGCGCACCACTGCCATCTCCCAGGAACACATGCACATGATGACCCCAGACACTGCCAACCGCGAAATCTATATCTCCGTCGCCATCAAAATCTGCGCCTTCGTTGGGACTGGGCTTGACCGCGCCTTCGATGGGGATGATAGAAAAACTTCCGTAACCACCGGCGCCATCGTTCAGGAAAACTCGCAAATCATTAGACAATTCATTAGGCACTATAAAATCGGACCAGCCATCGGAGTTCAAATCCCCGGCGTAAGCGCCATAGGTTTGTATCTGAGTCTGCGAACCTGGTAAGCGCGTAGAGACAACCGCGATCTTTTCGAATGCCATGGCGCGGTGGCTGATTCCACCCAATAGGACCAGCTGTATCCACCGGCAAATTCACTACCATCGATTGCAGATAGCGCTCCGGCAACCACTGTGACGAAGACTTGCTCACCGGCAAAGAGATCTCGGTCCGGAAGAAACCGCAGTGAGCGCTTGTCCTCACCGAGGCTGAGTGCACCGCTTAGTACACCCGACCATCTGCCGAATACGCTGAGCGCGTTGTCGTCCACTGAACTTGCGTCCAGGGCTCGATCGAAGTGAATCTTTATTTCAGCACGACTACTCGAGACCACCGTGTCCTGCTCGGGAAAAACCGAAAGCGGCGTAATCGACGTTGCCGGATTGACGGTAAAATTGATCGGCTGGGCATCTAGCTGAAACTCACCATCCACTACATAGGCAACATGGAGTTTAACCTCGGCAATGGCCTCGCCAATTACCCCACTGAACAAACTCAGTGCGATGGAGTCAGTCAGCGGCACATTAAACCGATACGGCATAAGATTATTGGAATCGTAGACAATGAGCTCATTCGAATCATTCAGAAAATAGATTGTGGGGCCGATTTCGAACGCGACATAAATATCTGCACTGCGCCCGACGTGAATCTGTATCGGGCACAAGTTACCGCCAATAAAACCCGAGCCACCGGCGTTGATTTCCGGGACGAATGTCGCACCACTGTCGATCGAGGCGCCGCCCCTGAATATTTGTCCGCTGGCACAGTTCTCCTGGGCCATGGATGCAGTGCAAACCAGCAACGCAATAACGCCGAGAAGTGTAGAAACGAACCTTCCTGCCATGCTGTTAATCTTCCCAGATACCGCCCAACTCCAAGTGATAACGGCCCTCACTTGCATCGTTGACACGACGCGCTCTAAAACCAACATTCCTAAGGGTGCAGTCCTTTACACTTATTGTCCAGGGAGCCTCCAGAGCCTTTTCTGGCACATCCACGGAAAAGGCCTGTCTCGATCGAGCCAGGCCTTTTTCCCCGGTACCATCTCGACTTGGGCACCTCTGAATAATGTCATATGGTCTCTGGCCTTCAGGCGGTTTCGCAATCAAGGCGGCAATTAGGCAGGTTTTTGCTCCTGCAAAACCTGCATTTCCGCCATCCCTGGCGGTCAAGACAT
>JADFIJ010000087.1 GCA_022566775.1 Pseudomonadota bacterium | reverse complement strand
GCGAATGATTCACTGATAGCGATTGAATACTGATCCTGGAATGCGCTTTCTATATCGCCTGCTACAGGCTCAAATGTAAAGATGTCGAATACGGTAGCATCGGCCAGAAATACTTGCTCCCAGTCAGTACTTACATCGCCATAGCTGAAGTCTTTCTCAAACGCCTGCCGCAACCGAACGAAATCGAGAAATTGTGGGTTATCCCGCACCAGGAGCGGACCAATTTCATAGCCGGTTGCCGACACCTTGATGTCCGCTACACCAGTATTGATACGATAGATGCGCTCGTGTTTCTCATGGTAGAAATCGAAGGTGAATTCGCTCAATAGATAGAGCGAAATCAGGATGGTGCTTGCAAAACCGAGCGCCAGACTGAAGATGCACAACAGAGTGTAAAACTTTTCTTTGGCCAGCCGACGGCAAGTAATGATCAGGAAGTTCATTAGCGATCTGATTTATTAGTTTTTGTATATTATCGACTGTTAGGCAGCAGTGTTACACGATTAGTTCCTCTTGGATAGCCACTCCGTCATTCTCCGATCCTCCCCTACGCGACGGCGCCGGCACGCTCTTTCGCAGCAGTGGTATTGACATGTTAACTGCCAAAGTCCACAGGAATCGCCGTCAAACTGATTTCCAGCCAATTTTTATAGGTGTCACATTTGGTCTTTGGTCCACGCTTCGATACTGCTATGCCCTAAATCTGGAACAACCTGTTCACCTTGATAACAAATCCCCGGTTGCGTAGTTCCAGGCTGTTTGGATTGCCAAATGGATCGGTGTCACGATCATCGCTGTAGACAATGAAAAGTTCACTGCCGGGAGCCCATTCCCAGCGAAAACGGAAATTGGTGCTGAATGAACTGGCGGTGGAGTTGTATTGCACCAGGCCGCTCAGATACATGCGCGGAGAAACAGTATAGGTGAATCGCAGCCTGCCGAGTTCGGTCCTGAAATCACCCTCGGGAAGTTCTACCTTATTAACCGAATAACTGGGCTCCAGGGAGAGTTGCGGAGATAACTCGATGCGTCCACCACTGATACTTATGGCAGTGTTGGTACCACTCCAGAAATCCCCAGTTCTAAAGGAGATTTTTCCGCTAACGGGTCGTTGCCTGCCAAAGTCGTAAGACAGCAGGTAACTGGTAAAATCGTATTTCCCCGGTTGCAGAATTACGCCATCAGAAATTGTGAAAGGCTGAGTAAGCATCTCGAATTCGTCGCTTGCGGATATCTCGAGCTGGTCACTGTTTTCAAATTCGGTGGTAAAACTGAGTTGATGTTGGCGTGTTTCCAGTTTGTCTGCGTCCGCAGACCAGTAAGACTTGGTGTCTGCCGCGAGATTAAAGCGACGTATCCAGACTATCGATGCGGGTCGGGGACTGAAGCGTGCCGCGCCCGCGTACTGCTTAAAATTGTCCCTGCGCAGGAATCCAACTTCGGGGTTGAAGTTTTCCTCCACCAGTAAATAACCGGAACTGAGTCCATAGAGGTCCCCGTCATAGGCAAAATTTGCCATATAGCTCTTGTCATCTCCACTCTTGCCAGGACCGTCGGTCCGGGCCACATAAGCGTCGATGGCAATATCATCAAAAAAGTCGAAGGAGCCGTCGATGCCGTATAACTGACTCGAACCATCGCCTGCCAGGGATTCGGACCGGTCGGTAAAAATGGCGCCAACGGTGCTGCGACGGAGAATGTCTCGTTTTACTCGTAGCACCGAGAAGCCGGTGGACGCAATATTGGCAAAATCGTCGGCGTCGGTACTGATGTTCAGGGCGCCGATATCGAAGTCTCCAATCTTGCCGGTCAAGCGGGCGCCGGCTTCGATGGGGACCACCTGTCCCTGCTGTAGTCCGATTTTTCGGCTGAAGAACATGGTGGGCACATCGAGGGTTCGAGGCCTGGCAAAATCGAAATTGCCCCGACCCTCCAGGAAAAACTCACGCTTCTCGGGAAAGAACAGGCTGAACCGTGTCAGGTTGACTTGTTGCTCGTCCACCTCGACCTGGGCAAAATCGGTGTTGTAAGTAAAGTCGGCGGTCAGGTTATTGGTGATGCCGAATTTTACGTCGAGCCCGAACTCTTGCTCCGATGCACTATTCACCGGTGGCTGCGCCTGCCGGTTGGTGATGACGCTTCCCAGCCCGTAGGGTTTTATCTCGAGGTTGAAATTGCGTGCCGGCACCTCAAGCTCGTTTAGTGTGCCCGCTTCGGAGATGCGCCAGAGTCCGGCAATAATACTATTGCCACGGGCAGCGGAGATCGGTAGCGCAGTAAAGTATGACGCCTCGTTGTGGCGGCGGATAATTCGCCGAAGTTGTATCCCCCAGGTCTGCTCAGCGCCCGGCTCATAGCGCAGCGAACGAAAGGGAATCTGCATCTCCACCGTCCAACCCCCATCGAATCTGCCGGTCCTCGAATCCCACACGATATTCCAGTCGCTATTGACGCTTCTGCCGCCGCCGCCCTCATTGCTTATGGCGAAGTCAGAAAAACCGCCAATGGGCGTAACCAGGAAGGCAACGCCATTGCGGCGGTCGAGAAAGGTGTCGAGCATGACTGAAAACGAGTCATTTGAGCGCAGCTGAAATGTGTCACGGCGCATTTCGTTAGCTACCCACTCGCTCTCGGGCACGGATTCGTAATTGCGCGCCGCAATGTAAAGGTTGTCATCATCGAAGTAGACCCATGCCTCCGTCTTCTCGCTGGCGGCGGCACCTTCATCGGGAATCTGCTGGATGAAATCAGTGATGGGCGCGATGGATTGGTAGATCGACTCGTCGAGAACGCCGTCAATATTTACCTCACCGGTATATCGAGTTGCCTGTATCGTGAGTCTGCCATCGGCGTCGCGCCCGACCACCACTTCCTCTGCCTCGGCAGCAGTTATTGTAAGCAGCAGCAAGGGGAAAATGAGGCAATAGAACAGTAACGGGCTATCATTCCCAGGGGATTCATGACGTAATCTTTTGAGCTTTCGAGTGAAAAATTTGTTTAACATAAATCTCGAGTGGTACGTATTCACAGAAATTAGTACAAGCGCCCCGCTTCCCATCTCGGAAATCAAGATACGCTATTTTTACTGGGATACTGTGTTTTTTTGTAACCACAGATTCACATAAAACGCATAAACATGACGAATAAAAAATCCACGGGAGGTGGATATGGAGAGAGTAATGGGGTCAGGTCTTGCGTCTTAGCACAAACGTCAACACCAGCTTATTCTGTCGATGGATGCTAACAGGAAAGACCTGACTCTCTTCTTGAATACTACGGAAACAACTGCGCCAACTGCGCCTTGGCGTCATCGCTGGCGCCGTGGCTGAAGTTCGCGATAATGCCTGCCAGCACCTTGGCCCGGTCCGGTGCCTGGGAATTGGCCTGGATAGCTTCCATCGCGCCCCTGCCTTCTTCATTAGCAGAATGTTCGATGTTGGCAACGGTGTTGGCCATTTCCCGAACACCCTGGGCCAGTTCACCGTTAGCGATGATCGCGTCCAGAGTGGCCAAGTCGGCATCGGAAGGAAAGTGGTTGAGGCCGACAACGATGTCAGCGATTTGCTTAACCGCTGCTGAGTCGCCGTCATTTTGTGCCATGGCAATCTGAGAAAACAGACCGATTGCGGTAAGCAGTATGAGTTTCCTCAAAATTGTTGTATTCATGATGGTCTCCTGAAAGCGAGGCTTGCGTGAGTGCAGTCCATAGAGTCTATCTTAGGAAATAGGGGGCAGACCACGTTTTTTGTTTAGGGCAGTGGCTAGCCTGACTCAGAAATTGAAAAACGTGGTCTGTCCCCTATTCCGTTAGCGGCTTTTCCAGTTACAAAGAATTACAACTACTGGGCTTCAACAAACCCTTAAGTGGTTGATATTGTTCCGGGTTTTCTAGACATTGTGAAGCCATAGGCTTGCTTGTGGCAAATAGATTGTTTATCCTTGCCAATCCCTGTCCTTGGCTACTATCAAACCCTTAATATTGCCACTTGAGGTTGCATCGGTGGCCGCATGGCGCGGCGGACTCGGCTGGGGAGTGCGCACGATTTTAAAGACATAATAGCGAGAGATTTCAAGATGATAAGAACAAGGCAATTGATTTCGTCACTCATTGTGAGTGTCAGTGCTCTTATCTGTGCCCCAACGGTATGGAGCCAGTCCGGCACCGGTGTCTACGCCGGAGATTGGCCAGATAATGGCGGCAACTTGGGGGCTCAGCGCTATTCGCCCCTCGACCAGATTAATGCGGAAAACGTCGGCTCTTTAGAGATCGCCTGGCGTTTTTCGATGGAGAACTTTGGACCCTCACCCGAGTTCAATGCCACGTCCACACCGATTGAGATCGACGGCGTGTTATACGTCACCGTCGGTGCCACTCGAAACGTGGCAGCACTTGACGCCACCAACGGACAGTTATTGTGGCTGTGGCGAGCCCAGGAAGGCGAAAGATTCGACGCCGCACCGCGCAAGGGTTCCGGCCGCGGAGTGGCCTTCTGGCGCGACGGCGACGAGAAGCGCATTTTGGTAGTCACACCCGGCTTTTTCCTGGTTTCACTGGACGCCGAAACCGGACTACTCGACCCGAATTTTGGCCACAACGGTCGGGTGGATATGTTTGAGGGCCTGCGTTTGGGCCAGGGCCGTGAGGATGTCGACATCGGCTCCTCCATGCCGCCCTTGGTCATGAACGACGTGATTGTGGTGGGGCCAGCCCACAAGGTGAGCATGCGGCCGCCGTCGAAGTACAATGTCAAAGGCGACGTGCGCGGCTACGATGCGCGCTCTGGCGAGCTGCTGTGGACCTTTCGTACCATTCCCCAACGCGGAGATGTGGGTATTGAAACCTGGCTCGGCGACGGCGCGGAAATTGCCGGCAATGCCGGCGTCTGGTCGCAAATGTCGGGCGATCCGGAGCTGGGCCTGGTCTTTCTGCCAATTGAATCGGCCACCGGCGACCGCTTCGGTGGCGACCGGCCCGGCAACAATCTTTTTGCGAACGCCCTGGTGGCTCTGGACATCAAGACCGGCGAACGCCGCTGGCACTACCAGTTGATTCATCACGACATCTGGGACTGGGACAACCCATCCGCGGCGATCGTGGCGGATTTGCCCAACGGCCGCAAGATCGTTATGCAAGTTACCAAACAATCTTATGTTTATGCCTTCGATCGAGAGACTGGCGAACCCATCTGGCCTATCGAAGAGCTGCCGGTTCCAGCTGGAGACGTACCCGGTGAATGGTATGCCCCCACACAACCATTTCCCACACGGCCCGCGCCCTTCGATCGGCAAGGGTTCTCGGAAGAGGATTTGATCGATCTTACGCCGGAAATTCTCGCGCTGGCGGAAGAGGCAATTACCCGTTTTCGCCTGAGCCCGAGTCTGTACTCGCCCCCATCCCTGGCGGACGCAGCAGACGGCACGGTGGGCACGCTGAGCCTGCCGGATGCCATCGGCGGCGCCAATTGGGAGGGCAGTGCCATGGATCCGGAGACCGGGATCCTGTACATACCCTCGAGGACGAACGTGGCATTGTTGTCGGTGGCGAAGGACGAGGATTCCGACGTCGATTTCAGCCAGTCTTACGGCGTGCGCGTGCCGCGGGTCCAGGGCTTGCCGATCGTCAAGCCGCCGTGGGGCCGTATCACGGCGATTGATATGAACACGGGCGATCATGTCTTTCAGGTGGCCAATGCGGATACGCCGGAACGCATCACCAATCACCCACTGCTGGAGGGCGTTACGATTCCCCGCACCGGTGTGGCGACACGATCGGGCTTATTGCTGACCAAAACCCTGCTGTTTGTGGGTGAAGGCGTTGGCGGTGGCCCCACCTTGCGTGCGCTCGATAAGCAAACTGGTGATATCATCGCCGAGATCGAACTACCCAATACCCAAACCGGGGTGCCGATGACTTACGAGCACGACGGCAAGCAATACATCGTCATGGTCGTCAGTGGCAGCGGCACGCCCGCCGAGATTGTGGCCTATGCCCTGCCATAACCAAATATCAGGAGAAATGTACTATGCGTACTTTGTTTTACCGAGCGGTGTTGGCGCCGCTTCTGTTGCTCATCAGCTTGCCGGCGCAAGCCGCCACCTGGGTAATCGACCCGGAAGATTCCCATGTTTATTTCAAGTACACCTTCGGAGGTGACGACTACCGGGGCGAATTCAAAAACGTAGAAGCCATCTTCGAGATTGATCCCATGAGCCCCGGCGCTTGTAATTTCTCGGTAACGATTCCTATAGGTGAAATAAGTATCGACTCCCCCGAGGTCCTGGATTATTTGCTCGACTACGAATTGTTCGACGTGGATACCTGGCCTACCGCCAGCTTTAAAGCAGAGAAATGCCGCCTGGAGTCACTGAATACCTTCGTGGCCGATGGCACCTTGACCATCCGCGATCAAACCCACCCCTTGAGCTTTCCGTTCAAACTCAACGTAGAGACAGCCGGCGGCAGGATTCGTTTTCGCCTGACCAGTGAAGTGACTATCAAGCGACTCGAGTACGACGTCGGTCAGGGCTACTGGGCGAACACAGGTGAGGTTCCGAACGATGTGGTCATCGAGATAGATGTCTACGCCATCCGGCAGTAATTAAACAGCTTCTGTAAAAAATGGGTTATTCCAATGTTTATAAGATTATTTAAAAAAATCTATCGGTTTTCACTAATCCTGATCTGCTCAGTATTGTTGGTTTCATGTGACCGCCTGCTGACGCCTGATTTCAATACCGACATAACTGAGCTCAGGGCGGGACAGTACACAGTCGATCCAGATCATGCGTCGGTGTTGTGGAAGATAAATCATTTGGGCTTCTCAACATTCGTTGGCCGTTTCAACGACATCGAAGCTTCTCTGGATTTTGATCCAGAAAATTTTGAAAATTCCAGTATAGAAGTCATCATTAATACGGCCGGATTAGATATAAATAATCCTGAATTTGCAGAGGAACTTCGTGGTTCAAATTGGTTTGATGTGGAGAATTTTCCACAAGCCGTGTATAGGACAACCTCGTTTGTAGAGTCAAATGGAAATGCATTCGTATTTGATGGAGAGTTGACGCTATTGGGAGTTACCGCGCCGGTGACGCTCAATGTGGTTTTTAATGGCGGTGGCCGTAATTTTCTTACTCGAAAATATACGCTCGGTTTTTCGGGAAGTGCCCAATTTCAACGGTCGGATTTTGGTCTAAGTCGATTCACGTCTTTTGGTGTTGGCGATGATATCGAATTGGAAATTCATATAGAATTTCAAGATCTTAATTAATCAGGGACAGACCACGTTTTTCTGTCAGCGTAGGAGTTAGCCTACTTCAAAGATTGAAAAACGTGGTCTGTCCCTATTTATTTCCCTGTTCATTCTCTTCCAGTCTGGCGCCACGCAGCATATTTGTCATGCCATAATTTCCTTCGTGACAGGCATATTCATACAACAAGCCATCAACTTTGGTCATCGGCACCATCACCGTAATTTTGTCGGTAAAGGTGCCCGGATCATCGATAGTAAATTCATACTCAACAGTCGCAGCATCGACTCGTGTAAACCGCTCCGTGAGTAATTTATCGTAGGAATCGCCGTAGGGAGAAGCGAGAAAGCTCTGGGTCAGGCCATTAAAATTTCTGGTTTCGACCACCAGGGTTTCTCCATCCCAATAACCCCTGGAATCACCGGACCAGAGACGGATGTTGTCATGGAGTTGCAGGCCGTCGCTCAATGGCACGATGCGGGCATCATGTATCATCTCAGTCATTATCACCACGTGATCCCGATGCTGAATGATCTGCACGTTATTATTGTAACTGCTAGGCATAAAGGGAGGCCCCGCATTGAAACCTGCGATGCAGCGCTCCGACAGGCCACGGTCTTCGGGCCCATCTTTTGAGATTCCACCTACCACAAAGCGTACCGGTCGCTGGCCGGGAATATCTCCACTCACACCGCCCCTTTGCAGTATCGCACCCTCTACTAAATCCGGAAGTCGTCCATCGGCGGGATAGGTGATAAGCGAGGTGCGCAGATCATAGCCGATGGCGGCACGCTCATACCAAAAGGAGTTATAGCCACCGACGCCATCGAAGTGAGATTCGGCTCTTGCCTCAAACGCAGAAATAGACTGAAGGCGATTTTCTTCATCCTCTTCGGCAGTCAAGAACTCGCGATTTCCATAACGCTGCGCACGCTGCACTGGAGTATGTGAAGCAAAGTTCCAGACTCCTTGTAAGTCTGGATGTCCATATTCGGTTCTAGGGAGTACGTAATTGGTTTGCGCGAAAGTCATTGCTGTGATGATGAATAGAAGGCAGGCGACAATGCAGCTGAGGGTAGAGGAGGGAATAATTTTCACAATAATGCTCCGATAGCTTTCATTTATTTGCAGTAGATACTGTAGCACTATCCCGATTTCGCCTCCATTGGGAGGCCACTACGCCACACCGCTACATAAAGAGGCCAGACTTCGAGTGCCGCCTTTCTGTCTTGGTCCCGGAAAATTTTGATAGAAGGATGCCCAAAACCCCTGTATTTTTACTCTGGGCTCTATCACTCACCAGAGGAGTACACGCCATGGGCATAATAAAAATCACGCGTTATACACTAGTCGCCTTCTGCCTATTAACGATCCCAGCAATCCCACTTTCAGCCCAGGAGGTGGTGGAGGATGCGGAGGTCAAGGCACAGATCGGGCTATTCTCTGCCTGGCTGGAAGGACAGCTAGAAATTCGGGGCCTACCTGGCGTCGTGGTAGGAGTCGTCTCTGATCAGGAACTAGTCTGGGCCAAGGGTTTCGGTCATGCTGACATTGAGGCTGACCAGCCTATGCAACCTGACACCCGCTTTCGTATGGCTTCACACAGCAAGTTATTCACGGCAACCGCTATCATGCAGCTGCGGGAAGAGAACAAGCTACGTCTCGATGATCCTGTCACCGAGTATCTGCCCTGGTTCAACTTCCAGCAAGCCTCGCCCGACGATCCGCCAGTCACTATCGAGCACTTGTTGACCCACAGCTCCGGCATGCCGCGGGAAGCGGGTTCCCACTGGAGTGACCTTGATTTCCCAACAGGGGCCGAGGTGCGTGAACTAATTTCGGAAAGACAGGCACCGTTTGCACCGGAAGTGCGCTGGAAATACTCGAACCTCGCGTACACGATCGCGGGTATGGTCGTTGAAGAGGTCAGCGGACTGTCCTGGGCAAACTATCTACAACAGAACATATTCGATCCACTGGGTATGAGTGCTTCCAGTGTCGACACCGAGGATCCCAAATTGGCCACGGGCTACGGTATAAGAATGCCCGATGGATCGCGCTTGGTAATGCCCTTCGTGGACGCCCGCGGTATGGCTGCCGCAACCGGACTCACGTCGACAGTGGAAGACATGGCTCGGTTTGTATCGGCGCAGTTTCGAAAAGGCGCACGGGGCGGCGACCGCCTGCTGAGTACCGCCTCATTGCGTGAAATGCACCGCGTACGCATGCTTGAAACCACCTGGACCAGCGGTCAGGGCATCGGCTTCAGTGTGCAACGGAGAGACGGCAAGCTGACTATCGGACATGGCGGCGGTTACCCGGGCTATACCACCAACACGACAATACAACTTGATTCCAAGGTTGCTGTGATTGTCCTGACCAACTCCAACGACTCCAACCCTGGTCAGATCGCACGACAACTGATGGACACGGTCGGTGAAGCCGTCGCCGAAGCAGCGGCGCCAGAGCCAGACGAGGAGATTGAGTGGGATCCCAGTTGGGAACGTTTTGCCGGTCGCTACCGCAGTCGAAACGGAGACAGTCAGGTGTTAGTGATGAATGAAAAACTGGTCAGAATGAACCCCTGGTCTACAAGCATCGGTGATCCCACCGAACTCGAACCGCTGGGAGATGATCTGTTTCGCATGATGGCGCCGACAGGCGGCGGGCCAGTTGGAGAGATTGTGCGCTTCATCGAAGAAAATGGTGTTGTCACCCGCATGTTCACCGGTGACTCTTACAGTGACAGAGTACAGGACCAATAAAGTAGTCATGGGGACACTGAAGAGTGTAACTTGACGGTAAACCTCAATTTCTTAATCTGAAGTTTTTGCTCACCGATTGACGCCCCAACGCTTATCGCGCAGCAGCAAGCTCAAGCAGCAATGCCGCAGTGCTCGGGCGCGGCCGCAGCGTGCGAGTAGCCACATCGTGGGGAGTCCGGCCACGGCGGTCCTCGGCCATCGGATCGGCGCCCTGGTCGACCAGAAATCTGATGAGTGCGTCGCCGGACACATTGGCGGCGCCGTGCACAGCCGTCTGTCCACCCCGGTCCACCGCGTGGATATCGGCGCCGACATCGAGTGTCAACATCGTGACCGCTTCCAGCAAGCTATCCTGTGCCACCATCCGTGAGTCGGTCTGGGTGAGGCCGGCGGCCACCATCAGCGGTGTCACGCCACTGGCCGACCGCAGCTCCGGATCGGCGCCAGCTGCTAGCAGGACCCGCATCATGTCGAGATCGCCGAGCCGTGCCGCCAACCAGAAAGGTGACGCTCCGTTGTAGGCTTCACGCCCCACGTAGTCACCACGCCGGAACGGTAGTCCGCTGGTCAGCTGAGCATTCGGATCGGCGCCGTGGGCAAGCAACGCCTCGAGCAGCGCCGGTTTGCGCATCTCCACCGCGTAGTGCAGCGGCGTCATCCCGTACTGGTCCGCCTGGTCCGCATTGGCGCCATGTTCCAGCAGGAAAATGCCGAGTGCCTCATGGTTGCTGGTCTCCACCACCAGACGATAGTCGCTGCCGGTGATCGCGTCGAGACTGGCGGCTGCGACCAGCAGCGGGCTATGCCCGTCGGGCGTCACCGCGTTGACCGCGGCGCCTGCCGCCAGCAGCAGCCGTGCTACTTCGAGCGCGCCGGAACGGGCGGCAAACAACAGCGGCGTGAACCGACCTCTCGAACGGGCATCCAGTTCAGCCCCCGCTTCGACGAGCGCGCGCGCGGCGGCGGTGTGCCCTCCGGCTGCGGCCCACATGAGCGCCGTCTGACCACTACTGACTTCGAAGACGTTCGGACGCGCGCCAAGCGCCAGCAATTGCTCGACTGCCGCCGTGCTGCCGGTGCGCGCGCAGGTCATCAGTACTGTTTCGCCACTGGGCTCCGCGGTCCGGGCATCGGCACCACCGGATAGCAACGCATCGACCATGCCCACGCTGCCATTGCGACAGGCTACTGAAATGGGCGTCACCCCAAGATCGTTGACGGCATTTACCGGGGCGCCGGCCTCGAGCAGACGCTGTGCCAGCTCGACTGCGTCCCAATGCGCAGCCCAGTGCAAGGCGGTGGCCCCGTCCGGCTGCGTGGCGTGAACATTGGCACCGCCTGCCAGCAGTGCGACTGCGGCATCCGGATCGTTGCGCTCGAGCGCGTCAACCAGGTCGAGCTCCGCCGCACGCAGCATTCCCCACCCAGAGAGCAGAAAGGCCAGCGAAATGACGTGGAGGTAGCGCAGAATTCCCTGGAGCACTTTCCCTAGACCCCCACCAACACGTCGAGTTGTCCGCTGCTGTCCCCGAAGCTGTCGAGCGGAACCCCCAGTTTGTCGAGCACGTTGAGAAACAGATTGGCGATTGGGGTCTCAGACTCACGAGGATAGCGGATATGGCGGCCGCCGATGACAGTGCCGGTGGCGCCGCCGACGAGCAGGGTCGGCAAGTTGTGGTGGTTGTGCCCGTTGCCGTCGCTCATCCCGCTGCCGTAGAGAATCGTGGTGTGGTCCAGCAGCGAGCCGTCGCCATCGGGGGTGTCTCGCAGCCGGCTTAAGTAGTAAGCGAACATCTGGGCATGATACTGGTTTACCTTGATGAGCTTGGCGATCTTCTCGGCGTTGCCGCCGTGATGTGACAAGGGATGATGGGCATCAGGCACGCCGATTTCCGGATACGCGCGCTGGCTGGTTTCGTGACCCACCATGAAGGTGATCACGCGAGTCAAATCCGCCTGATAGGCTAGCAGCTGCAGGTCGAACATGATCTTCGCGTGTTCTTCGAATGTCGGTGGCACGCCGGCCGGCTGGTCAATGACCGGCAGCTCGCGTTCGCTCTGCGCCTCGGCCATCTGAATCCGACGCTCCGCATTCCGGATCGCCTCGAGATATTCATCGAGCTTGCGGCGGTCGGGTTGCCCCAGGTCGCGCTGCAGACGGGCAATCTTGTCGCCCACTGCATCGAGGATGCTGCGGTCCTCTTCAAGACGCGCCCGCCACGCCTCCGGGTCGGTGCTCTCGTTGCCACCGAACAGGCGCTCGAACACCACGCGCGGGTTGTTCTCCATCGGCAGCGGCGTAGTCGCGCTGCTCCAGCACAGCGTGTTGGCATAGGCGCAGGCGTAACCGGGGTCGCAGGATCCCACGTTCTCCCTGGACTCCAGCGACAGCTCGAGCGAGGACAGCTGGGTCTGGGCGCCGAGTACGCGCGCCGCGATCTGATCCATCGAGAGTCCGGCCCGCAGGTCGGCGCCTTCGGTCTTTTTGGGATGCACGCCCGTCAGATAGGCACCGGCGGCGCGCGCATGATCACCCGCCCCTTCGCCTGGCCATGCGTCCCCCATTTTATTCGAGAGCCCGGTCAGCACCAGCATCTGGTCACGAAAGGGATCTAGCGGCTGCATGGACGTGGGCAGCGCGAATCCATGCCCGTCGCCCGCCGGCGTCCAGTTCGGCATATAGATGCCGTTCGGGACGTAGACGATACCCAGGCGATGCACTGGCTTAGCCGCCGTCGCCTCCTGCGCAGTTAGCGCCGGCACCATACTATCGAGCAGTGGCAGCGCCACGGCCGCCCCGAGCCCGCGTAAAAATGTCCGGCGTGGTAAGTGTTTCTTGGTGATGATCATAGCGGTGGTGACCTCCTCATTTGGAACGGCACACTCTCGACGATGCCGATCAGGAGCGACGACCAGCTATAGTCGTCGGCGGCTGCGGCTCGCACGATCTGGCGCACGGCGGGCGGATCATAGTCTTCGAGTCCCCGACCCAGCGCATAGGTTAACAATTTCTTGGTCATGGCGGTGACGAAGCGTTGCTGATTGCTCCGCAGATACTCGCGCAAACCGGCCGGACCGTCGAACGACGACCCGTCTGGTAAGCTCGCGGACGCATCGATGAGCTCACCGCCATCGTGGGTGCGCAGGCCGCCAATTGCATCGAATGGCTCCAGGGCGAGACCGAGTGGGTCCATTTTCGCATGGCAGCTTGCGCAGACCGGGTTGGCGCGATGCGCCTCGAGCCGTTCCCGCACAGACCGGGGACTGAACGTGTCGCTGTCCTCCAGGTCGGGCACATTAGCAGGCGGCGGTGGCGGCGGTGCGCCAAGCAGATTGTCGAGTATCCATTTTCCTCGCAGCGTCGGTGATGTCCGGTTGGGATAGGAAGTCGCTGTGAGGATGCTCCCTTGTCCCAGCAGCCCGCCACGCAGCCCACCGTCGAGCGAGACGCGGCGAAAGTGATTACCGTAGACATTTGGAATGCCGTAGTGACGGGCCAACCGTTCATTCAAGAATGTGTAGTCGGCCGTCAGCAATTCCACCACATTGCGATCTTCACGCAGCTGACTCTCGACGAAAAGTTCGGTCTCGCGCACGAACGCCTCGCGCAGGTTGTCGTCGAACTCGGGAAACGCATCGGGGTCCGGCGCCACCGAGCGCAGGTTGCGCAGATACAGCCACTGTCCGGCAAAGTTTTCGACCAGGGCTGACGACCGTGAGTCG
>JADFIJ010000086.1 GCA_022566775.1 Pseudomonadota bacterium | reverse complement strand
CTTGATGACACCCGCTTTTCTCTTGTCTTTTAAACGATAGCTATCACCCCTGATTTGCACGACATGTGAGTGATGAAGTAGCCGATCCAGCATTGCTGAGGTCAATGCAGTATTGCCACCAAAGACCATGATCGAGAACTTGAGTTTTTCGCTTTTGAACAAAGATCAAAGTTCCATCACCACCTCAATATGCTCCAATATCTACCCATATTTATGTACGGAATTATTAGCAATTTTGGTCGAAGCATATGGCGACCTTTCTTTGGCCTTATCATTACATGGTTGCTCGCGGCACGGTTGTTCCACTGGCGTAGTTTCGTTGATTTGAGCGGTAGTTTTTGGAATGCACTGGCATTGTCTTCAGCTAACATGCTGCCATTTATTAGCTGGTCAAGATCAGTAAGAGATCGAGACATGGAGCCATTATTTGGCAAACAGCTGGAAATACACTGGATGGTCGAAGTAGCAGCGTTCGGTGAGGGCCTATTTTCTTTAATTTTCATATTTTTGATTGGAATGGCCTTGAGAAACAAAGTTCGTCTGTGAGCAAACGGAAAAAGAGCAAGGTTAATTCCGATAAGGGCTAGTACCGGATATAGGAGGGCGAATCATTTTTCAGAAAACACATAGACACGTTCGGGATGATGGTTCTAAGCTCCCACTATCACAATAATTGGGGGGCGTTATGGCTAATCAAGAACATGTTGATATCGTTTTGAAAGGTAAAGATGCTATTGATGAATGGAGGTCGAAGAACTTGGGGAAAAGATTAGATCTTAGTGGAGCCGACTTCGGCAGCGCCAATCTCAGTGGAGCCAACCTCTCTGTAGCCAACCTCAGTGGAGCTCACCTCAGTTCAGCCAACCTCAGTGGAGCCGAACTCCGTTGGGCCAACTTGGATAATGCTGATTTGAGAGGAAACCCTTCATTCAAACTTGATAATAATTCCATAAGACAAACTCGGTTTTCACCAAATTCGAAAGACCCATACAGTGTCCTCCGAAGGAATTACACAGGTGTTAAATTTGCTTTGATACTGATTTTTACTGTGTTAGCTGTATTACCTTTCGCGTCGAAGGCTATTACTTGGTCACTCTTAGGGGCAGTACAAGAGAGGATTATTGATAGTGAAGTCTTATCTGAAGCTAACGTGAGCAGACTTCAATCGAGCACTCGTGAGGTTAGCGTAATTGGTGTGGTCAGTGGATGGACAGAAGAAAACCGATGGCTTGCAATCTCTATCTCATTTCTTGTTGTTTTGTACAACGGCATAAGGGGCTGGGTTACTTTCAACATGGCCGGAATTAGAGATGCCGAAGAGCGATCTCAGCACGCTCCAGCTCTGGATGAGTACTGGAAATATTATGTAGTCCATCGAAAATTTCTCGGATGGTTTTTATGGGTGATGGTAGGGATAACCACCTTGAGAGTTGGACAAATACTGATGCAGTCAGTCTTCATCCCATTGTGACAAGCACATATGGAATTTAGCTAATTCCGGTAAACACCAATACTGGCGATAGGAGTGTTGAATAGCATTCAAATTTGACCCGGGAATTGCAAAGATAATTGACCCGGCCAGAGTGAGTAGATTCGGGGCGCCGCGGCAGGGTTGCGGGTCAAAATTCAATGCAAATAATTGGGATTATTGGGTCAATATTCAGTGCAATTTAACAGGTAGATCCTCTTTTGTGTTTAAAGGTCGGGAATTGCTCAAAAAGAGGCTTTTTGGGTGCACTGTGAGGTATTACGAAGGCTATTCTACGTCCGCTATCAGATTCAAAGCAGACATTCAGGAGAGCCCTGACTATTCTAGGTCTAATGACCGCTGTCGACTGCGATTTCAATCGGTCAACGCAACACATGCGCTAAATCTTTCTGCTGGTGTTTCGAATTCTAATGTTTCTCGTGGTCGTTCGTTAAGCTGACGCGCCACTCTATTTAACTCTGTTTGCGAGTGTACCGATAAGTCAGTCCGTTTAGGAAAATACTGCCTAAGCAACCCGTTTGTATTCTCATTAGACCCTCGCTGCCAAGGACTCTTTGGATCACAAAAATAGACATCAATGTCTGTAGCCAAAGTGAACCTTTGATGATCTGCCATTTCTTTGCCTTGATCCCAGGTTAATGACTTATATAATTCCCTCGGTAGTTTGTGCGCATGTTTAATCAATGCTGAAATAACCGTCTGTGTGTCTCTGTTGTTCACCTTCGCCAACATGACATAGCGTGAGTGACGCTCCACCAGAGTGGCTATGTAGCTGTTGTTTGACCCACAGATTAAATCACCTTCCCAGTGACCCGGCACCGCTCGATCTTCAACCGAGGCTGGACGCTCTCGGATGGACACCATGTTTGTAATCTGTCCAAGGCCCTCTTGCTTCAGGCTCGATTGCTTAGATCGCCGTATCGTCCGCTTGGAACGAAGATGCTTCATTAGCTCTTTCTTCAGCACCCCTCGGGCCTGTACGAATAAACTGCGATAGATCGTTTCATGCGACACGTGATAAGACTCGTCTTCCGGGTGATGCCGCTTAAGCCAGCCAGCGATCTGTGTAGGCGACCAGTTCAGCTTAAGCTTTCTCTCTACCTTATAACGCAGCAGCCGGTTACAGGCCAGCTTGCATTGCTTTGCTCGCCTGGAGCGATCCCAAGCGTTCTGGTCTGCCTGGGCCGCCCTGTACTCAGAGCAACCCCCGTTACGACTGATCTCCCGGCTCACAGTCGAGGCCGATCTGCTGAGTGATTCAGCAATTGATCTTATCGATAGTCCCAGCACTATGCCTCTGGAAATATCTTCCCTCTCGGCCAATGTCAACGCCAAGCGTGAACGACAGCGCGGCTTGGGGCGAATACCTCCATACGGTGAAATTTGGCCATAAATTGAAGAGGAAGACTTACCAAAGCATCGACCTATCGACTTTAGTGATTCACCCTTACTCCAGCGTTCCCATAGCTCCCGCTTCTCAGAAGCGGTAAACCCTCTGCCACAATATCGACTCATCGGTATACACTCCATCTGTTACTATCTAAGATATAGTGTTGCGTCGATCAATTGATACCACCACCCAAAGCGGACACTTGAGATTTCCCAAAAAAGGATCTGTGAGACGAGCAAAGGGCCAGTCAAGATCATTGCCTGCGTGGAAGACCTAGCAGTTATTGAGAAGATTCTAAAGCACCAGAAAGAGCAGGCTATTGCTGATAAAGCTGCTCAGTCTCCTCAAGGCAGGGCACCACCACAGATCGAGTTGTTTGAACGTTGTTAGCAACGCTGCTAGGGAAGGTGGCAGGACAGGCTGCGGCCTAAAATTGCAAACAATTCAATAATGATCGATAAACAGGTGAATGAGCCGTTAGATTGATCAACATTGTGTAGCTTTAGAGAAATTTCCGAGGGCTTCAGAGGCAAGCAGGATGATTTTTCCTGATAAGAGAGGCGTGGACATTAGTTGAGATAGCTTTTATTCTTCTTACACTCGAACTGGGGTAAACAAGAAGCGCACGAGTGACACTAATATGACTTCGCCAGAACAATTCTCCCGCGAAAACCTGAATCAGTTTCCTATCTTTCGCAATGTGTTGATGGACCCGATCTGGGAACTATTGCGGCAGTGCGAAGTACGCAATCTCAGCGAAGGCGAGGTGTTGCTTGAGAAGGATCAGTCCAATCGCACTATGTTTTTAGTTCTGGGCGGTACGTTAAAGGTCTATCTCGACGACGAACATCAACGGGAAGCGGCCGAATTAGGGCTGGGGCAAACCGTCGGCGAACTCTCGGTTATCGATGGCAGTGCCGCTTCCGCCCACGTCGTTTCTGCCAGCGAAACGTCGCTGTTGTGCGTGGACCAGAAGACTTTCTGGCGCCTAACGCGCGCATCCCATTGTTTCTGTACAAATCTGTTAATAGTACTTTCTATGCGCATGCGCTCAAGTAATGTCTCTCTGGAAGAGAGTGAGAATCTGCAATGGAAGTTTGAGCAGCAAGCGCTGACCGATGGCTTAACCGGCATCTACAATCGCCGCTGGCTGGACCAGATGTTACCGCGACTCCTGCGGCGCAGCGAGCAGGATGACCTGCCTTTCTGTGTGCTCATGATTGACGTCGATCACTTTAAGAAATTTAATGACAATTACGGCCACGCAGTAGGCGACAACGCACTATGTGTCGTCGCCGAAACTCTGGTTAAGAATGTACGGCCAATCGATCTGGTCGTAAGGTACGGCGGTGAAGAATTTTGCGTGCTCATACCTGAAACTGATTTGCAAAGTGGCATCGGCACCGGCGAACGCTTACGCAAGGCGATTCACAAAACTGAGATATGTGATGACAGCGGCAGGCCTACTCCAGGTATTACTATATCAGCTGGACTCGCCGAGCGGCGAACTGGTGAGAATGCTGATGACATGTTGAAACGCGCCGATCAGGCACTATATCTAGCGAAGGCACAGGGTCGCGACCGTCTTGAGACTAGCGCCTGATTTAATCAAAGGTGCCAAGTATGGGGATTTAATACTGCTCAACCTTTTGGAGGTCGTCAGGATGAATGTGTTTCCTACGGCTCTTCCTCTGGCAATTGTGTAAGAATGCGTCATACAACTACATTCCAGTGCGGTGAGTAACATAAAATAGACCGAAGCGGACGTTTGAAAGATTCCAACAATTACGATTTAGGGAGATTGTTGCCTCTGGAGCCCCAGCAATAGGCACCCCCTGTTCCCGTTTTGACGGCCGGGTTGATTGCTGTTCAACGGAAGGAGGGCGGGAGAGCAATTTTGATGGATATTTATGTACTATTACACACGGGATGTAACATAAACCGCAGACTAACTATTAAAATACTATACATATCAGATGGTTATCGTACCTGTTAGACGGTCTCCTCCTCCGCCATTTTCCCCCAGTATCCACACCTTCCGTGAGTCTTCCAAAGTTATCCACGAAGTCACGATTCACTAGACTTTCCAACCGAACATCTGTTATTGAATGTTTGATAGAGTAATTTCTGCATCAAGGAGTTACCAATGGCCAAATTTCTAGCAATTTCCGTCTATCTACTGACGCTTCTCCTGCCCATTAATACCCAGGCCCAATCAGCCGCAGCGAAATTCGCCGGCATGTGGAGCGATCCGCCTGACACCCCGGAGGGCCTGTTTTGTTTTTTCTCCTGCTCCGACTATGCGCTCGAAGTGCTGGGACGCTTGCTGGATGATCCGGCTAACGATGATCGTCCCTATGGTGCGCTCACCGCCGAAGCCAATCGGATGGCAAGGCAAAAAATACTGGTTCCTAAAATGACCGCCGCTGCGCTGCGCACTTTCCCCCTCGATCCGGCCGCAGACCCCGGCTTCCTGAGGTGTGAGCCATGGGGCTTCGCCAGACAAATTTTTGGCCCGCACCAGAATGAGATAAGTATCAACAATGACCACATCGAAATGCATTATGGTGAGTGGGATGCCCACCGCATCATCTACATGGACGGTAGATCCGTCCCACCCAATATTCAGTCCAGTTTACTGGGTTTTTCGACGGGCCACTTCGAAGGGGCAACACTGGTTGTCAACACTACCCATGTCAATGCCGGCATCTTGTCGAGGATGGATCATAGCGATCAACTCAGCGCCGAGGAGCGTTACTCGATTTCGAATGACGGTCAGATAATGACGCTCGACGTGACGTTTACCGATCCCTGGGCATTGACAGAACCGCTGACCCTGAAAAAGATCTGGAGTTGGTCGCCCGATGAGGAAATCTATCCCTATGTCGACTGTGAAATACCGACGGACTTTATCGAGTCTCAAGGAGAAAAAATATGAAAATCAAAAACGCCGCTGTCCTCGTTCTAGCGGCGCTAGTCCTCAGCGGTCTGGCCCCGGCACATCATTCCTTCTTCGCTGTATTTGATGGCGAACAACTGGTCACCATCACCGGCACCGTTACGGAGTTCAGAATGGTAAACCCTCACGCCATGATGAGTATAGAAACCGTAGATGACAGTGGCGTGATGAAAATTTGGACCGTGGAATTCGATGGCAGGCTGCACTTGAGCAGAGCTGGCTGGGATAGAACCACGTTCACGGTGGGCGAAAGCCTGGAAATTACAGGAAATCCGGCGAGATCCGGTTCGGCGATAATGTTTTTTAACCACTCGGTGGATGCCAGTGGCAAGGAAATCATTCGCCCCAGAGTAGCATTACAGAATTCCATAGAAGAACAACGCAGAGCGCGCCGGGCGCAGCGCAATGCACAGAAGTAGCGCGAAGAATCTGGAGATTCTGAATGAGGCGGTGATTAAGCTGGGGTAGCTAAAGCAGGAGCGGACACCTTGTCGCCATAATTAATCCCGACCTCGCCTCGATTGGGCGCGCTTGTCGCTATATTTATGGTGTTTAATGGAGACTCAATCAAATCAATTTGATTGAACCCTCCTTAAGCTCGACCCCGCTTGAAGGCCCTCGTAAGAGGGCCTTTTTTTATTGAGATCGGGAAACAGAGTAGGGGCTAACGATCCGCGGAGACAGCATCCAGGGCGTCGAGATGGCGCTCATTCAGAGCGATGAAGTCAGCAAGAATTCTGCCGCTTTCCAACAACAGCGGATCTTCTTCCTCAACGACTTCCTCCTCCTCATCCGGTGCTTCGTTGGCGGCAAGCGTGACATCGTGCCCAAGCTCAGCCGTGGTCTCTTCTTCAGCCTCTGCCGCGGCACGCTCGGCATCGGACACCCATTCTTCTAATGGCAATCCCTTGAGAAGACGACGCATATTCTCAGCATCGAAGGCAGCACGACGGTTCGACTCCCGCTCTAGCTTGACAACTTGCTGATTCAGGGACAGTCGCTTCTGGGTACGTAACTTCCGGGTGCGCTCGATCTGACCGATCAAATAGATGAAGTCCGGCGATACTTCGGCACGGTCTTCATGCAGTTGCTTTAGCTCTGGCAACAGCGTCTGAATCGCCAGATAGGGGCTGTATTCAACCGGGCGTACAGTATCCCAGGGCAGGGCGCCATCGAGGCTGCTTTCGCCAATATTGTCGTAGGCATCATAGAAGTCTGGAAATTCGATATCGGGAATGACACCGCGGTGCTGGGTGCTGGCACCGGAGATGCGATAGAACTTGGAGCGGGTCAATTTTACCTGGCCGTAGTCCATGGGAATAATTTCCTGAACCGTGCCCTTGCCAAAAGTTTGACCGCCCAGCACGATGCCGCGTTGGTAGTCCTGAATTGCACCGGCAAAAATTTCCGAAGCCGATGCACTGGTACGATTTACCAGCACCGCCAATGGGCCGTCATAGACAATCTCCGGATCGTTGTCGCCGAAGGACCGGGTGAAGCCATTGCGAATACCCGAGTAGCGAATCTGCACGGTCGCCCCGGTTTCGATGAACAGTCCCACCAACTGATTCGCTTCACTCAAACTGCCGCCACCATTATTACGCAGGTCGACGATGACAGCATCGACATTCTCTTCCAGCAATTCGTTGAGTAAAACCCGAACGTCGCGAGTTGAACTCTTGAAATCTTCCTCGCCTCTGCCGGCGGCTTCAAAATCGAAATAAAAGGTCGGCAGATCGATCACGCCAATCTTGTAATCATTACCCAGATACGACAGTTCAATGACTTCTTTTTTCGCCGACTGATCTTCCAGCTTGACCGTATCGCGGGTAATACTCACAACCTTCGCACTGGCCTCGCTGACGGCATCCGCAGAGATCACATTAAGGCGAACCACTGTGCCTTTTTCTCCACGAATCTGGGCCACCACATCGTCCAGGCGCATGCCGACTACATCTTGCAATTCGCCATCGACACCCTGACCAATGGCAATGATTCGATCCCCTCGCTTTAATTCCGCACCACGCTCGGCTGGACCCCCTTTGATGAGCTCGACGACCTTGGTGTACTCCGCTTCCGTGGTCAACTGCGCACCGATTCCCTGCAGTGACAGCGATAGTCCCATATTAAAATTTTCCGAATCCCGGGGGGAGAAATAGGCGGTGTGGGGATCCACTGCCTTGGCCACGTTAGACAGATAGGTTTGAAAGATATCCTTGTCATTGGTTTTTAGAATTTGACTCAATTGATTGCGGTAGCGCTTTGACAGTTTTTCCTTTATCTCATCGTCGCTGTCGCCAGTCAGTTTCAGGCTCAACACACTGTTCTTGATTCGAAGTCGCCAAACTTCATCCAGGGCTGCTACCGAGGCCGCATAAGGCGCTTCTTCCCGATTCAGTTGAATATATTCATCGAGGGTAAAATCCATCTCCGGAATATGATTTTCGATTCTATTGATCGCATAAATCATCCTTTCGATGATTCTCTTGTAGTACAAATTATAAATAACGAAACCGGGCTCGACACTGCCATCCTGGAGTGTATCGTCGAGGGTATAACGGTAATTACTGAGCTCATCCACATCTGCCTTGAGAAAATACAGGTGGGATCCATCCAGGGTATCGAGGTAGCTGTCAAAGATAATGGATGAAAAATTGTCATCAATTTCTACGGCGGCATAATGCTTGGTTTGCAATTCCCGTAACAGGCTGACTGCCGTTTCTCCATGCACTTTCTGACTGTGCAGAGGTTGATAGAGTGCATCGATGTCAAGCACCGTGTTTAACTGAATCGGATCTCGCTGGGCGATCACTGCGGTGGCTATCAGGCTGGCGACCGACAGCACCACGATCTTGAGACCGTAGTGGATTCCAAATTCACGACTGCAAATCTTCATAAAACCCCGCACTAATTAAAACGGCATTAACAAATGTTTACTTAACCGAGGTGACAGGGGAAGTGGCGCATTCTGTTCACCGCAGTTGAGCAACATAGAGACTAAGTGATATACGAACTCAATAGAAGTAATTTCCCGCTATTTTAAGTCTGGAAACTATCCAGATAAAATTTCCTGCTTACCGAATTTGCTTGTGCCTGGCGGAGGCGTGTCTCTCGGCCCGTTCGACATCGATGTACAGGTCTGTGATCGCGCTGGAACCGTGCCCGGCATCGTCCCGCACATGCTCACGGGGCCGATGTTTAACGTCTTCTGAGATGCCGGTATGGCGCAACCAGTGCACCGTCGCCAGCGCCAGGCGATCGGCGTCTTCGCAGAAGCCTTCGGCACGCATCGTCGCCGCCGCCGTATCGAAGCATTTCTGCACGATTCCCCGGATTTGACGGGTACTGGTGAGACCCCCCTTGCCCCGGGTCTTATGAACCAAGGGGCTGGCCTCTCCTGGCGCGGGCAAGTCCGGTAGTCCGCGCGAGCGACGATACCGTTTCAGTGCGCTCAACATGGCATCGCTGACCGAGATTTCCCGTTCCTTATTGCCCTTGCCGACGGTGTTAAACCACCAGTTGCCTTCCTGGTCTGCTTGAAAATGCCCCATTTGCGGCTGCCAGCGTGGGGTCTCTACCAGTTCCGAGATTCTCAGGTACATGGCGAAGAGGGCATTCATGACAAACAGCGTTCTCTCGTGCTCCCGAGGCTGCTCTGCGGCCATCTTCTCGGCGGCGTCGATGACGTAATCCCACTGTAGTGGGGATAGGCGGCGGATCTTGCCCGGGGCTTGCTGTCTACGCAGGTATTTGCTCTTCTGCCGCATCTGCGACACTGGATTGGCGGAAATGCGTTGCTCCTGCAGCAGGAAGTTAAAGAAGCTGCTGAGGACGCTGAACAGGGACTGCAGGGCGGACTGGGACATCACGTACTCGCCTGCAGCCTTGACGTAGGGACGCCATGCAGCGTTAGGTAGGCGCTGTCCTTCCCGTTCGAGGTAGCGGGGCACGTTCTTGCTGCCGATCCAGCCCCGGGGAGGTTGCTTGGAAAACTCGACGTAATCCTCCATGTCCTCCCTAACTATTTGATTTAATGACTTTTTTGCAACCAGCCAGCACCAGTGAAGAAAATGTTCGATTTCCCGTCGATAGGTGCTGTAGGTATCCGCACTACCGCGATAACTATAAATGAACTCACCGGCGCACTGGTAATCGGCCAGGGCATCCTCGCTGACATCATCGAGCAGGTGATCGAGGCTTCGCACCGGGTATTTAAACGGATTTCGTGTCTGTTCCAGGGTGTCGAAGAAAGCGACTGGAGATTTAATGTCTGACATTAAGTTTAAACTTTATCTATATATTTTTAATGGATAATAAAGGGTTATTTATCGAAGTCAAATACCTGTTGATTTAGCACAGTGCAGGCGATTAACAGCCTATGCTAGGTAGTCGGAACCTGCACCAGTTTCTTTACCCTTAATAGGCGCCCGCAAAGCCCCGGCTTGTTGCCAATAGCAAACAGGGAACCGTTGTCACCCAGCCCCTTACAATAATGCCTTGATTTGGCTTTGATCCCGGCCTCTTCATTTATGACTAGCGTTATGTAATCATTTATATAACGATATGAAGGAATTTAACCTAATCAATGCGTTACAGGATTTTATCAGGCCAAATAACGGGGATCTGGCTGTTTGCACTCGCCGCCATCGGCACCCATGCCGGCGCTGAAACCATCAATGTCGCGGTAGCATCAAATTTCGCCACGACAATGCAGGTGGTAAAGCAGCGCTTCGAAGCCGAGCAGGACCACCAGATCAACATAATTACCGGATCCAGCGGCAAGCACTTCGCCCAGATTATCAACGGGGCGCCGTTTGACCTCTTCCTCTCGGCCGATTCAGAACGCCCCCGGCAGCTGGAAATACGGGGCCACGTAGCCATCGGGCAGCGCCAGGTCTACGCCATCGGGCAGTTAATCTTGTGGAGCAGACGCCCGGACCCACCGCTCACAGAAACCAGCCTGCTGCAGCATGAGCATAACGGTCTGCGCCGACTGGCGCTGGCAAATCCCAATCTGGCACCTTACGGACGGGCGGCGGTGGAAGTGATGACGAAGCTGGGGGTATACGAGCAGCTACGGGCGAAGCTGGTGATGGGCGAGAACGTGAGCCAGGCCTTTCAGTTTACCTACACCGGCAACGCCGAATTCGGATTCGTGGCGCTGTCCCAGGCCCTCGCCCTGGGCCAATCCGATAGCGGCTGGCACATACCGCTGGATTACTACCAGCCCATCAGCCAGGAAATGGTATTGCTCAGCACCAGGGCCGGTGCCCGTGCCCTGTTTGCATTCCTCCACAGCGCAGCCATGGCTCCGATTCTTCGGGAGCACGGTTATGTATCCCCTCAAAGATAAGGTTAAATCGAAATACTATGCTTGAAGCTGCTGATTTTACTGCCTTTACTCTAACTTTAAAGCTCGCGGGAGTCAGCACATTGATCCTGCTATGCCTGGGCACGCCACTGGCCTGGTGGTTGTCACAGACCCGGACCCGGGGCAAGAGTGTGGTGGAGGCGCTAATCGCCTTGCCCCTGGTTTTGCCGCCGACCGTGCTGGGATTTTATCTGCTGCTGGCGCTGTCGCCCACCGGGCCTATCGGCTCCACCCTCAACTCCCTGGGTTTACCGTCCCTGGCGTTTTCATTTGCGGGCCTGGTGCTGGGATCTGTTATCTATTCCCTGCCGTTTGTGGTGCAACCACTACAGACCAGTTTCGTCGCCGTCGGCAGGCGACCGCTGGAGGTGGCGGCGACACTGGGGGCTGGGCCGCTGGATCGATTTCTGAATATCGTGCTACCGATGTCAAAGCTCGGCTACCTGACAGCGATCGTGCTGGGTTTCGCCCACACCATGGGTGAATTCGGCGTGGTTTTGATGATTGGTGGCAATATACCGGGGCAAACCCAGGTGCTGTCTATTGCCATCTACGATCACGTCGAAGCGCTAGAGTACAGCCAGGCGCACTGGCTGGCCGGCTTGTTACTGCTATTTTCATTCTTGGTGCTGCTGGCGGTCTACACCCTGAATAAACGTGCATCGTTCCTGTCCGGGGCTAGACCATGATCGATGTCGATTTGAGCCTGAACAAAGCCGAATTCAGCCTCAAGGCACAATTCCAACTGCCAGAGTCCGGGGTGACAGGCATATTCGGTCAATCCGGTGGCGGCAAGACCACGCTGTTGCGAGCCATTGCTGGCCTCGAGCCTGGCGCAGTCGGCAGTTTGCGCGTTAATGGCCGCTGTTGGCAGAGTGAATCCATCTTTCTGCCTGCGGAGAACAGGCATATCGGTCTGGTTTTTCAGGAACCGAGCCTGTTTAGCCATCTGGATGTACGCGCAAACCTGGTATTCGGCAGCAGCAGAGGTAAAGGCAGAAACGGAAACAGAAAAGCTCATCAAGCTGCTGATTTAGATCATATTTGTGAAACTTTGGAATTAGGCAGCTTGCTCCATCGAGACCCTTGCAGCCTGTCCGGCGGGGAGCAGCAGCGGGTGGCCATCGGTCGCGCCCTGATGGCATCTCCGGTAATGCTGATGATGGATGAGCCGTTGTCGGCGCTGGATTACAGGGCCCGCAGAACCTTAATGCCCTTTCTGGAAAAAACCTTCCAAGAGCTTGAAATACCGGTACTTTATGTCTCGCATTCCACAGAAGAAGTGGCCAGGTTGGCAGACCATCTGGTGCTGATGGAGGAGGGCAGGGTCACCGCCATCGGTAGCATCGGCGAGGTCCTGGGACGCGTCGACAGCCCCCTCAACGAGGTCGACGAGGCCTTCAGCGTGTTTAATTGTACGGTGAACAATCACGACCTGCCGCACCTGACCAGCCTCATCAGCAGGGGCGGAGAAGTTCTGCACATTCCCCGGGTGGATATCAATACGGCACTTCCCGTGAGGCTGAGGATTCGCGCTCGGGATGTGAGTCTGTGCCTGCAGCGGCCCCAGCAAAGCAGCATCCTCAATGTCCTGCCGGCGCAGATCGTCGATATTTCACGGCAAATACGCCAGGGCAGCCGCAGCATCAAGCTGAATGTAGGCGGGGAGACGCTGCTGGCCAGGGTGTCGGAATACTCGGTGCAGCTGCTACAACTTGCCCCCGGGCAACAGGTTTTTGCTCAAATCAAGTCCGTTGCATTAATGACATAGTCACGACTAACAATGGCTTAGTCGCAAGCTTGAATGTCAACCTGGAATAAGATAAATCAGGTTTTCAGCAACACCACACTGGACGCCTTGAAGAATGCGGTGACCGCCTGGGCTTCGAGTAACTCCAGCTGATCTAGGCTGTGATTGGTAATGATGGCACCGAGGGTTTTACTATCTCCAAGATCGATTGAAATATCGCTATTCACCGCACCACGATCGATACGGGAGATGTGGCCGGTAAAACTGTTCCTGGCGCTGACGCGGCCATAATTTCCCACCGCGAGGGTGACCGATGATGCCTTTATCAGCACCATGATCGAATCGCCGACCGCCAGGTCCATTTCCTCCCGACTGCGCTCGGTGACGATGGCGACCACCGCCAGAGTAGCCGAGAGACTGACACAAACCTCGGTGTTAACGGCACCTGGCTCGATGCGGCTGATGCTGCCCAGGAATTGATTGCGGGCGCTGGTCTGAATCGAGCTGTGCCTCATGAAACCGCTGACATCATCCAGGGATTGTAATTGATTATTGAGACTTTGAAGAAACTCTTGATGTTGTTTCTCAAGTTCTTCAAAACCTGCGAGTAACTGTCGACCATAGTCGGTAAGTTGACTGCCGCCGCCTTTACGACCACCAGCGGCGCGCAGAACCAGGGGCAATTTGGACAGGTTATTGAGCCGTTCCAGGCGGTCCCAGGCAGTCTTGTAACTGATACCCAGAACTCTCGCCGCCGCAGAAATAGACCCGGCCTCGGCAATAGCGCGCAACAGGCCTAACT
>JADFIJ010000085.1 GCA_022566775.1 Pseudomonadota bacterium | reverse complement strand
GCTATTGACATGGTTCGCTTCGACGCGAATCTCCGCCAGGATGGTAATGGCCTGATCGGCGGCGAAGGTGGTGGCAAACGTGGCGCCATCATCGAAGGTATTACCGGCATAAAATTGAGCTGTTGTAGCCTGACCGCTGGCACTGGCAGGCAGTGGTAGTTCAGGTACCTGGGCTAGCGCCGTAATCGCTGTGAATTGAAGCAGCGCAGCAACAAACGCTATGCGCCAGTGAATTGTGTGTCGACGGCCGTCACTAATTTTGTAGTTTGCAGTATTCAATTTGATCAATCCCCTACTCCTGGTGTGTTAAATTCTGCCATGCCAATCCACTTCCATGTCCTTGTGGTCAGAATTCAGCTTTAAGGATTGAAACGCTGCAGGCCGGTTATGGTTTACTGCGATTGCCCGCGGGCGATGCCGCTTGTGAACTGGGTACTTGTTATACGAGGCCAAAACCTGGACGGTAGTCTTTCTCCAGATAGGCATTCGCAACTTCATCATTGGTGAAACGCATATTGGCGCCATCGTATTCCAGCACGGTGTGCTCGCCTCCCCTAAGCAGCGCTATATTGCCCAGCAGCATAGTCTCGGTCAGTCTGGCGGCATACTCGAAACTCGAAGTCGTCACCTTGCTGCGGTCCTTAATCGCATCAATCCATTCCTGGTATATGCCAGGAGACCTTGCCATTGTGGGTGCAGGTTTTTGATATTCCAAGTTCCTTGCCTCAGGAATGAGACGGGGATCACGTCCATAGACGCCATGCATGAGCGTGTTCCTGTCGCCCACGATGAGGACGCCGCCGTCGTTATCCCCCATTTGACGACCATTCTCGATCATCTCCGGACGCTCTGGCAGCAAACCGCCATCGTACCAGGTCATTTTTACCGGGCCTCGACCGCCCCTGGCGGGGAATTCAAAATGAATCTTGGATGCCAGTGGAAACGATTCAAAATCCCGGCCCCAGCGCGTGGAACTGGCGGAGATCGTGCTTGGCAGATCGAGATCCAGCGCCCAGTAAGGATGGTCGATGATATGAGCGCCCATGTCGCCCACCACGCCGGTGCCGAAATCTCTCCAGCCGCGCCAGTTAAACGCATGATAGCGCCCTTGCAGATAAGGACGGTTAGGCGCGGCGCCTAACCACAAATCCCAATCCATGGCCGCAGGCACCGGATCGGAGCCTTCGGGCCGGGCAATTCCCTGTGGCCACACCGGCCGGTTAGTCCAGCAATGGACTTCGGTGACCGTGCCTAACAAACCATCGGCCACCCATTCATTGATGAGCCTGGCCCCTTCTTCGGCATGGCCCTGGTTTCCCATCTGGGTAACAACATTGTTTTCCCGCGCCCGTAAGGCCAGCAGACGAGCCTCTGCCACCGTGTGGGTGAGAGGCTTTTGTACATAGACGTGTTTGCCCAGCGCCATGGCATGAGTCGCAATCGGGCTGTGCATATGATCCGGGGTGCTGATCAAGACCGCATCGATCTCGGGTTCATTATCCAGCATCTCCCGATAGTCCCGATACTTCTTGGCTTTATCCCTGAACCCTGCGGTCCAGTCTTCTTCCAGGGTGGCCGCCATTTTGCGGTCGTCGATATCACACAGGGCGTAAATGTTTTCGTGAGCGACCTCGCGAATGTCAGTCTTGCCCTTACCGTTTACACCGACGGCGGCGATATTTATCTTGTCGCTCGGTGCGACATAGGCGGGGCCGCCGAGAACGTGGCGGGGCACGATCATGAAAACGGAAGCGCCGGCTGCAGTCTTGATAAAATCTCTGCGGGCGATTGCTGTTTTGGAAACTGATTTTTCACTTCGGTTCTTCGTCTTTTCCTTCATCATATTTCCCCATCTATGCTTTTGTATTGACACTTCCCCACAGCGTATTCTTTCCTGCCGCCCAGCCCGTCTCTGCTTCCCACTACGCGTCGCCACTGCGGGAACTACAGGCTCGAAACTACTTCCGACCTGCTAAAGAGCCCTGATTCTACATGATTGATCAAGATTGGCGAACTGGCGAGGGCTCAGGGTTTACGCGCATCTACGATCATAAACGTCGCGTTGGTTCGAGCCACCAGTCTATCGGCACTGAACACGGAAATCTCGGTCCGGAACAGGCGCTTGCCAGCATGAATAACTTCTGCCACTGCCTCCAGTGAATCGCCCTGGGGTGGTCGGATAAACGCGATGCTGAGGTCGGTGGTGGCAGAGAGTTTGCCCTCGGGCCGAATCGTTCTCACCGCTACGCCTGCGGTGGTGTCCGCCAGCGACGTCAGCAGGCCACCATGCACGCGGCCGCCATTGTTCAGGTGATGATCTTTTATCTCGACGCGACAACTGGCCTTGCCGGCTGAGAATGTAATAATTTCGATGCCGAGAAACGAGCCGAACGGGCTCATTGGTATTTCTGTGTCATGCATAACGTTTTTCTTATGGTGTGTCGAGTGGTGCTTCCGCCATCGCCTGGATCAGATCGATCAGTTTAACGACATCCCGCAGGTCTGCGATCTCCGCGGGGGAATGACTGTAACGACCAGGCCACGAGAGGCCCGCGTTCGGTGCGCCGTAGACGGAAAAGGTGGTGCCATCGGTGCCACCCTGGGTGAGCCCGATCTGCACCTCTATGCCGGCCGCGGCGGCGATGCCTCGGTTTCGGTCCAGCTCATAGGGCGTTGCCATACCGCTGCTCTCGATGGAGCGCAGTACTGGGCCCTTGCCCAGTGGGGCATAGGCAAAGTGTGGTGATTCCAGCGGCGTGTCGGAGGAGACGAAGGTGTCGATGCTGTAGACTCGTCGGCTGCTGCGGCCATAGGTCTCCGCCAGGCGGGCGGCACCACGCAGACCGCCCTCTTCCCGTACCGACCAGGCAAACACCAGGCGATGGGTGAGCAGGCCGGGATCGATATTTCTTATTGCCATCAGTAGCGAGGTGGTACCGACACGATCATCGAGAGAGCGTGATGCATAGCGGTACTTACCCATGCGGTGGCCTTCCTTAAAACCTGTCACCCCCATGCCAATCTCGACGCCGGCGGCCGCCAGCTGTTCGGCGTTCATGCCAAACCAGGCTCGAACCGAATCGGGGCGCTTCTGATCCGGCTCGCTGCGGGCAAGAAAAACGCCCCGTAGCCGTGGGGCTTCCGCTAAGGACTGCATGTCGGTGTTGGGGTCCAGTTGCAACAAGGCAGGTTGGCCTTCCCAAGCCGTCGTCACCACGCCGCCTAAACGGGTCAGGCTAATCACGCCGTTCGCCGCAATACTCTCCACGGCATAACCCACTTCATCCATGTGGGCGATAAACACGGTGGCTTCGCTCTCGGGTCCGAACTCCACCCACATATTGCCCATCTCATCGACCTGGGCGACTTCCCTGGCCCAGGGAGGCAGCAAGTTGTAAACAATATTCCGGATCGGTCCTTCGTGACCCGGTACCGCGGAACGCTCCGCCACCCGGTCCAGTACAGATTCAACCTCGATCATCCGCCGCCTGTCCTGGTGCTCACCCCAACGTCCAAATTCACCGTTTAACACCTCGGCCCGAACCGGCGCCGGTAACCAGGGTGGCAACTCAGCGTCTGGATTGACCGCCTCTACGATTGCCGCGAGAACTTCGTTGCTGGCGCTCAACTCGATGCGTTCCATTAACGCGTCCGGGTCCGTTACCCGCGGCGCGATGAAACGCATATTGGCGCGGGTCGGGTCATCTATGACTACATTCGCCCGGGCGTTTAGTTGGGTGATTTCTTCATTGCGAAATTCTGACTCACCCGGGCCTACAATCACCAGTTGGTTCAAGGCGGAAGCTGAAGATATGGCGGCGCCGAGGCCGACCCAGCCGAACACCTGCTGCACACTTAGCACATATCGGGTGCTGCCCTGGGCGCCATTGATGCCGGCTTCGGCAGCGGCGAAGACAGCGGCACAGCCAACTCTGGCACCGGCGCGGGGACCTGCAATTTCGGTGGCATAATGCCAGGGGGGAATATTACGAAATACCGGATCCAGCAAGGCGATGCCCATTGCCGCCACTTCGTCCGCAGACTCCGCACCCACATCCAGCCACAGATCGTCCTGGGTGACGATGGCAGTTTCACCACGATGTTGGCTGGCGAAGTGACCGTTGGCTATGGCCGACACGCCGAGCAGGGGTCCGCCTCGAGTCAAGATTCGCAGCTGTTGACCCTCGTGCGCCTGGTCCCAAAGTGGGTGACGCGACCCCGATCCGATGCGATGCAATCGCAAATAGCCGGCGTCTGTAATCTGACTAACGGCATAGGCATAGGAATCCAGTCCACAGGCAACGATCCGGCGCGGCTCACCGCTGCCGATTTCCTTTATCAAATTCCCATAACGATCGCGCCGCCAACCGGCGTAGCGTTGCTGAATGGGAACCGTAGCCAGGTGTTCGTGGCCGGTGGGTGCATCCAGCGCAAGCCAGCTGGCCAGGATGCCGGTCTCTGTTTCCTGTGCGTGGACACAGAAACTCAAAAATAAAGATGCACAAAGCAAGAACTTGCTGCCAAGGCTTTTCAAATCCAACTCCATCTCAAAGCACTCGTCCAGCCACTATTCTGGTAATCTAAAGGCCATGATATAGCCCCCCTCAGGATCTTCCTGGTCCGCCGGCAATACACGAAACCCCGAACCCGAAGTTGAGTTGTAAACCGGTACCGCAATGATGATAGTTTGCTCGCCGGCCGGAGACAGGTAACTCATCGGCGTGGCGTGGGCTGTAAAAGGCAGGGGACGACGCCACAACTCCCTGCCATTGCGTATATCGGTGGCGCGAATGGTGTTATCGAAAGTCCCGGCGCTGAATATCAGGCCACCTGCAGTGGTCACGGTGCCCCCACTCTGGGGCGTACCGATAGAGAACGGCAAGTGGCTCTTGATGCCCCATGGCCCGCTGTCCTTGGCCATTCCAATAGGACGCTCCCAGAGCAAAGTCCGGGTTTCCAGATCGATGGCGGCAAGCACACCGTAGGGCGGTTGATTGCAGGGCACTCCCAGCGGCGACATGAAGCGCACGGTGGTATGGGAATAGGGCGTCCCAATTTGGCTTCCTGCGACCCCTTCTGGCAGCTCGTCTCTCGGAATCAGCGTCAACTGATTGCCAACCAGCATGGGGTTAACCACCATTATATTATTCACCTGATCGACACTCACACTGCCCCAGTTGTGGCCGCCGGCGTTGCCGGGAAACTGGAAAATCGTATCGACGCCGGGCACGGTGAAATGCCCGTCGTAGCGCATTTTCTTGTATTCGATGCGGCACCACAATTGATCGAGAGGGGTAATGCCCCACATTTTCGCTTCCGTCATATCGGGTCGAAAGTTAGGCATGTCCATGGTGAAAGGCTGGGTTGCGGCCACGTAATCTTCAGGCACTCCGCCGTCCTGTGGCACCGGCAGTTCCTGAATATCGAAGATCGGCTCACCGGTGACGCGATTCAATACGAATACTTCGGCACGTTTGGTTGGTACCAGTACTGCCGGTATTTTCTCACCGTTAGCGCCAGGCAAATCGATCAGCACGGGCTGCGAGGGTACATCCCAATCCCACAGGTCATGATGCACAGTTTGAAATGACCAGCGCACAGACCCGTTCTCGCCGTCTATGGCGACGATAGAACTGGCATATTGCTCACTGGACTCCATGCGCTGGCCACCGAAGTAGTCAGGTGTCTCATTTCCGGTAGGGGCATAGATCAAGCCTAACTCTTCATCTACGCTAAATAGACTCCAGACATTCGGCGTACCTCGTGTATACACTTCGCCTCGCAGGGGTTGCGTGTTGATGCCCGGCCTGCCCATATCCCAGGCCCAGGCAAATTCACCACTGATGGCATCGAAGGCACGCACTACGCCAGACGGCTCTCCGACACTGCGATTATCCAGCACCCAACCGCCGACGACGGCATTGCCCCGGACGATGCCTGGCGGGGAGGTTTGAAAATTAAATATCAGGGGATCATTGCCCATGCCGGTGGTTAAATTTACCTCCCCCAAATCACCAAACTGGATGCAGCGCTCACCACTGAGCGCATCTACGGCGATCAGTCGCGCGTCGGTGGTCGCCGTGAGAATTCGCTGCTGGCATTCGCCGTCATATTCCGCTGGTGCCTGGTAGTAGGAGACACCACGACAGCCGGTGGTGAAGTAGCGCGCGAAGTCCAGGTGTTCGGCACTGATCAGGGGGTCGAATTGCCAACGTAATTCGCCGCTATTGGCATCGAGGGCGATGATGATATTGCCGCCGGCACAGACGTAGAGTAGATCGCCTATCTGCAATGGCGTCGCCTTGAAGGCGCCGCCAACCTGAGTGCGATAGGTCCAGGCCAGTTCCAGATCAACCACATTGCCGGTATTGATCTGGTCTAGTGGTGAGTATCGACTGCCGCCGGCGTCGTTGCCATAGCTGGGCCAATCGGTTTGGGTATTGACGGTGTTGATGCCGCTGCGTGCAGACAGGGGATTAACATCGTAGCCACTACCACTGTAGAGAACGAAGACAGACACCAGTACCACTACCACGGCAGATCCCCTGGAAATATCCGAACGCAACAGTTTAGGGGGTTGCCCCTGATACAGAGCTCGCCGCAACCACGGCGTTAGAAACCAAAGCCCGAGACCGGCAAAAGGCAAAATTCGCGGCGCCAGCGCCCACAGATTGGTACCCGATTCCAGCAAGGCCCAGGCTACGGTGGCGATCAGGAAACCGCCGTAAATGAGGGAGCCGGTGGGACTGGCTCGCCACAGACGCCTGGCACTGGCAACCAGCACCAGACCCGCCAACAGGTAATAGAATGACCCACCCAGAAATACCAGCTGCACACCACCGAGAATCATCGGTGCCGCGATCAGAACCAGCAGAATGGGGAGTGCGCGAGGCGCTTTGACTGGCGAAGTAGTGTTCATGAACTCAGATTTCTTGGTTTTATTAAGGCAGCTCTGAATAATGGCAGTTGGTCTCTGGCCTTTATTCAGAGCTGCCTTAGCACGGTAACGAAGACTATACCCAAAAACCCCACGCACGGCTATTGCAAAGCCCGGCTATTATGGGCTGTCCAAAACCCTCAGGATTTTGACTGCTGGTCCTGCCGCTGCCGTTCCTTGAACCGCATCTTCTGCCGGCGCCGGGTCTCGATTGTCGCCTGCATGGGAGCGCCTATGTGGAGCTCTCCCCGTTCCCTGGCAAGTTGCATCTGGCGCTCTCTCTCGGCGTAACGTTTTACCTGATCCTTGCTGTGCGTGTCATAACAATAGTGACAACTCACACCTTTCTGATAATACTCGCCCTGCTTGTCCTGCTGGGTAATCGGCATCCGACAGGCATGGCATTGATCATAGCCGCCTGACTCCAGATCGTGATTGACGGTTACCCGATTGTCGAAGACAAAGCACTCGCCTTGCCATTTGCTTTCTGCTTTGGGCACCTTCTCCAGGTACTTCAGAATACCACCCTTGAGATGGTAAACCTCTTCGAAACCCTGCTGCTTCAGATAGGCAGTGGATTTTTCGCAGCGAATGCCTCCGGTACAAAACATGGCGACTTTCTTATGCCTCGCCGGATCAAGATTTTTCTTCACATACTCGGGAAATTCCCTGAAGGAATCTGTCTGCGGATTCACCGCGTTTTCGAAAGTACCGATTTCAACTTCATATTTATTACGCGTGTCCAGTAAGAGCACATCCGGGTCGCTAATCAGTTCATTCCAGGCCGCGGCTTCCACGTAGGTACCGACGCTAAGATTCGGATCGATGTCTTCCACGCCCATGGTGACAATTTCTTTCTTCAGCTTTACCTTGGTACGGTAAAAAGGGGTTTCATCGACATAAGAATCCTTCGTTTCAAGCCCCGAAAATCGGTCATCCTGCTGCAGCCAGGCTATTACCGCATCGACGCCCTGCCGTGATCCGGCGATGGTGCCGTTGATACCTTCGGCCGCGAGCAGCAGCGTGCCCCGCACTTGCTGCGCCAGCATCAGTTGGCGCAGGGGTTCTCGGAAAGATTCAAAATCGGGAAATTTCGCGAAGTGGTAAAACGCAGCAACAACCACGCCTTTAACAGAGTCGTCCATATTCAATCCTGGTTGCCTGCCGGAACGTAAATCCGGTGCAAGTTCCTGAGCTGTGGATTCTAGGCGTAAATGCGATCAGAGTAAAAACTTTTTAGGATGGCGATGACACTAATTTAGCTGCCTCGCGGGAATGATTTCAGGACACAACATTCAGAAGTTTTGGAAATCACATGCAATTTAGCCGGGCTCACCCTCAATTTTTCGATTGCCAAGTGATGTAGAGGCGGTTTGATCGAAGCCGCTCGTCACGACGACATAGCTGTCGGCCTTCAGTGCGACGCTTTTATCAGTCGACCACCAAATCTCTAATAATCGCACGCATGTCCGTAACCCCACGCCGAAAAGCCTCCACCGGCACACGCTCATCGTTGCCATGCACGCCGGATGGATCGCCACGTTCTGTGATGATTGGATTAAAACCGTAGCTGACGATGCCCAGATCCCGGGTGAAATGGCTATCGGTAAATCCGGTACTGACCGATGGCAATACCCGGGAGCCGGGATGCATTTCCCGGGTAACGTTGACGATGGACTGGTACAGGGCGGAGTCGGTGGCTGATATCGCCGGAGTGAAGGCCATGATGACTTCTATTTCGACCCCTGTCGCCGCGATCATATTTCTGACTTTTTCGATAAACTCTTCGGCCGGCCGATCCGGCAGGATGCGGCAATCCAGCTCGGCCCAGGCTTCGGGGGGTACTACGTTGATCTTGCTGGAGGCCCCCATGCGTGTCATCGTACAGGTGTCCCGCGTCAGGGCGTGGTGGCCGGAGCTGTATTCCTGAAATTCCTGCATAAAGCCCGGCTCCCTGATTGCACTGGCAATATTGGCGTAGGCGTCTGCCCATTCGTCGTCCATGGACAGCGATAAGCCGGCGAAATAGGCCTCCACCGGCGGGATGATACGCGGGGGAAAGGGGTTTTCTCTGATGATATTCAGCGCCTCAACGATTCGGGTTACCGCGCTGGTGCGGCGTGGTGAAGAGCCGTGTCCGGGGGTATCCACGGCGGTGAGATGTAACCACACCGGCACCTTCTGGGTGACTTCGACCCCAAACACGACTTGATCCCCCAATCGGCTGCCGGCACCGCCTTCGTTGATCAGCAAGCCGGCTCCGGCAAATATTTCCGGGCGATTTTCCACCAGCCATCCAACCCCGTAGGCGCCACCGGCTTCTTCATCGGCCGTGGCCACAAACACCACGTCCCGATTCAGCTCCAGGCCAGCCCGATGCAGGCTGATAAACGTGGCGAGTTGAGAGATGCCCGTGCCCTTCATGTCTCTGGCGCCTCGACCCCAGATGTAGCCATCGCGAATCTCGCCGGACAGGGGGTCGGTGGACCAATATTCCCGGTCGGCAGGCACTACATCTGTGTGTTGCAACAGAATCAGGGCCGGTTCATTACCACCGGGCAGTCGCGCCCAGATATTGCCCCGGCCAGGCGCACTCTCGGCGGTTTCATAGGCGATACCCTCGGCATCAAATATCGCAGCATAAAAATCGACGGCGCGGGATTCATTGCCAGGAGGATTAACCGTATCCACCTGGATAAATTCCTGCAGCCAGACCACTGCCTCATCTTCTATGGACTGGGCATTCACCTGACTCGCAAGTAAAAGTCCAACGGCCAGTAGCAATCCTCTTCGAGTTTTCAAACCGTATCTCCTAAACAACCTCTTTCTGGTTGTTTGTGCAGTTGGCTATCCCGAATCTAGGGCACCTCTGAACAATGCAGTTCAGGTGCGAGATCGGCGGCAAGCCATACTTTAGCATTAAGTTTTCTCGCCATCTCCTGATCTTTCCCAAGTACAGCAATTTATCTATTGCAATTTCCCTTGCCGCGGTGGAGGTTTCTGGGACCATGAAAGGGTCTCCTTCTTTAAGGGGCCACTCGTTGGAGGTGCGTTATCACCTCGCGCCCCCGGACTCCGCGGGTGCAACCACTAAGAGCTCTTGCCCAGACCCCGGCTAATCGCCGGGGTCACTTGTATTAGGCCTCTGGTTTGTATTCGCCGTAGTGAGATTCGGAGAAGATTCCCGGCCAGAAACGCCATCTCACCTCAATGCACCAAGCCTGCGCCCATATCTATCTCCAGGGCCACGCTCTGTTTATAAACAGAATATCGCTCAAGCTACGTAGAAGTTATCATGAACCAGATAGCTCGCAGACAGGTGCGTGCATCCGGAATTGAAAAAGAGAAATGCAAACTGGACGCCGCCATGACCCCAATGAATCGCCATCCTCAACTGCCCATATTCATAAGTGTCTTTGTTCTGATTTTAGGCTTTCAGCAAGCCAGCGCAGACAGCGTGAAAATATTGGAATGGAATATATCCGGCAACGAACTTAACGGCAATATCACGAACCAAAATGCCGCCGCGGCAATTTTTAATAGTGAAAATGCAGACATCATCGCTCTGCAGGAAACCGGTAGCGGGGCAGATGAAATAGCCACAATCCTTGCTGCTGACTATGTTCTGGCCGTGGCTATAGATGGGCAGGAAATATGGGTAAGAAGCGGTGAGAGATTCCAGATCGATAGTACCGGCAGTTGGGCAGGCCAGTGCAACACTCGCAGCCTCGATGGCGCCAAGCTGTCCCTCACCGACCTGAATTCAGATGACCGCAGGCTCTACGTCTACAGTGCACATTTCTGTATTCCAGATACTTTCGGCGGCAATGTCGATATCAATCCAAACGTCAGCAACGAAGACCAACAAGAGCACCTGTGCAACATAATCGATGAGTTGGAAGCGAATGCTGCCTTGGGTGTCGTGTTAATTGCCGCTGATTTTAATGACATCAATATTCCAACTGGCGAAAGTCTGATTAGCTTTCTCGAGGGCACTGGCACCCTCAATGGGGGCTTCTGTACAGCGACGGCGATTGCGATGACGGACGTGATCCGGACCGATGTCACGCACATAATGGGGACATCAGATCCGGAGAATTATACCGCCGCCACCGCGGGCAATCCGTCCTTCGGTCAGCACGGCTATGTTGTCGCCACCCTGGAATTGGCCAATAGCGATTCCGGGTCGGAACCCGGCGCCGGCACCAGCAGAGGAACGGATGGCAACGCCAGTACCGCGATTATTAGCGGCCGGGTGACTATCGATGGTGGCAACACTGAGGTGAACACTGTCCTCGATACCGACCCTATCGCGATCACTGGCACCGTTGTCCCTGAGCCCAATCATAATGGTCAGACCGGTGCCCTATATATTGTTATCGCTTACGATGGTGACCTATTCTTTAAAGATACATCCGATGCCTTCATTACGTGGAATGGAGAACTGGATAGCTTGGGCGCCTACCGAGAAGGCATTGCCCTGGAAGCGAGCATTGGCATCGACGTATTTGAGGGGCAATTACTGGGGCTGCGTGGCTCCTTGGAGATCTTCTTTGCCTATTCTGTACAGGATATTCTCTATTACAGCCTAGTTCCTGTCAGTCTCGAAATTGAGGATAATCCAAGCTAAGGAGTACAGCGGATGTCAGAACGCTTCACTGGCGATAATAATCAAAAACGAAAATTGAAAAATAGAGCGGACGGCTGTGTCAGCAGGCAAGTGATGTCATCTGTATTCGAGACCTTCGATAGAAGGATTCAAAATTGTTCATTGCGTTGAGTTTGTCGCCCCGAACTTCCAATTCTCTAGCCTATTCACTCCCCCTGTGCAGCACTCGCAGCATCGGGGAAATGTTTAGCCTTACAGTCCGGGCAAATTGAATGGGTAAATTCGGCTTTGGTTCGGCCCCGAACATAGGTCTCGACATCCTCCCAAAAGCCATCGTCATCGCGGACCGCTTTGCACCAGGCGCAAATGGGAATAATGCCCTGCAAGGTTTCTATCTGTTGGGCGGCCGCTTCGAGATCGAGTTGGGTATCGATCAGCCCATTGTAGGCTGCCGATGCCAGTACCACTTCCCTGAGATAGAAGGCAACGAGCGCGGAGCTACCTATTAGAATGCCGATGCCAACCTCTCCCAATCCAGGCACCAGAGCGGCGAGTATGGGAGCCATGACCGCCACCAGGAAAATTCGATGCACGCCGACTCGCGGCGCCAGTGAACTGGTGCCCACGGCGCCGGCCGCCGCGCCAAACAGCAAGGCATAGGTAGACTCAACCCCCTCGCCATAGTGAATGATTGTAGCCGCCGCCGACCCACTGAAAATTGAGCATTGAATCAGCAGCAAAATCACAAAATTCCGCACCGCTCGCTCACCAACACGGTCATATTGGGCTTCAAAACCCCTTGCATACAGAATGCGTACCAAGGCGAGCATACCCAGAGAAACCACCACAAGACTCGAGACCAGCGGGTAATCGCTGCGAACAGAACTGCCGAGTACCGTAATCAGGGCGCAGACTACATAGACCAGCGGGCCATGTATGGAGCGCTTGCCAAGCTCCAGGGCAGACATGCGTTGATGTATCTTTTGCCGCGCATCCGCGCTGCCGCCGGCAGGGATCGATACGGGAACTTCGGCGTCGACCTCGACACCATCTGATTTCAGTCTGTTCAAGAATATTCGCTCCAGAAACCCCCAGCACGCTACGCCGATATTAACCCCAGGGACATCTTTTGTGCCAGTTGTATAGACACGACAAGTTCAGCTAGCCGGCCGGGGCCAGCTACACCACTCAGTCTGTGACCACGGGTAATTTGCCCGGCGCACCCCACTCTGCCCATGAACCATCATAGACGGCAAGTTTGTCATAACCGGCCAGATCGGCAGCGAGTGTGAGGATACAGGCGGTGATACCGCTGCCACAGCTGGTGATCAGCTTCTGCTCGACACCGGCGAGAGAGGAAAATATTTCTCGCAACTCCGCAGCAGATTTCATCACGCCTGCATCCAGCAATTCCGGAAACGGCAGGTTTTTCGCATTCGGCATGTGACCACTTCTCACACCAGGCCGGGGTTCCTCAGCAGTGCCATAGAAACGCCCAGCCGATCTCGCATCGAGAATACTGCAGTTGGCATCATCCAATGCTGCCAACACCACCGCGAAATTGCAAAACAGCTCTGCGGCTGGCTTGGCGCGAAAATTCCCTACTGGAAATGTCGTGTCCACTGCTCCGGCTGTTGCCAGCCCGGCGTCGACCCAGGCCGGTAATCCCCCGTCCAGAACCGCCACCCGCGCATGCCCCATGGCCTTGAACATCCACCAGGCGCGGGGACTGGCGTAGATGCCGACATCATCATAGACAACGACGAGGCTGTCCGCGTTAATGCCCAACTTTTGCACTTCCGCCTCAAATAATTCTGCGCTCGGCATCATGTGGGGCAGAGAACTGTTGGGCTTGCACACTCGCTGATCGTAGTCGAAGCGACGGGCACCGGGTATCGCCACGAAGCGCTCTGCATTATTGATAGAGACATAGCCCGGCACCACCGGTGGCACGGAAGCATCCAGTACTCGCAAATTTTCCGTACCCAGATGCTGGCGCAACCAATCGATGTCTACTATTGAGGAAGTGAATTCAGGCAAGGTACCGCTATCCGCCATTCTTTCGGCTTGTAGGAGGGTTAATGTAAGGGAGCCTCTGGTTAAAGCTGCAACACAAAATCACGCAGTTTGGCTTTAACTTTTTCAGTGTTTTCCGGACCGATTCGAATCAATTGCTTTTGCACGTTTTGTAGATTTTCGATGCTGGCGTCCGCATACAGATACATGACTGAGGGTTTCACCAATTGATAAGGACCCTC
>JADFIJ010000084.1 GCA_022566775.1 Pseudomonadota bacterium | reverse complement strand
GGTGTGGCCGTGCTCGGTGACAAGGTCTTCATGGGGACCCTGGACGCCCGCCTGATAGCACTGGACCGCATCAACGGTCAGCCACTTTGGAATGTTGAAGTGGGTGATGTGAGTCTGGCGTACTCCGTTACCATGGCCCCATTGGCGGTGAAAGACAAAATCATCGTGGGTGTGGGCGGTGGCGAATATGGTATCCGCGGCTACGTGGTTGCCTATGATGCCGAGACCGGCGAACAAGCCTGGAAGACCTACACCATACCTGGTCCGGGTGAACCCAATCATGACAGCTGGCAGGGTGACGACTGGGAACATGGCGGTGCACCGGTTTGGATCACCGGCTCTTTCGATCCCGACCTGAACCTGACTTACTGGGGAGTCGGTAATCCGGGACCGGACTGGAACGCGGGCCAGCGCCCGGGGGACAATCTCTATTCCGACTCAGTGATCGCACTCGATGCCGATACTGGGGAGTTGAAATGGTATTTCCAGTTTACGCCTAATGACGCCTATGACTACGATTCCGTACAGGTTCCGGTACTGGCGGATATCGAGTTCAGAGGCACACCCACCAAGGTCATGATGTGGGCGAATCGCAATGGCTACTTCTATGTACTCGATCGCGTCAACGGGAAATTCCTCGTCGGCAAACCCTATGTCACCGTGAACTGGTCCAGCGGCCTGGATGCAAATGGCCGACCGATTCCAACACCACAGCCGGAGGGCATGCCGACTTATCCGGGTAACCAGGGCGGTACCAACTGGTATCCACCTTCCTACAGCCCACGCACCGGCTTGTTCTATTTCAGTGCCTGGCAAGACTACGCCACTATCTATCGGGCCGAGGAATCCGTGTACGAACCTGGCCGCGCATTTCTTGGGGGTGGTTTTTCCGTGCTGGCACCGGCGCCAGGTGCACCTACTATCGGCATCGGTCGCACCAACCCGATAAACAATTGGACCAACGAAGTCGGTTATGCCTCACTCAAGGCCATGGATCCGCAGACCGGTGAAGCGGTCTGGTCATACGATCAGTTCGATGTCAGTGACAGCGGCATACTGACAACGGCTTCGGATTTGTTGTTCACCGGCGGCAGGGAAGGCTACTTTCACGCCATCGATGCCCGCAGCGGTGACTTATTATGGCATGTCAATCTCGGTGGGCAGATCGTGATGGCACCGGTTACCTACATGGTGGATGGGGTGCAGTACGTGTCGGTTATCTCGGGTCATGCTCTGTCCACATTTGCACTGCGGGACGATTGACCATGATCCCGGTGAGATATGCGAGTTTCACCAAAAAACTGACGGTGATTGCCCTGGCGACAATCATCCCCTGGGCTGCGGCCCAGAACAGTGATGAACCGGCCAAGCCCAGCGATAGTTATTCCCTGGATCAGGCATACTTCCAATTGCCTTCTGAGCGAACTATCGGTTCAATTGCGGGCCTGGCAATCCACCCCGACGGCTCCAGTATCTGGGTATTTGACCGCTGTGGTGCAAATAACTGTGTCGGCTCCGACCTCGCTCCCATCATGCAATTCGATCTGGCAGGCAAACTATTGCAGAGTTTTGGTGCCAACCTGTTTGTGCGTCCCCATGGCAATCATGTGGATTCTGAGGGCAATATCTGGGTCACAGATGGAGAAGGACCGAACGGAGAAGATCCCCGACGCGATGGCAAGGGACACCAGGTCTTCAAGTTCAGCCCCCAGGGCAAGATTTTGATGACGCTGGGTAAGGCCGGTATCCCAGGGGAGGGACCGGATGAATTCAATCAGCCTTCATCGGTCTATGTTGCTGCCAATGGCGATATCTTCGTCGGTGATGGTCATGGTGGTGGCTCCAACGCGCGCATCGTGAAATTTTCAGCCACGGGTAAGTTCATCATGAGTTGGGGAAAAAGAGGCACCGGACCCGGTGAATTCGAAACCCCGCACGCCCTGGCTATGGATTCTCGCGGGCGACTGTTTGTCGGTGATCGCGGTAATAACCGGGTACAGATCTTCGATCAGGATGGCGTTTTTCTGGAACAGTGGACTCAGTTCGGCCGCCCCAGCGGGTTGTATATCGATGGCAATGACATGCTTTACGTCACCGACTCCTCGTCTTCGCCGCGCAATAATCCTGGCTTTGAACGGGGTATCAGGATCGGCAGTGTTGCAGATGGGGTGGTAGTCACCTTTATCGATGATCCCGATGCCAACGGAACCCAGGAAGGTGTGATTGCCGATGCCGCTGGCAACGTGTATGGCTCCCTTACCGGCGGCATGGCCTTGCGAAAATATACCAGGAAGTAAGCCTTTGGCTGGTTGCTAAGTTGCAGGCGTCCCCACTGTCTTGCTAAAAGTTTTCGACTCGTAGCAGCTCTTGTGCAATCTGTTCATCGGTAAACGGCAAATTTATCCACTGGTTCTGCGAATACAGCCTGGTCATGTCTGCATAATGATCTGAATCCGGCTCCGGAGACTGTGAGTAGGTGATGATGGCGCGGGCGTCGGGCGTGCCATCTTCATTCCAGCTTACAACCTGAATATAGCTATTACCGTGAGTAATGGGGTTGTAGCCCTGTTTTTCGGCATCCAGTCGGGCAGTGATGACGCTGAACATGCCACTGCCGCCACCACCGCCGGGAATGCCGATTTTTTCGCCGTTACGCAGTGCAAATTGCACGTCGCCCCATTTTGCATCCAGGGAAACATTGGCTTCCCGCAGGCGATTGACCGCCGTGGTCAGGGCAGCATCTATGAAATCCTGGGTTTCACTGCTATCGATGGTGAGCCCCCTGGGCGTATGCACGGGATCGTCTACGTCGAAAGGTACTGCGAAATGTTCATTGATAGCGCGAGCTGCGATCCAGAATTCATTATAAATGTGGGCGCCGACGCTGGTGACATCTTGCCGGCGATCCCAGTTGGAGAGGATATCGCAGGCCTCGGTCAGCTCAGGATTGGGCTTGAGTTGGCAGACCATGAGGATGTCATCGAGCAATAATTCGGCGCCATAGTTGCGGTGTTCGAACAACATATCCTGCACCATGGTCTGGCTGACTAATTGGCCTGAGTTCAAAATTTCCTCAACCAGATTCAGGCCGGCTCTGGTTCGCAGCGATCGCGTCGATCTCTCGTTACCAATAATTGGTGAGAAGCCTTCCAGGCGCATGTCCGGATTGGACAGCCAGTATGAGTCATTACTATTGGTGACATATTTTTCCGTAATCAGACTGGGTTGTTGGGAGGGTGGCATCAGCCCGGGTGCGGCAGCCTCAGGATCCACCTGCCAATCACAACTGGGGTCGGAACCGTTCAAGGTGATTATGCGTCCACCGTCTCCGGCATCACAGCGTTCCAGCAATTCTGCCGAGACATTGGGGATGGCTGACATATCCGCATAAAGCGCGCCGCCGGAGCTATCTGCAGCGATGGTGTTTACAAATGCCGCGCCCTGGTATTTGCCTAATGCCGCTTTCAGCTCGGCCACGTTGAGGGCCTGCTGTATGGCCTGGTACTGATCGCCACCTCGATAGTTCTCATAGTTCACGTCCCGCATCACATACACGTATTGGTCCGTCCAGGGCGTAGTGTCACTGACGACAACCGGGCCCAGATGGGTCATATAGGCGGTTCTACGAACAGGCCCTGAAGGTGTTTCAACCTCTACGTCTATGGCTTCAATATTCCTGACCTCATCACCTAATCTGTAAGCCATGGGATCTCCCGGCACCAGTTCGAGCCGGAACATGGTAAATCGCAAAGCAGTGGAAACTGTATGACTCCAGGCTATTTTGGAGGTAAAGCCGATAGCGATACGTGGACTGGCGATGAGTCCAACTCCCATCACGTCCAGTTCTCCAGGTAAGGTCAGGTGTGCAAGGTGAAATCTGGAAGCGCCCTGCCAGGGATAGTGTGGATTACCCAACAGGATACCGCGGCCGTTCTCGGTCAATTCCCTGCCGAAGGCGACGGCATTACTACCGATCGTTTCAACATCGACTTGCAGATCAAGCGGTGCCAGCGAGGCCAGGGCAGTGCCAGGCTCCGCGGTGACTATGGCTTCCGTCACCCGACCCAGTCCGTAGCGAATACCGGTACCGATGGCAAGGCGAGCCAGGTCGTTGATGTCTATGGCTTTGACCCAGGGCTCGTTATTACAGGCAGCGGGTAGTCGCCCCTGGTGGGAGGCCACGAAGTGGTTATAGCCGGCAACATACCCCGCATCCATGGATTTGGTCTCATCCGATCCATAGCTCAGGTATTCATCAAGCTTCGCCGAGTGCAGCAGTGCTTTGTGAAAGGCGTCGTTGTTAATGTTGCGCTCGCTGCCGCCAAAGTACTTGGCCTGTTCGCCCCGGACCGTGATCAGCTCCCGCGCCAACACGCAGATCGTATTGGTAGCCACGGCGTTGGCCAGGCCGAAACCGAGGCCTTCCCAGTTCTGCGCCTTGATATGAGGAATACCATAATTAGTCCAACGAATTTCCACACCGCGAGTATCGGCGGCGGTTTCACCGGTCGGTTCCGGAGTGCAAGCTGAGAGGAGGGCGATTGACGCTGCCGAGGCACAAATTAACTTAAGCATGATGGTTGTCCTGCGTGTGGGTGGCGCCTCAATAGGCAGAAAAGCGTGGTCTGAGCCCCGTTATTTCGGTACTCTTCGGGGCTGGGAGATTCAGTCGCACCCTGGCCCATGTTTCGCCACTGGAATTCCATTGTTACTTCACACCGGAGGAATTTATGCATACTCTAATTACAAGAAGAATTTCACTGGCTGCAGCTGTCCTGATGGTGTTTTCTTCGAGTCTGGTAGTCGCTCAAGACGCCACCGAATGGCTGACCCTGGGTGGCGACTATGCCCATACCCGATCTACATTGGCCGCTGAGATAACGGCAGAAAATTTTGCGCAGCTTGAGGTCGCCTGGGAATGGGATGGTGCCAGCTTCGGCGCCGTGAGCGGACGCTCTACACCCTCCTTGATCGACGGCAAGCTATATACCGTGGCGGGTAACAAGCGCCATGTCATCGCGCTCGATCCTAAAACCGGTGAAACCATCTGGTCGTATCGGGAACCTGATACACCCCGTGGCGAGTACTCCATGCGTGCCGACTACGGCAAGGGCGTGGGTTACGCCAAAATTGATGGCAGAGGGGTGATTTATATCATCTCACCTGGGTTTTTCCTGACCGCCCTGGATGCCGATACCGGTGTGCCTATAGAAGGCTTCGGTCGACCCGTGCCTATCGATGGCTTTCCCCAAACTGGCGTGGTCGATCTGCTGGCCGATCTGGGGCATCCCTATGACCCTTATGAAGGGCTGCCACTGGAAACCGGCTATATCACCTCCTCCTCTCCACCGATTGTAGTTAATGACGTGATAATCGTCGGTAACTCGGCAGAGCAGGGGTACCTCCAGTCCCGTATCGAAAATGTGCCGGGTGACATCCTGGCCTATGATGCTCGCACCGGTGCCCTGAAGTGGAAATTCAATGTGATTCCACAGCCGGGTGAATACGGCCATGAGACCTGGGAAAATGATGCCTGGGAATGGACCGGTGATGTGTCTTCCTGGGCGCCACTAGCAGCCGATCCTGAAAACAACCTGGTTTTTATTCCCACCAACAGTGCCACCATCGATTACTACGGTGGTTTCCGGCCTGGGGATAACCTCTATGGGGCGAGTATCATCGCGCTCGATACCCGTACCGGAGAGCGGGCCTGGCATTTTCAGATGGTTCATCATGAGGTCTGGAATTTCGACAATCCTACGGCGCCAGTGCTGCTGGACCTGAACATGCCGGGTCGAGGCAGTGTGCCTGCGGTCATGCAAGTGACGAAGCAATCCTGGGTCTATGCCTTCAATCGTATTACCGGTGAGCCCCTGTGGCCAATCGTGGAGCGACCCGTGCCTGCATCTATCGTCCCGGGCGAGATGCTGTCCCCGACACAACCCCATGTTACGAAACCAGCCCCTTACGACATACAGGGTATAACTATCGACGATCTGGCGGATTTCACGCCGGAGATCCGGCGCCAGGCAATCGAAGCCCTGGCGGATTATCAGATGGGGCCACTGTTCAACCCACCCATTCATGCCGGCAATTCAACCGGCAAATTTGCCGCCATGAACTGCCCCGGTGGTGGTGGCGGCGCCAACATCACCGCGCCTGCGGTGGCTGATCCTGCTACTGGAATGCTCTATATTTCCTCCCACAGTTCCTGCTTCGCGCTGCGTCTGATTCCCGGTGAGGAAGCTGACCTGCTGTATCCAAATACAACCGGTGTAACACTGTCGCAGTGGGCGAATGCGGGTCCCGGTGCGACTGCAAGGCCGCCGCGACATCCGGCAGGCATCCCCATCTTGAAGCCACCCTATAGTCGCATTACCGCTATCGATATGAACACCGGCGAACATGCCTGGATGATTCCTACCGGGGAAACCTCGGACCGAATCCTGAATAATCCAGCCCTCGCTGGCATCGATATCGGCAACACCGGCACCGGTGCCCTGGTGCCGATGGTAGTTACTGGCAATATGCTGGTGTATTCGGATTCCGCCCATGACGGCACGCCGATGCTGTACGCCATCGATAAGGCAAGTGGTGAAACCATGGCGCAGATTGAAGTCCCGGCACGTAGCAGCTATGGCATGAGTTCATGGGTGCACGATGGTCATCAGTACATCATTCTGCAAACCGGTTCCAAGCTGACAGCGATGGCTTTACCCGGTGCGATGGTGGAGGCGGGCGCCGCCCACTAATCGCCAGTAGAAAATGATCGAAGATCGCAAGGGCTGGAGAGATTCTTTTCTCCAGCCCTTTTCGTTTCTGCCAGCTATAAAAATAGGGACGGAGGCTGAGGTATCCCCACAAAACATTGAGTTAATCCAAAAGAATAAGCACAAACATAATGCGTGATGCCTCATTTTGGTTGTTTGGGTTATACGTGTAGGACGCAAGCTTGGAGCAGGGGGGTTATTTTGCCGTTCCAGTGGGCCATCCCTGGCCCTCCCGCGCTCCCGTCCCTGGGCGCTAGTCACGGCAAAACAACCCCCCTACTCCAAGCTTGCTCGTGTTCTTATCGATATCTGAGGCAAAAGCCACGGACACGCAACTGCTCCTACCTTCATGTTTTCCCAAAAATAGCTACAGAGAGAATGACTAACCACTGTTGAGGCTTTCTTGCAAAAGCAATCAGAATTGCCGTTCGAACAGAACACTGAATTCGATAGGGGATTGGCAAGGGGTGCTGTTTTGTAGTGAGTAGCGCCCAGGGACGGAGCGCGGGACGGGCCAGGGATGGCCCAATCGAACGGAAAAACAGTACCCCTTGCCAATCCCCGATATACGCATCAACTATCGACCAGGTGCTGCATATTTTTGTACGGATATCTCAGACTCAGAGCAATAAGTTACCGGTACGTTATTCAAGCACGGTTTCGGAGTAGATTGGACAGGCGTGGGTCAGGGTTCTCGGCGGCGCGATAAAGCAGGATCACATGACCGATGCTCTGTACGCACTGCGCCTTGAATTCGCTGCAGATTGATTCGGTGAGGGCTTGCTTGTCGGACCGGTTCGCGGTCACCAGCTTGAGCTTGATGAGTTCGTGGTCCTTCAATGCTCGCTCAATTTCGTCGTGAATATTCTCGGTGATGCCTTTTTGTGCAATGATCACCACCGGCGTTAAATTGTGCCCGATAGCTCGGAAGCGTTTTTTGAGTGTGTTACTTAGAGCCATGTGCGAGAGCTGATCCTTGATTGAAAGGTTGCGGAGTCTAGCACGTTATTTGCGGTGCTAATTGATCTATTATTCTCCACTATCAAGAAAACCCTATGGCCAGATCGAAAACCAGTAAGCAGTGGTTGCAAGAGCATTTTGCCGATGCCTATGTGAAGCGCAGCAAGGAGCAGGGTTATCGCTCCCGGGCCAGCTTCAAGCTATTGGAAATTCAGCAGAAAGATAACTTGATTAAACCCGGGATGTCAGTGGTGGACTTGGGCGCGGCGCCCGGTGGGTGGTCCCAGGTAGCGGCGGAATTAGTGGGAAGCGAAGGCACAGTGCTGGCCAGCGATATGTTGGCAATGGATGCGTTGCCGGGGGTGGAGTTTGTGCGAGGAGATTTCACCGAAACTTCGGTCTTCGAGGAACTCTTGTCTAAACTCGATGGTGGGGCCACAGACCTTGTTATTTCTGACATGGCCCCCAATATGAGTGGAATGAAGGACATCGATCAGCCACGGATCATATATCTGGCTGAACTGGCTCTGGAGTTGGCCCAAACCATACTGAAACCGGGCGCTTGTCTCCTCGTCAAAGTGTTTCACGGGGAAGGTTTTGAGGCCTATTTAAAGCGCTTGCAGGCTGGTTTTGGCAGCGTGAAGTCTAGAAAACCCGGGGCTTCCAGGGCACGATCGCGCGAAGTTTACCTGCTTGCCCGCGGTTTTCAGCGACAGGACTGAATTTACGTGCAATATTTCGTAGAGACATTAGAATAGTCGCTAGAGTGGAGAACGGGTTGGGCCAGCTGCCTGCTTTCACCCTGCACCTCGCAGATTTACTAAGTTAATATTCTAACCATTGGGGATAAGCCCTTGAATGATATGGCAAAAAATCTGATTCTCTGGATGATCATTGCTGGTGTATTGTTGACAGTTTTTAACAGTATTAACCAGGAAACCAAGGATGACAGCATCAATTACTCCCAATTTGTACGGGAAGTACGCTCCGGCCGTGTCGAATTGGTAGAGCTGGCGGGGATCAATATCACCGGCGTGCGCTCGGATAACACCCAATTTCGCACCGTGATGCCATTGATTGGCGACGATCAGTTGATGAATGACCTGTTCGACAACAACGTTGAAATTATTGCCAATGAGCCCGAACAGCAAAGTATCTGGACCCAGTTACTGGTTGCCAGTTTCCCTATACTCATCATCATTGCCTTGTTTTTCTTTTTCATGCGGCAAATGCAGGGCGGAGGCATCGGGGGCAAAGGCGGACCGATGTCCTTCGGTAAAAGCAAGGCGAAATTACTGGGCGAGGATCAGATTAAGATTACTTTCGCCGATGTTGCCGGTGTCGATGAGGCCAAGGCAGAAGTGGAGGAACTGGTCGAGTTCCTGCGGGAGCCAGACAAATTTCAGCGCCTCGGGGGCCGCCTTCCCCGCGGTATCTTGTTGGTGGGGCAGCCGGGAACCGGTAAAACCTTACTCGCCAAGGCCATAGCAGGTGAAGCCAAGGTTCCTTTCTTCTCCATTTCCGGATCAGATTTTGTAGAGATGTTTGTCGGGGTCGGTGCTTCCCGCGTGCGTGACATGTTTGAACAGGCCAAGAAGCAAGCGCCTTGTATCATCTTCATCGACGAAATCGATGCGGTAGGTCGTCATCGGGGAGCCGGTCTGGGTGGTGGCCATGATGAACGAGAACAAACCTTGAATCAATTGCTGGTAGAGATGGACGGTTTCGAAGCCAACGCCGGTGTCATTGTAATGGCAGCTACCAACCGGCCCGATGTGTTAGACCCGGCACTATTACGACCGGGTCGATTCGACCGACGGGTGGAAGTAAGTTTGCCTGACATACGTGGTCGTGAACAGATACTTAAGGTACATATGCGGAAGGTGCCAATCGATGACGATGTAAAGGAAAATATAATAGCCCGGGGTTCTCCAGGGTTTTCTGGAGCAGACCTGGCTAACCTGGTGAATGAGGCAGCGTTGTTTGCAGCCAGGGCAGGCCGACGTCTGGTTACTATGGAAGAGTTCGAAAAAGCAAAAGACAAGATCATGATGGGCGCCGAACGTAAGTCCATGGTGATGTCGGAGAAGGAGAAACTTAACACCGCGTATCATGAAGCCGGCCATGCCATCGTCGGTCGCCTGATGCCGGATCATGACCCGGTATACAAGGTCAGCATAATTCCGCGTGGTCGGGCTCTGGGCATAACCATGTTTCTGCCAGTAGAAGATCGATACAGCATCAGCAGGCAGCACATCCTCAGTAATATTTGCAGCCTCTACGGAGGACGGATTGCGGAAGAAATGACACTCGGCAAGGATGGGGTGACAACTGGCGCTTCAAACGATATTCAGCGCGCAACGGAGATGGCCAGAAATATGGTTACGAAATGGGGTTTGTCCGATGAACTCGGACCTTTACTGTATTTCGAAGAAGAGGCTGAAGTATTTCTTGGGCGTTCGGCGGCAATGCAACCGAAGACAATTTCAAGCGATACCGCCATCGCTATCGATAAAGAAGTGCGAAAAATCATCGACACATGCTACAAGAAAGCTGAAAAATTGCTCGAGAAAAACAAAGACAAACTGGAGCTGATGAAAGATGCTCTGATGGAATATGAAACCATCGATGCGCTTCAGATCGATGACATCATGGAGGGGAAAGCCCCAAGACCTCCCGCAGACTGGTCTAACAATGACAGTAACAACAAGACCGAGAGTGACGGCAAGGATTCTGACACCAGCAAAGTGAGCAAAGGCGAAACCGACAAATCCAGTAAGATTGGTGGACCCGCCAGCGAACACTAGGCTCAGTTCTCGATCCTCCGCTAGCCTTATTTGTGACACACATTATTACAGCAGGAGATAGACAGATCGATCTGTCATCTCCTGTCTGTATGGGCGTCATAAACCTCACACCGGATTCCTTTTCTGACGGCGCCCAGCTTAAGAAAGATAACTGCAGTAAATTCGAAGTGGATCTCGCCAAGGCGCTTAGCCGCGCCAGCACTTTAGTTGCAGAGGGTGCACTCTTTATCGACATCGGTGGTGAGTCGACGCGCCCTGGCGCCGAGTCTGTTTCTACAGAAGAAGAATTGAGTCGGGTGATTCCGGTCATTGAGGCCATACACTCCAATCTCGACGTTTGCATCTCCGTCGATACCAGTTCCCCGGAAGTGATGCTGGAGGCGATCGGGGCAGGCGCCGAATTTGTCAATGACATTCGGGCGCTTGCCAACCCGCAGACAATTGAGATAATCAAGGACAGCGGCGTAGCAGTGTGTTTGATGCACATGCGGGGTGAGCCAGGCACGATGCAAAAATCAGCTTCTTATGACGATGTCACGGAAGAGGTATTGGACTTCCTCAGGGAGAGAGTTCAGGTATGTCTCGAGCGCGGCATCGGCAGCAGCCACCTGGTAATCGACCCGGGATTTGGATTCGGAAAATCCCTGCAACATAATTATCAATTACTCAAGAACCTGCCTCGGCTGCAGGAACTGGATTTGCCGATATTGGTAGGCATTTCCCGGAAATCTATGATTGGTGGTATCACCGGCACGCCGGTCGACGAGCGCCTGGCCGGGACCATAGCCGCCACCACCCATGCACTTCTGGGTGGTGCGAATATAGTTCGTGCACACGATGTGGCTGCCACCGTTGACGCAATTAGAGTAAACTCTGCATTCTCCGTTGCATGAGCCTATATCGGCTGAGGTTTAACAGAGCATTGTATGCAATCAAAAACTAAAAAGTACTTTGGCACGGACGGCATCCGGGGCACAGTGGGCACGGCACCGATCACCCCGGATTTCATGCTCAAGCTCGGGTGGGCAGCAGGTAAAGTATTTGCCCGTGAGGGCAACGGACGGAACAAAATTTTGATCGGCAAGGACACCCGCATTTCCGGTTATATGTTTGAAGCGGCGCTGGAAGCTGGCGTGACCGCGGCCGGTGTCGATATCAATCTGCTGGGACCGATGCCAACCCCCGCAATAGCTTATCTGACTCGCACCTTGCGCGCCCAGGCCGGCATCGTCATTAGCGCTTCCCATAATGCCTTTGAAGACAATGGCATTAAATTTTTCTCCAGTGAGGGAAGCAAACTTGCCGATGATGTCGAATACGCGATAGAGGAAGAACTGGAAAAAGATGTGTCAACTGTCACCTCTGAACTGTTGGGTAAAGCTACCCGAATCACTGACGCGGCGGGAAGATATATAGAATTTTGTAAAAGTACCATCGGTACCAGCCTGAAATTCAATGGCCTGAAGATAGTTATAGATTGCGCTCATGGATCGACTTACCACATTGCACCGAGCGTATTTGAAGAACTCGGAGCCGAGGTTGTAGCGATTGGAGTCGCACCGGATGGACTTAATATTAACGAACAATGTGGCTCGACGTCACCCGATCTGCTGGTAGCAACGGTACTGGCGGAACAGGCTGATCTCGGCATCGCGTTTGACGGCGACGGCGATCGATTGGTGATGGTGGATCATCTTGGTAATGTGGTCGATGGTGACGAGATACTCTATGTGATAGCCAATGAAAAGCGGCGCCAAAACATCGATTTTGGTGGCGTGGTGGGCACTGCCATGAGTAACCTGGGTCTGGAATTGGCACTGGATGCACTCGATGTGCCGTTTACTCGCACCGCGGTAGGCGATCGCTATGTAATGAGAGAATTGCTGAAGCGCGGCTGGATGCTGGGAGGTGAATCATCGGGGCATATCATTTGTCTGGATAAAACCACCACCGGAGATGGCATTGTGTCCGCCTTGCAGGCCCTGGCCGCCATCGTGAATAGTGGGCAGGCACTGGCGGATTTGAAGAGTACGATGCACAAGTTTCCGCAATCCATGATTAATGTGAAACTTGTCAACGGGATCGATATTTCCGCCAACGAAATTGTTCAAACGGCGGTGTCTGACGTCGAGTCCCAGCTCGGGAAAAATGGCAGGGTGCTATTGCGAGCATCGGGAACTGAGCCTGTGGTGCGGGTCATGGTAGAAGGCGAAGACCTTGAGGTGGTGGATAAACTGGCGAAGGAACTGTCCGCGGTAGTAGCGAGTGAGCTAGGGGCCTGACCCTGAGATATCCCCACAAAAATACAGAACAAAATGTCGGTAGTTGATACGCAGAACGGGGCTTGGCAAGGGGTACTGTTTTTCCGTTCGGTTGGGCCATCCCTGGCGCTACTCACTACAAAACAGCACCCCTTGCCAATCCCCTATCGAATTCAGTGTTCTTTTCAAACTGCAAAATACCCTCCCTACTCCAAGCTTGCGTTCTACCCGTACAGTTCGCGTTGCTTGGTTATTTTTCCAGCAGGGCTTGATAGCTAGCGGCATCTTCGGGTCGGCCCCAGGCCAGGTATAGCGATGCAACACTCTCCAGGGTGGTTCGCACATGGACAGGTCGGGCGCCGCCGCTGCTACGTAGAGTCTCGTAGGCATCTACCAGCAGGGGTTCCGCTTCGGCGAATCGAAATAGGTCGGCGAGGGCCGCGCCCTGCCGGGAGCGTGCCCAGGCCGTACGCCAGTGCTCCTCACCATAGGTCTGGGTCAACACTTCATTGGCATCTGCTGCCATCTGCAGCGCAGCCTCTGGCCGGTCGGATGCAAGCAGCAGCACGGCTATTCCCGATTTGGTGATGGCGATATCCGGATGATCGCCGGGCAGGACCCGCTGATTTATCGCCAGCGCTTCCTCCAGCATGGTTTCTGCGATCTCATAATCGCCCGCTTCCACCAGCCAGCCAGCCAGGTTTTGCAGACCATAGGCGATGTCCGGGTGGTCGTCGGAATAGGCGACGCGATATATGGCCAGCGCCTGGCGCGAGTAGTTCACGGCCTGGTCGGCCTTGCCCTGGTCAGAGTAGAGGAATGCCAGATTATTGAGTGAAGCGGCTACCTGCGGGTGATCCCCACCGAGTCGCGCCTGCCTGATGGACAGCGACTGCAGGAAATACTCCTCGGCTCCCGTATAATTGCCGCTGTCCTGCAGCACGATGGCGAGATTATTCATGGCCAGGGCCACGTCCTGGTGATCTTCCCCCATTAGCTGCAACT
>JADFIJ010000258.1 GCA_022566775.1 Pseudomonadota bacterium | reverse complement strand
CTGATTGAAATTCTGGTGGTGATGGCAATTATCTGCATGCTCGCCATCATGGTAGCGCCGAATCTGTTCAGGCAACAGGCAGGCGCAATGCGTGATGTGGCAAGGGCTGAAATTTCAACATTGGAAGCGGCGCTGGATATCTACCGGCTGGATGTGGGTAAATATCCAGACAGCCTCGACGGACTGATGACAAATGATTCCGGGCGTGCCTCCTGGAACGGGCCTTACCTGCGGCGGTCCGTGCCCCTGGACCCCTGGGACAACGACTATATCTATGACGCCAGTGACCGGGACTTTACTCTGATTTCCTATGGCGCAGACGGTGAGCGAGGCGGCGAGGATGATGACGCCGATATCGGACTCTAAGGCGGTCGCGGGAAAGACCTACTCTCGATCTGCGGGTTTTACCTTATTGGAGTTGTTACTGGTTCTCACTATTCTGGGGATGGCCAGTATCCTGGTGTTGCCGAATCTGGGCGGACTGGAATCCCGATCTTTTCGTGCCCAGGTACAGCAGGCAGTTTCCCTGCTGAATTATTCCCGCCGCATCGCCGTTGTCAGCGGCCAACCCAGCACCGCCAGTTTCTTCATCGTCGAAGATCCACGATCCGGCACTGCCTCTCGCAACAGCGTGGGTCGATGGGACAGCTATGGGACCACGGTGCGCTATCGGGATAGCACCGACCGCGAAGTCGAAGTCGAAGACAAAATTGAAATCACCTTCTATCCCGAAGGTGGCAGCACCGGCGGCATCCTGTTGTTCTCTCAGGATTCCCTGAGCGTAAACATAATTGTTAATCCATTTAGCGGCAGAGTGACCACACAGAAGCTGGATGAGGATGGCGAAGTCATTGAATAGGAAGTCATTGAATAGACAGCACCTGCAGGCGGGATTCACGCTACTGGAGGTTATTGTCGCCCTGACGATTACCGGCTTCGTTCTCGGCAGCCTGTTTTCACTACTGGGCGGCAGCAAACAACTATCATGGCGTTCCGAGGCCAGCTTGATCGAAGCCACCCGGCTGCGTGCCGCCACCAACTTTGCATTACTGGAAGATGAATATTTCGACGTCGAGCCAATACTCGAAGATGACAGTTACGAAATTCGATCGATCGACATACTCGAAGAACCTGACCGCAAAACCCAAGCCAGCACCTTCACCCTGGAGGAGTACGAAATCCTCAACTCGGATCGCGGCATAATTATAACAGGCAGTCGATGGATCCAGCTGGAGTTGCCACGGTGACTGGTGAATTACTGATATGAAAAATCCAGGGCCACAGTCCGGGTTCACTCTCATCGAGGTCATGTTGGCGCTGGCGCTGACTGGCATGCTGCTGGGGCTACTCAGTACCGGTGTCTACATCGTCGCCGAGGACTGGAACCGAAATTCAGACAGGCTCGATGCAAACCTCGATGACGCGGTGGCGATATTACAGATCGATCGCGCACTGCAGGGGGCGTTTCCCCACAGTTATACCAATGAAGATACCCTTACCCGGCAGATATACTTCACCGGCGAAGATGATTTTATTAGCTGGGTGTCGGCTGTCTCACCTCAGCGAACTCCTGGACTGACTGCCTGGGAACTATTCACCGTCGATGACGAAGGTGTCTACCTGGCATTGGCGCCGGCCTACAGTGACAATCCTGCCGAGCGCCTGAGTGAAAGCGAACCGCAACTGATTCTGCCGGGCTATGCGGCCGAGTTCAGTTATCTTTATGAAGAGCTGGATGAGAGCAAGCGCTGGAGAGATGACTGGGAGGCAGAGGAATATCTGGGATTACCCCTGGCCGTTTATGTCAGGTTCGAACCGGACGACAGGGACCGGGAAGTGCTGGAAATCGTCGCCCGAATTCGCAATAACGAACACCGCTCCATCAGACCGAACACCGGCCTGCAACAGGGGCTATGATGAGTAAAAAGGGGATGAGTAAAACAGGACGGCACCAATCGGGCTCGGTCATTATTATCGTCCTGTGGACAGCGGTGCTGTTGACGGTGCTGGTAACTGCCATGGCCAGCAAGGTCAGGCTATCCGCCAAGACGGCCCTGCATAACCAGGAAGCCAGTTCCCAGTGGCCGCAATTGATGGGGGCGGTGGCCAAGGCGGAGATGGAGCTGATGCTGGAGAGAATGCCCCGCCCGATCGGAGAAACCCTGGAAGAGACCGATGAGGGAGAAATCAGGACGCCAGCCTATCGCTTCAACGGACAGGGTTTAAGCTTAAACTACCCCACCGATGAATCGCTGGTGGTGCGAATCTATGATCACGCCGGCAAGGTCAACCTGAACCGAATTCCACGGCGCAATATGCAGATGCTTATCGAGAAAAGGCTGGGCGGGCAAGACGCAGATCCGGAGGAAGTACAGGACCTGTTGGCGGCCTGGACCGACTGGACTGACTTGAATGACCTGGAAGGTTTGAACGGCGCGGAGAAAGATTACTATCAATCTCTGGAGCAAGCTTATACGCCTCGCAACAACCCCGAGTTGGATACCGTCGAAGAAATCCTGCACATTCGCGGCTTCGCCGAGTTACTGGAAGGCATTAACCTGGATGCGGCTTTTACTATCTACGGCAACACCCGCACAGTCAATTTGAATCTGGCGACCAGGGAGGCGATGCGCCTGTTGCCGGGACTCGATGATGAGCTCATCGAAAATATTCTGGCCTACCGGGAAATAGAAGACATTCAGAACCGCGCCGAGATCGGCGAGATTGTCCCTTTCGAAAATATGCAGGAGCTATCCGCCTGGGTTGGCAACAATACATCCAATATCTACTCGATTTTCGTCTACCGGGAAATTGAAATCGAAAGCTCGGTGTATTTGGAAATGCTGGAAGCGGACGAGTTCGCAAATCCCGACCCGGTAAGCCAGTCCTACATGGAAATCGTAGAGGTGCGCAGTTACAATAACCTGCCTCGAATCTATAAGATTGATCCCTATGGGCGACTGCCGGATACGGCGGCACCGCGGGTGGCGGAAGAAGATTACTTGTTTCAGTATTAGGGCAGCGCCGAGACATTACTGCATTGTTCAGGGCTGACTTAGATTAGCCGGGCTAAGCTTATTTTTGTTGAGGCTGCTTTACCGACCATGCTGACTGCATGATCAGGGGCCCTACGCCCTTGTTAGCGCTAATATGTTTCAGTTTGCTGAATTTGGTTTCATACCAGAGCAAGCCACTCTTGTCCGCCAGTCCACCGAGCACGTAAAATTCTCCCACGCGCATCGCCATATTTTTCACCGTCAAGGCAACAGTGATCTTGTCACCCTTGCGAAATGGGCCCTTTTCGATGTCATCAACAGCGGTGGTAAGAAATGAAGCAATCGGCTCTTCGGCGGATTTCATAAAGGCAAAACCAAAATTGCCTTCCATGCCATCGACCAATACTTCTATTTCCATTTCTAAAACGATATCGCTTAAGGGGGGTATCGATGTCAGTTCTTCACCCTCTAGTGATTTCACGGACAGCGAATTGATTTTGCAATCCTGTACTTTGCCCTCCACTTTTCCCTCAAGTTCGGAGGAATTGGCACTTGCCTGTTTCAGTTCCTCGGGAATGTCTTCGCGGATGCTGTGATAGACCTTTTTGTTAGAGCAGAAATCCTCGTAATGGCCCACCACCTTGTCGCTGTCCCCCATTTCCCTGATTCTGCCTTTGTCCAGCCAGATCGCCGGGTGGCAGA
>JADFIJ010000083.1 GCA_022566775.1 Pseudomonadota bacterium | reverse complement strand
CCGGGACCCGTCGATGGAGGGCCCACGAGCTTCAAGCCGATTCTCTGTGCGGAAAATTAGTGGGTCGACAAGCTAAGGCATCACTGAATTATTTCAGGCGCGCCCTAAAGCAGTGCGAAAAATGCCCGCAGCCTGATGGCGTTGGCACCCACATCACCGGTGCCGACACGGGACACGGACCTGGCGTTCACCAGGGTCTGATTGCCCTGAGCCGCGATGATGATCACGATGTCATCCTTAAAGCGAAACCACAGCGTAGTGTCTGTGGCTTCGATTCTGCCAGCCGACCTCGTAGCCGCGACCAGTTCCCACCCGAGTTGATCAACCGCCGCCAGCGCACGGTCAAATATCTCATCGACCGAGGCATCATAGTGTTGGGGAACGAGGTCAGGATAGGCTTCTGCGGTCAGTTGTGACAAGCGCTCCGGGGTCATGTTATTGGAGCCACCGTAGATTACTGTATTTGCTGCATCGACCCTGAGTGGCAGCACATCGACGAATTCTGGTGGTGCGTTCAGATCGGTAGAAATATCATGAATGGGGGGATAGTTGATGCCTTCGGCGGGACGAAAGCTTTCCGGTATTGAGTAAGCTACAAATGCAGTCAGTGTGCCTATAGCAGCCAGACCGCCCAATCTGACTGCATTACCGGTGTCGAATAGCCTGGCAGCGACGACGATGGCAATCGTCCCAAACAGCCCGATCCAGGCAATGATATCGCTGTAATTATTCGAGATTCGAAGCAGGTCGAAGCCTCTGCGGAAATCCCATAGACCCAGCCAGATTCCTGCTGCTGCTGCCAGGGTTACCATTCCTATACCCATTCCCGCCAGCAAAACCCCGATGGACGCGATGTGTAGAGTAAGTTTTACCTTGTTCGGTGCGCTGCCGATGATTTCATCATTCATTTTTATTGTTCCTCCTCACTGCTTGCTTGATCGGCATATTGAATTATATGCCCGCTGCCATCAGCATTTACTTCGACAATGCTATGTGCACAATTGTGCATATTGGGTGGCGCCCACAACTCACTCATGGGCCGCTGCTGGAAATGGCACAGGAGCGACTTAATCAGTGCGCCATGACTGACGATGGCGACCTTGCGGGAGACAAACTGTTTCAGCATTTTGCTTACCGCGCCGACCGCCCGTTCCTGTAGTTGATAGAAGGTCTCGGCACCCTTCACATCGAATAGATGTGGCTGTTCCCAGAAATGCTTAAAAGAATCAGGATCACGGACTGCGATGTCATCATACAAGTGCCCCTCCCAGGGGCCAAGATCTATTTCCCGCAGGGAATCCAGAAATTTTATCTGTGTCTCAAAACCGGCGAAGGCGTGATCCGCAGTCTGTCGTGTGCGCACACTACTGCTGCAATATATCTGGTCAAAATTTAGATGTTGAATTCGCGTACTCAGCTCTTTCGCCTGTTGTATGCCCAGTTCGGTCAATTGCGATTCGCTCTGGCCCTGGACCCGGCGTTCTTCATTCCAGTCGGTTTGGCCGTGCCTGAAAAGATGCAGTTGCATTGACGAATATCCCTCTCTATTTCCGGTCTCTAGCGTTGGCTGCGGGTACGATCGACGGCATCGAGCCAGCCTCGATACTGGCTTTTACGCCATCGCTCACCCATTTGTGGCTGAAAGCTCCGATCTAATTGCCATTTAGCTGCGATTTCTTCCAGCGAGCTAAACAGCCCCGCTTGTAATCCGGCAACATAGGCGGCACCGAGCGCTGTGGTTTCCGCCACCAGCGGTCGATGCACTTCGCAGTCCAGTAGATCTGCAAGTTTTTGCAGCATGTAGTTATTTTTTGCCATGCCGCCGTCGACCCGGAAACTGCTCAGTGTTGCGCCATCTGCCGCTATCGCCATCACCAGGTCCTTGGTCTGATAGCAGACCGATAACAGCGCGGCAGTCACGATTTCCTTGATGCCGGTGTCGCGGGTCAGTCCATAAATTGCACCCCGGGCGTCGGCGTCCCAATAAGGCGCACCGAGTCCGGTAAATGCGGGCACCAGGTAGACACTCAAATCATCGCCGGTGGCTGCGGCTAGTGCTTCGGACTCGGCGGCGTCGCCGATCAATTTCAGCCCGTCCCGTATCCACTGCATGGTGGCGCCGGCCATGAAGATACTGCCCTCGATGGCATAACTGGTCTTGCCTTCAAGTCGATAAGCGACGGTACTCAGCAGACGATTTTTGGATTTAATCACTTCATCGCCGGTATTCATTAACAAGAAACAACCCGTGCCATAGGTGCTTTTTGCCTGTCCCCTGGAAAAGCAGCCCTGGGCAAATGCGGCGGCCTGCTGGTCCCCGATCATTCCGGTGATGGGAATGGACGCACCGAAGAGGCTGGCATCGCAGTCTCCAAATTCATCTGCGCAATCCTTAACTTCCGGCAGCAGGGATTCAGGAATCTCAAATTGTCGGAGTAGTTCCTGGTCCCATTGATGTGTGTGAATGTTGTAAAGCAGTGTTCGAGAGGCATTGGTGGCATCGGTAAAATGACTACGGCCGCCGGTTAACTGCCACAATAGAAAGCTGTCGATGGTGCCGAAGGCTAACTCACCGGCCTCCGCCCTGGCCCGGGCGTCCGTTACATTTTCCAGTATCCAGCGAATCTTCGTCGCCGAGAAGTAGGGGTCGATGCGCAGTCCGGTCTTATCCTGGATACATTGTGCCAGTCCCTGGGTATCGAGTTCCTTGCAATAGGCGCTGGTACGCCGATCCTGCCAGACGATGGCATTGTAGATGGGTTTGCCGCTTGCCCGGTCCCACAGCACCGTGGTCTCACGTTGATTGGTGATGCCGATGCAGCTAATTTCATCGGCATTCAGTGCAGCTTCTTCCAGGGCGGCACGGCAACTCGACAGGGTAGTGTCCCAAATCTGCGTGGCGTCATGTTCGACCCAGCCATTGGCAGGGAAGTGCTGTTTGAATTCCTGTTGTCCGCGACCCAGTGGCTTGCCATTGGTGTCGAAGACCATGGCTCGACTACTGGAGGTGCCCTGATCGATTGCGAGAATATAGCTGCTCATCTAACTCAATGCTCTGGAATAACGCTGGTTTCTGTTGCTGGTTGGCCGGGCTTGCATGCGCGATCGATTCTTATAACGATTCTTATAAACGGTAATCAGAATAAGGCAGCCATGTTACACTAACTCTCTCTTTTTTTGGCACGCTAAAGGCATTCAGAGGTGCCTTTAGCCCTCGAAACTTACTACGTGACTCAAACAGAATCTGTTCACGACCTGCTGGTAATCGGTGGAGGAATTAACGGCGCAGGAATCGCCGCCGACGCAGCGGGACGCGGGCTGGATGTGGTGCTTTGCGAAAAGGGCGATCTGGCCTCCGCTACTTCTTCGCGCAGCAGCAAGCTCATACATGGGGGGCTGCGCTACCTGGAGTTCTACGAATTTTCCATGGTACGCAAGGCGCTGCGCGAGCGCGAAGTGCTGACTCGGGCGGCTCAACATCTTATCAGGCCCCTGGCATTTCATATTCCTCGCTTACCCCATTCCCGCAAGTTCTGGATGCTGCGCGCAGGCTTGTTCCTCTACGACAATCTGGCCAGACGCCAACTTTATAAGGGATCTCGGAGCGTGAGATATTCCGAAGATGGCCCGCTTAACAGTGCCATCAGGCACGGTTTCGAATATTGGGATGGTCAGGTAGACGATTCCCGGCTGGTCATTCTGAATGCCCTGCAGGCCTCCGCGCAGGGGGCTACTATCTTACCCCGAACCGAATGTGTAGAAATTTCCTCAACACAGCAAGGCTGGCAGGTAAGGTTGCTCGATCGCCGCCGCGATGTCGAGTCGGTGCAGAGCTTTAAGGCCATCGTCAATGCAACCGGGCCCTGGGTCGCTTCAGTGCTTGAGAATCTAGTAGAGAACTCGAGTCCGCAACAGCTGCGGCTGGTGAAGGGCAGCCACATCGTGGTGCCTCGCCTGCACGATGGCGACCAGGCATTCTTGTTACAACATGTGGACGGGCGCGTGGTTTTTGTGATTCCCTATCTGCAGCAGTACTCACTGATAGGGACCACCGAAGAAGAGTTTGCCGGGGATCTCGACGATGTGCAGATATCGACTGAAGAAATCACCTATCTGATGTCCACCATCAATCTGTACTTCAAGAAATCGATTGTGCGATCCGACATCGTGTACACCTATGCCGGTGTCAGGCCCCTGGTTGACGAGGAAGGCGAGGACGCTACCAGCGTGTCCCGTGAGTATCTTCTGGATCTCGACACGTCGGTGCATCCGATCATGTCGGTCTATGGGGGGAAAATAACGACTTACAGAATATTGGCCGAGGAGGTGATTGATCAGCTCGCAAGTTTTTTCCCGGGAATTAAATCGCCATGGACCAGGACGGCGAAACTGCCGGGTGGCGATTTCGAGATGATTGAGACGCTGTTTCACGACATCGCATCACGCTATGCCTGGCTGGGGCCGGATCTTATTGCGCGTTGGCATAATAGCTATGGCACGCTCAGTTTCGACATCCTGGGAGAAGCGACCGGACTATCAGATCTAGGAGTCCGCTTCGGCGCTAATCTGTATCAGAAAGAAGTAGATTATCTTTGCACCAAAGAGTGGGCTCGCACCGCGGATGATATTCTCTGGCGCCGATCCAATTTGGGATTTAGTTTCAGTGGGGAGGAACGCAGTGCCCTCGACAAATATATTAGAGGCACCTCTGAATAATGTCATATGGTCTCTGGCCTTCAGGCGGTTCCGCAATCAAGGCGACAATTAGAAGCCATGCGTCCGCCTGTCGAAAATTGGCAACGCAGAGTGCGGAACCGCCTGAAGGCCCCGAAGGGCGCGCTCTGAAGCGCACAGTTGCTGCGTTGCACTTCTTGCCAAGGGCTGGGCCATTAGCGGCGAAGTGCGTCTTGCACCTGTACGCTTCAGATCACGCAGAGACCGTATGCCATTGTTCAGAGGTGCCTGAACAATCCTTTGCCGCTGTGAGTTAAGGGAAACTGAATGCTCGAACTGCTGAACATTTCACGCAAAGTCGGTGACGAAGTTTATGTGGATAACGTCAGCCTGTGTCTGCAACGGGGTGAGTTAAACATTCTACTCGGCCCCACCCTGGCCGGGAAAACTTCGCTCATGCGCATCATGGCTGGTCTCGACAAGCCGGATTCAGGGTCATTGCGCTTCGATGGCCGCGACGTGCTTGGCCTGCCGGTGCAGAAACGCAATGTCGCCATGGTGTATCAGCAGTTCATCAACTATCCCACACTGACGGTCTTTGACAACATCGCGTCGCCATTGACTGTCCACGGCATATCGAAGTCAGAGATCGCTTCTAGGGTCAGCAAAGTTTCGGATTTATTAAAGCTGGGTGACTTTCTGCATCGCCGGCCTGACACCTTATCTGGTGGTCAGCAGCAACGAGTTGCGCTGGCACGTGCGCTAATCAAGGGTGCGGACCTGGTGTTTCTGGATGAACCGCTGGCGAATCTGGACTATAAATTGCGGGAAGAACTGCGAGCCGAGCTACCTGGCTTGTTTGCTGAAATGGGTGCAGTACTTGTCTATGCCACTACCGAACCGACTGAGGCGCTGGTGTTAGGTGGCAATACTGCCTGTATGTTTGAGGGCGCGGTGGAACAATTTGGGCCAACTCTGGAGCTGTACCGGCAGCCGGCGGGACTTCGAACCGCCAGGATATTTTCCGATCCGCCACTGAACACGCTGCGCCTGCATTGCCGCCAAGGCGAGTTGCGTATTCCCGGGTCAGAACAGCCAATCAAGCTAGCCGCCGAACTCCATGACGGCCATGACTATACATTAGGGGTCAGGCCGCATCATTTAAGCCTGGTCAGACGCAGCCCCGATGATATCGAGATGCGTGGGGTGGTCACAGTAACCGAGATTGGCGGTTCTGAAAGTTTCGTGCATTTTGAATTTCAAAACAGGGCCTGGGTAGCGTTGATACACGGGATTAAGGATTTCGCCAGCTCGGAAGTGATCAGTTTTTTTGTGCAGCCGCAGAACAGCTTGCTCTTCGATCAGAGCGATAACCGGATTTCACCTTCCACAGCAATGACAATGGCGCGGTAAACCCCATGGCCACAATCGAATTACAGGCTATTGCACATCGATATGATTCCGAACGTGACGCAGCTATCGGTGATGTAGCTAACCCCTTCGCGGTGAATACGCTGGATCAATGTTGGCCGGATGGTGGCGCCTACGCCCTGCTGGGTCCTTCCGGTTGTGGTAAGACCACACTGCTGAATATTATTTCCGGATTGCTACGTCCCACCGCCGGCAGTGTGCTTTTTGATGGGGTGGACGTGACCGCCCGCAGCCCTGAGCAACGCAACATCGCCCAGGTTTTTCAGTTTCCGGTAGTGTATGAGACCTTGACCGTAGCGGACAATCTTGCGTTTCCGCTCAAGAACCGGGGGTTGCCCAAGTTGGATATCGACTCCCGGGTGGCATCCGTGCTCACCATGTTGGGATTACAGGAGAAGGCGAACCTGAAAGCTCGCGACCTGAGCGTAGATGACAAGCAGAAGATCTCGCTAGGACGCGGACTGGTGCGCACCGATGTAAACGCTATTCTCTTCGATGAGCCATTAACCGTTATCGATCCTCATCTGAAGTGGCAATTGCGCACCGAACTGAAGAAAATCCATCAACAATTTCAACACACGATGATTTATGTGACTCACGACCAGACCGAGGCGCTTACCTTTGCCGACAGGGTAATCGTCATGCACGAGGGCTCGATCATGCAGGTCGGCACGCCACAGGAGTTGTTCGAAAAGCCGCAGCACACTTTCGTTGGGCGTTTCATCGGATCGCCAGGCATGAACGTCATACCCTGTATCGTCGACGGGGCGACGGCGATTGTCGGTGAGCACAGAATATCGCTGCACGCCAGCCTCGGCTCTGATTTTAAGAGTTCCGGGCTGCAAAATACGGAACTGGGTATTCGTCCCGAATACGTGCGACTGCGCCAGGAGCAGGGTTTGCCGGCCACAATCACCGCTATCGAGGATGTAGGTAAGCATGTAGTGGTGCGGGTCGTAGTGGCAGGACATGAGCTTAAAGCGATTCTACGGGAGGGCGAGCCGATCCCCCAGCAACCCAAGGTCTGGTTCGAACCAGGAAAGATCAACTTGTACCAAAATGATCACCTTATCCAGGCTGCCGAATGAAGACAGTAAATAACAAGGCCTGGCTCATGGTGCTGCCAGCGATACTACTGGTTGGCCTGAGCGCAATTATACCGCTGATGACAGTGGTGAATTATTCGGTGCAGGATACCTTTGGCAATAATGAATTTTTCTGGGTGGGCACTGAGTGGTTTCAGGAGATGCTGCATTCGCAGCGATTTCAAAATGCCCTGCAGCGCACACTGCTGTTCTCGACCCTGATTCTCGTCATAGAAATACCGTTAGGTATTGGGATAGCGTTGGCCATGCCAAAGCGTGGCATCGGCGTCTCAGTTTGTCTGGTATTGATGGCTTTGCCCCTGCTCATTCCCTGGAACGTGGTTGGCACCATATGGCAGGTGTTTGCGAGAATAGATATCGGACTGCTGGGCCATGGCCTGGCGAGTCTGGGCGTGGACTACAACTATACACAGAATTCCTTCGATGCCTGGGCCACCATCGTGCTGATGGATGTCTGGCACTGGACCTCACTAGTGGTGCTGCTGTGCTATTCGGGGTTGGTGGCGATTCCGGAAGTCTATTACCAGGCGGCCAGAATCGATGGCGCATCCAGATGGGCGGTGTTTCGATACATCCAGCTGCCGAAAATAAAGCGGGTGCTTTTGATCGCGGTGCTGTTGCGATTCATGGACTCCTTCATGATCTATACCGAGCCCTTCGTTGTCACCGGTGGCGGGCCGGGCAACGCCACCACTTTTCTCTCCATCGATCTAGTGCAAATGGCAGTGGGACAGTTTGATCTGGGACCGGCGGCGGCCATGTCACTGATCTACTTCCTGATCATTTTGTTGCTGTGTTGGGTATTTTATACGGTGATGACGGTTTCCGATCAGAACGCCAGTTCCAACAGAGGGCGGATCGGCTGATGCGGGATAGAGACCATCATTTAAAACTGGCGGTGTTGATACTCTATATCGTGTTCCTGATGCTACCGATTTACTGGCTATTGAACATGAGCTTCAAGACCAATCAGGAAATCCTGTCTACCTTCAGTCTGTGGCCACAGAATTTCACCTTCGATAACTACATAACCATCTTTACCGATCCGTCGTGGTACAACGGCTATATCAACTCCATGATCTATGTTGTCATGAATATGGTAATGGCCATAAGTGTGGCCTTGCCCGCCGCCTATGCCTTCTCCCGTTATCATTTTGTCGGTGACAAGCATTTGTTTTTTTGGCTGCTAACTAATCGCATGGCCCCGCCGGCGGTGTTTGTGCTGCCATTTTTCCAACTGTATTCGGCCTTCGGTTTGATCGATACGCACATCGCCGTAGCCCTGGCCCATTGCCTGTTTAACGTACCCCTGGCGGTTTGGATTCTGGAGGGATTTATGTCCGGAGTGCCAAAGGAGATCGATGAGACTGCCTACATCGATGGTTACTCTTTTCCGAAATTTTTCGTCAAGATTTTTGCCCCGCTGATTGCACCTGGTATCGGCGTCGCCGCTTTTTTCTGCTTCATGTTTTCCTGGGTTGAGTTATTGATAGCCCGGACCCTCACCGTAACCGATGCCAAGCCCATCAGTGCGGTGATGACCCGAACGGTGTCGGCATCCGGTCTGGATTGGGGGGTGTTGGCGGCGGCGGGGGTGTTGACCATAATCCCCGGCGCCCTGGTGATCTACTTTGTCAGAAATCATATCGCCAAGGGCTTTGCGATGGGCAGGGTTTAAGGAAATGGGGTCAGTTTCTCTTCGATCTCAGTTTGGGATAGTCTTGGCCTCGGCGTCCAAGAAAACCGCGGGAGACCAGTCGGATATGCAATCCACTAGACGGAAATTCATCGGGGGCAAGTTCATCACTGTTTTTGCTGGCCTTGTCACCATGCTGTTACTGAGTGATAGCCTCGTTGCCCAGAGTGGGGTTTATCCTGCGGCTCGCAGTGGCGGCAACTACATGGTCAACTTCTACTTTCCGCCTTCGCCAAGCTCAACACCCTGGGCACCGGCCTGGTCACCGGATGGGCAGTGGCTGGCCGTCGCCATGCAGGGCAGTATCTGGAAAGTAAAACCCACAGACGGCATTGCCTACGAGTTGACTTACAACCAGGCCTATCATTCTTCACCGGACTGGTCGGCGGATGGACGCTGGATAATCTACACCGCAGACTATGATCATCAACGCATCCAGCTAGAGATTCTCAACACCGAGACCGGCGAGATTAGTAAACTAACCGACGATCAGGCGATCTATACCGACCCGGTTTTTTCGCCGGACGGATCCCGGGTAGCTTACGTGTCTACCAAGCCCAATGGTTATTTCAATATCTATGTGCGCGAAATCGAAAACGGTCAGTGGCGTGGCGATCCCGTTGCCGTAACCCGGGACCATGACTTCGGGCGCAGCCGACTCTACTTCGGCCGTTGGGATATGCACATTGCGCCGACCTGGTTGCCCAGTGGTAATGAATTACTGCTGATTTCGAATCGAGACGTACCATTGGGCTCGGGAAATGTGCTGCGGGTTCCTGCCATCGAAAATGGCATCTTGCAGGCAACGATCGTGTTGGCAGAGCAAACCCTTTACCGCACCCGTCCCGATGTATCTATCGACGGTAAACGCTTCGTCTACACTTCCACCAGCGGCTCCGCCGACCAGTATAACAATCTCTATGTGCAGCCGACCGTCGGCGGTGAGCCCTACAAGATGACTTTCTTCGAGTTTGATGCTTTTCACCCAAGATGGTCACCGGATGGTGAGTGGATAGCGTTCATCAGCAACGAGTCAGGGCTCTCGCGGTTAATGCTGTTGGAAACCTATGGTGGTGAAATAAAGCCCGTGGCAATCCGGGAGCAGCACTATAAACGTCCCATGGGCACGCTAAAGGTGCGGGTGCTGGACGCGGCAAACAATGCCTTGACTCACAACCGAATTCACCTGCGCGCCGCCGATGGAAAATTTTACACCCCCACCGATGCCTATGCCCGGGTGGGCTCTCGTGGCGACTCGATATTCCACAATGCCGGCGAGTTTGAGCTGATGCTGCCCCTCGGTGAATCCAGCCTGACCGTGGTTAAGGGATTCGAATATTTTCCTCAGGAAGTGACGGTAGAAATCAAAGCCGGGGAGGTGGCACGACTGAATGTGGAGTTGCAACAGATGACTGACATGGGCGCCAAAGGCTGGTACAGCGCTTCCACCCATGTCCATGCCAACTATGGAGGCAACCTACACAACACCCTGGAAAACCTGATGATGATGTCCCGTGCCGAAGATCAGGATCTGGTGCTGGAACAGGTCGCCAATAAGGATAATCGCATACTGGACTATCATTATTTCGTGCCTGGCGGGGGCGCACATCCGCTCTCAACGGCCGATCAGATCGTGGTGGTGGGTCAGGAATTCAGGCCGCCTTTCTATGGTCATGTCTTCATGTTCGGCATGCGGGATCACTTAATCTCCCCGTTCCTTACCGGCTATGAAGGTACCGCCATCGAGAGCCTGTATCCCAGCAATACCGATATGTTAATCAAGGCGAAAGCACAGGGAGCATTTACCGGCTACGTCCACCCTTATCTGGGTGAGACCGATCCGCTGGAGGGAAATCTTGGTGGTGGCAAAGGATTTATTGTCGACGCGGCGCTGGGGACCACCGATGCCTTGGAATTGTCCGATGCCAGTCGTGCCGGCTTCTTTCCCCTGTACGCGGTCTGGAACAATGGCCTGCACGTGGTGGCCACGGGCGGCGAAGACTCTATTAGCTCGTTGCACCGCAGTAAATTAGTCGGCTCGGTACGAACCTATGTCTATACCGGCAACCAGGGGTTGGGCATGAAGGCGTGGTTCGACGCGCTGAAGCGGGGCAGGGCCTTCGTTAGCTCCGGGCCCTTATTGGAAATGGAAGTGGGCACCGCCTTGCCGGGAGATACCATCGAGCTACCCGCCGGCGGTGGCATCGTAACCATTAGTGGACGCCTGCGCTCAGTCACAGAATTAGATGCGGTGGTGTTGGTGTGCAATGGTGAAGTGGTGGAAGAATTTCCCCTGGGTGGCAATCGCAATAGCCTGGATTTATCGGCAGAGGTGGAGATAGAACGCAGTGGCTGGTGTCATCTGCGCACCGAAGGTGATCCAGCGCAGCGATTTCCCATGGATGTTGGCTATGTGCAGGCATTCACCAATCCGGTGTGGTTTCAGGTCGGGGATGAGCCAATCCACAATCCAGACGCGGCGGCCTATGCCCTGCGATGGATCGACAAGCTGGAGGAGTTGGCGGCTGACTGGCCAGGATGGCGATCCGAGCAGGAGAGAGCCCATGTATTCGGGCAGTTTGAACAGGCGCGTCAGGTTTACCGCAGCAATTTGTAATGCCAATTCCCTGTATCGAGTATAGCAATATCACGAAGTCTTACGGCGATAAGACCATACTCGATGGCCTGTCACTGCGCATCACCGCTAATATCACCACGGCTATCGTCGGTGCCAGCGGCAGTGGTAAATCTACACTAATTCAGCTCGCCAACGGTCTGATTATTCCTGAACGGGGTCAGGTCTCAGTTTTTGGATCGGCTATCAACTCGCAGAATATTACAGACAATCGTCTGGCAATTGGCTATAGCGTGCAGGGAGCGGGTCTATTTCCGCACATGTCGGTATACGAAAATATCACTCTAATGGCAACGCTGCAGCGATGGTCGGAACAAGATACCGAGCTTCGTTTTCACGCCTTAATGCAATTACTTGAGCTGGATCAGGAGCTGCGTGATCGCTACCCCTTCAGCCTGTCAGGGGGCCAGCAACAGCGGGTGAGTCTGTGCCGGGCGATGATGCTAAACCCACCGTTGTTGTTATTGGATGAGCCCTTTTCCGCGCTCGATCCGGTGACCCGCGACAGCATTCATCGGGAATTCCTCAAACTCCAGCATGCAGAAACCCGTTCCATGGTGTTGGTTACCCACGACATGTTTGAAGCGATCAAACTGGCACAGGAAATTATCGTGATGTGCGACGGCCGGATCGAGCAGCAGGGTTCGGTGGCAGAGATTCAGAATAACCCGGCCAGCGACTATGTTCAGGCCCTGTTTGAGGCCGGAGGCCAGTAGTATGAAATGGTGCGTTGCAAACCCGCTGGTTCTGTCGGTGTTACGGAGTTTATTGATGTCACTGTGCCTCATTGCAAATACGGCAATGGCACAGGCCAGCGATGAACCGCTTTCGATAACGGTGGGCAGCAAGAACTTCAATGAAAATTATCTGCTGGCCGAGGTGATATCGCAATTATTTGAGCACGCCGGTTACGAAGTGGACAGAAAATTTGGCATGACTGGAACCATGGTCATCTATGAAGCATTGCGTACCGGGGAGGTGGATGTCTATGTTGAGTATACCGGCACACTGGGCCAGGTTATCCTCAACTACGACGGTGAGCCCAGTCTCGAAAATCTCAATGCCCGGTTGACAGGTGAGGGCGTGGAAATATTGCCATCGTTTGGTTTCAATAACACCTATGCACTTGCGATAAAACGAGAATATGCAGACCAGCTGGGTATTAGTACTATATCGGAACTGGTTGCTCAAGCCGACATCGAGATGGGCTTCAGCATCGAATTTCTCAATCGAGCCGATGGCTGGCCTGGCCTGGTTAGCACATACGGTTTTTCGCAGCGGCCAACGGGAATGGATCATGGTCTCGCTTACCAGGCTATCGATGACGGCACTATCGATGTAACCGATGCCTATTCAACCGATGGCGATCTCGATCGCTACGATCTACAACTACTGGAAGATGATCTGGAGTTTTTCCCGCGCTATTTCGGCGCGCCTTTAATCAACGCCGAATTGCCTGTTGACGCGCGCAATATCATAGATCGGCTCACCGGTCGAATTGATGACGCCCGCATGCGCGATCTTAATGGTCGAGTGATGCTGGATGGTAAATCCTTCGCCGAAGTCGCGGGGGAGTTTCTGGCGGAAGAGGGTCTGGTGGCACTTAGTGACAATACCAGTGCGACGGCGACCTCAATGTGGTCCAGGCTGTGGCGCAATACCCTGATACACGTTCAGTTGACTCTGATCGCACTGTTTTTGGGTTGTGCGGTGGGCCTGCCTCTGGGGATTTCTATCTACCGCTCCCGCCGCCTGTCCCGCTCCATGCTTTATATCGCGGGCCTGCTGCAAACCGTGCCATCAATCGCCCTGCTGGCGCTGATGATACCGCTGTTTGGCATCGGTCAGACGACGGCGATCATTGCCCTGTTCATGTATTCCCTGTTGCCGATTCTGAGAAGCACCATCACTGCCCTGCTGACTATCGATCCGGTGCTGAAGCGGGGAGCCGAAGCGCTGGGCATGACCCGCAGCCAGCAACTCGTGCATGTGCTGCTGCCCCTGGCATTGCCGAATGTGCTAACCGGCGTGAAGACGGCGGCGATCATCTCTATCGGCACCGCTACGCTGGCGGCGTTCATCGGCGCGGGTGGCCTGGGAGAGCCTATTGTTACCGGATTGGCTTTGAACGATACCAGCTTGATATTACAGGGGGCGATACCAGCCGCTGGTCTGGCCATCCTCACCGAATTGCTGTTCGATGTGCTGGAGCGGTCCCTGGTTAAACCCCATATGCTGGTGGGACAACTGCCGACTTGAATCGGCAGCCCGGGTCGATGTCTAGCTACCGCGTGCGCGCATGACGACAGACAGGAATGCCGAGTTAGTGCAACTACCCTCGTAGTTCTCCTTCCCAAATACAGCACTGACATCTACATCGACTGTGCTCGATATGGGCAGGACCGGCCAGGTAGCGTCGCTTGTTGTATTGAAAAACCCGGTAGCGTCTATAGAAAATGC
>JADFIJ010000082.1 GCA_022566775.1 Pseudomonadota bacterium | reverse complement strand
AGTCAATGCCGATTGTGCCACAGGAAATAGCCCGTCGTTACAAAATATTGCCCCTGTCCTATCAGCAGGATACCCACGAACTCACGGTGGCGATGGCCGATACCTATAATATCGTTGCACTGGATCAGATTCGTGCGTTGCACGATACCAAGCTTCAGATTAAGCCGGTGCTTGGCGCTGAATCTGATATCGTCGACATCATCGAAGAAATCTACGGCTTCGATTTATCGATCGATGGTATCCTGCAGGAAATTGAAACCGGCGAAGTCGATTTCGAGTCGCTGCAAATTGAAGGCGATCAGTACCACCATCCAATGGTGCGCCTGGTGAATGCGCTATTGGCAGATGCCGTTCAAAGAGATGCGTCTGACATCCACTTCGAACCAGAAGAAGCCTTCCTGCGCATTCGTTATCGAATCGATGGCGTCTTAACCCAGGTGCGAAGTCTGCACAAAAGTTACTGGCCGGCAATGGTGGTTAGGCTAAAGGTAATTAGTAATATGAACATCGCCGAATCGCGAGCACCCCAAGATGGCAGAGTCTCTATGTCACTCATTGGCAGGCAAATAGATTTTCGAGTTGCCTCTCAACCAACTACCCATGGTGAGAATATCGTTTTACGTGTGCTTGACAGGCGAAAGGGTATCGTCCCTCTGGAAGCATTGGGTTTAAGTGAAGAGAATTTACTGGCGACCAAAATGATGTTGGCCAAACCAGAAGGCCTTATCCTGGTCACAGGTCCTACCGGCAGCGGTAAAACCACGACGCTCTACTCCATACTCAATCACATTAATACGGAGGCGATTAATATCATGACGATGGAGGATCCGGTTGAGTATCCGATGTCAATGATTCGACAAACCTCCATCAATGAATCGGCGAAGATGGGATTTGCCGACGGCATACGTTCGATGATGCGGCAGGACCCGGACGTGATACTGGTGGGTGAGATTCGAGATAACATCACCGCGGAAATGGCGTTTCAGGCGGCGATGACGGGTCATCAGGTATTTTCGACTTTGCATACCAATTCTGCTGTAGGCTCGATTCCACGACTGCAGGATCTGGGCGTTATCCCGGATATCCTGTCCAGCAACCTGATTGGAATAATTGCCCAGAGGTTGCTACGTCTGCTCTGCAAACAATGCAAGGGAGAAAAGATAGCAGAAGAGCTGGAGCGGACCCTGCTTGGGCTGGAAGCGGCAGATGATGAGATCCGTATCTACGAAGGAATTGGTTGTTACAAATGCAATTTCACCGGGTATAAGGGTCGAACAGCGATCGTCGAAGTCCTCCAAATTACCGACCATCTCAAGAAACTCATTACCGAGGGAACGCCGGCGCATGAGTTGATGCAGGCAGCTACCGATTCCGGGTTACAATCATTGGCGGATGATGCCTGCCGTCGTGTCCTCGACGGTTGGACTTCCCTGGAAGAAATTACACGGGTGGTGGACCTTAGCAGCCGGTTAGCAGGGGGTTAAAAAACGTCATGAGCGCAGTCAAGACAAGGCAAAAATTGGCGAAAAAGCGGAGTTTACATGCAGTAAATGAGCATTTTGAGCCAATTTTTAACGCAGAATTGACAAGTGTAATAGTTTTTCAACCCCCTGCTGGGGAATTGAGTAGTTAAATGGGCTTATACACATATAAATCAATCGACAAACGCGGCCGATCCCAATCTGGGAAGCTGGAGGCGGCTAATGAAGCTGACCTCGAAAATCGGCTCGGCAGAATGGGCATGGATCTCATCAAGTGTAAATTTATCAAGGAGAAGAAATCTGCCGTCGGCAGGGGCGGCATTAAACGTATAGACCTGATTAATTTTTGCTTTCATATGGAACAGCTTACCCGGTCCGGTGTGCCCATAATCGATGGTCTGGTTGATCTGCGTGATAGCGTAGAGAACGCGAGATTCAGGGTGATCATCGCCCAAATTATTGAAGATATCGAGAATGGAAAGAAACTATCTGAAGCATTGTCAGAACACCCCAAGGTTTTTGATGAAATGTTCTATAATTTGATTGGTGCGGGGGAAGAGAGTGGACGCTTGCCGGAAGTATTCCTCTCGCTGAATGCCATGATCAAGTGGCAGGATGAGCTGATCTCGTCTACCAAGAAGTTACTTATTTTTCCGGCCTTTGTGGGTACGGCAATTTTTGGAGTGATAGGTTTTCTAATGATCTATCTGGTACCTCAATTAGTGAGTTTCATCGAAACCATAGGACAGGAGCTACCATTTCATACCAAGATGTTGATCGCGACATCCGATTTCTTAATAAAATTCTGGTATCTTTTTACCATTCTTCCATTTGTACTGATTATGATAGTGCGTGCTCTGGCCGCCGTTAATCGCGATGTTCGCTATCAGGTGGATGCCTTCAAACTGAGAATCTGGCAGATTGGGCCGGTTCTCAAAAAGATTATTTTGTCTCGCTTCGCCAACTTTTTTGCCATGCTGTACAGTGCAGGTATTCCAGTGTTGAAGTGTATAGAGATAACCGAGCGCATAGCCGGCAACGAGGCGGTCAGGAATGCCCTGGCGAAAGCCCGGGAAGACATTGAGGAAGGCAAGGGAGTGTCGGCGAGCTTTCACGACACCGGCTTGTTTCCCCCTCTGGTAGTCAGGATGATCAGGATTGGTGAAACCACCGGGGAGTTGGATAAAGCCCTGGCGAACGTTAGTTACTTCTATGATCGGGATATCCAGGAGTCGATTGAAAACGTACAGGCCATGATTCAACCTGCTATGACTCTGTTCCTGGGTAGCCTGCTGGGCTGGGTTATGCTGTCGGTGATGGGCCCGGTGTACGATTCCATCGGCAACATGCAGTTTTAGACATTGGGGGCGTCTGAGCAAGAATGTTTGAATTTCTGAAACTGAACAAAAATCGCATGCTCCTGATTAATTTTGACGGGTTGACGGTTTATATGCGTGAAGCCGGCAGACTCGCGCAAGTCGCCAGTTTTTCCGATGCAGATTCCGGGCGCGAGGAATTTCGGGATTATCTGGCGAGCCACTCCCCAGTGCCGGTTACCTTGTTGCTCGACTCGGTTGCGGAAGAATTTGTCGTCGAGAATAGCGTCCATGTAAACCTGTTTGATCGTAAGCAATTCCTGGCTCGAAAAGCCCAACAACATTTTCGCGGTGCCGAATACCGTTCGGCAAAAATTTTAGGCAGGGAGGATTCTGGGCGCCGCGACGACAAGGTTTTGTTTAGTGCTATTACAAAAAGCCAGGCTATAGAACCCTGGATAAAAGTACTGCTGGATGAAGAGATATCCATCAAGGGCATCACCACACCAGCCTATGTGCTTACTAAAATCGCCAGAGATTTTGCATTGTTGACTAGCGATGCCATTTTGCTGGTGAACTGGGAAACATCGGGAATCAGGCAGTCGCTAATGATTGGCGACAAGATGATGTTCAGTCGGCTGACGCCGTTGCCCAATGATCCCGATGCCGATCTGGCAGCGGCAATCATCGACTCCTGTAATCAATCCCGAGACTATTTGGAGCGGGTAGGATTGCTTGGTTTCGATCAGAAGCTGGATGTGCATATCATCACTCCTACATTGGATGACGCCGCGTTCGAAGACATCCCCGCAAGCTCTGAATTCAGTAAGATCGTACATCATAATTCCATAGAAATGATGGGGATCGATAACTTTAGTGGGGCCCCGGACACGATTACCGCGAATCTGTTGTGCCTGGATTGGGGTGTTCGCAAGGGCGCATTCGCAAATATATACGCCCCAGCAGCAGCGCTGCGATTCCATCAACTGAGACAAGCCAGAAAACTGGTGATTGCCTTAATGTTGACGGTGTTGGTGGCTGGGGCATCGATTTCAACCCCGATTATACTCGATGTCCTGGACCGCAGTAGCAGGATCGCACAATTGAGTCGGGACGTAGTTCCTATGCAGCGTCAATATGATGCACTGCGGGCTCAGTTTCCGGAAACCCCAATTCCTTCAGAAGCCATGGAATTAGCAGTAAGCAACTACGAGTTGATTCAAACACAGTCGCCTTCCCCTACTCTGCTGTTGGCAGGAATAGCCCGGGTCATCGCAATTCAACCGGCTATCGAGCTGTCTTCCGTGGAGTGGAGCCTGGCGCCATTGGTGGAGGGGATATCCTTCACCGAAGCCATGTTGAACGAGCAATTGGAAATCAATGTTGAAATTCATGGCGTTCTCATCGGTACCACCAACATTCAGGAATCAGACCGCTCCCTGCGGCAGTTTATAGACGACCTGGGCCAGATAGAAGGGGTTACAGTTTCTCCAATAGTGATGCCAATAGAAACGAGACCGGATGCTGAAGTAAGTACCATCATCAGCGATGAAGTAGTTGATGTTGAGTTCGCGGTGAATGTCAGGAAGGAGACCTGACAATGGCATTGACGTCGCGACAGTTAAAACAGGATGTGCTTTGGTTGAAGTGGCCGCTGATCGTGACGGCGGTTTTAATATGCCTCTGTATAGGCGTGATTGTAGCTGCCAATCTGTACAGAGACAGCATACAGAGACGGGAACAGCTAGCCTTCGAGGGGTTCGATTTGCTGTCAGGACAGGTACAGGCCATCGCGGAATCCGAGCGAATAATTATTGAAAACATTGAGAGTTTTAACACCATGGTCGCCAATACTGTGATGGATGAAGAGGACCGGGTGGCTATTCTCAGCGAAATTGGAACCATTCGAACCAGGCACAAACTATTTCCAATCAGTGTACAGATAAGCGAACAACAGCAAACCGCATTAGAATACAACGCGGCGGTTGAATTTCCCGATGAGGAGATATCGGTGCGGACTACCTTTATCAGTCTCAGCTTGCCCTTGCTGCATGAGGAGGATTTGACAAGGTTTCTGGCCGATTTTTTGCAGACAGGCAGGCTTATCGTTACCAGTCGCTGCAATATTTCCGACCTTGCACTACTCCCTGAGGATGAACTATCGATAGTGCCACACCAGATTGCCGACTGTGACTTTTACTGGTTCACCTTTAGGCGGGAAGCGACGACGACTTCTTAGAACGATGATGTTATGACTGATAACACCGCAGCAACAGCAATTTGGCCAGGGGCGATGGTGCTTGCCCTCGTCTTGGGTCTGCCAACGATGTTATTATCTGGCGATGTTACGGCCCAATCCGTCCAGCGTTTATTTTCATCTCCAACTTTGCGCGAACAACTGGACCGGATTCGACAACGTGGTGACCTCACCGCTAACGACGAGGAAATACTTAGTGTCGATGTTCCGGTTTTCGAGGATATCTTCAGGGAAGAAGCGCCGCCGCCGGATATTATCTATACGCTGGCTGGCGCCGTGAAGCAGCGGGATGGACAATATACCGTGTGGATAAACGGGCAGCCGATTCATCAAGATGACCTGCCCGATAACATGGAATTACTCTCTCCCTTCGACCAGGGGAAGTTGAGAATAAGTAACCCACTAACGGGTGAAGTTTTTCAGGTAAAACCCGGGCAGGTTTTAAATTTGAGCACCGGCACCCTGCTGGAAAGCTATCAGGTACGGCCCGAGGTGCTAGTGGAATTGGTGCCGATGACGGACGTGGAAGATGTTGCGGCGGGGACGGCTACGTCGCAGGACACGGACAATGTTATAATTGACGAAACAGAGATTAACTCTCCGCAAGTAGAATAATTTGGTGATTGATTTGGGTTCCGAAATTAAATGATTTTACGTTCCAAAAACGAACTATTTAGAGCATCGGGCAGACATCAACGCGGTGTTATCTTGCTCCTCATGGTCTCTGTCCTGTTGCTGGCAGGCGTTAGTATGTTGATGCGTGTGTTAAGTAATAACGAAGTATCATTAGAGGAGGGTACTAATACAACAAACGCACTGAGTAAGGCGAAAGAAGCGTTGATATCCTACGCCGTCCACTATGCCGATTACAATGGCGCGTCAAGCGCTGGTCCCGGGCATCTGATGTGCCCGGATACCAACGGTAACGGTGCGCAAAATGATCCCTGCCCCAACGCTCCCATCGGCCGCTTACCAACTTCCATTACCGTGCCATCCGGCGATGTCTACCCGGTATCAAGCTACTATAACGACATCGGACAGCAGTTTTGGTATACAGTATCGCGCAACTTTCTGCGCCTGCCGACGGCAGCACTTAATACCACCAGCGTAGGTAATTTGACCCTGGACGGCCGGGGCGGTATCGCCGCCATCTTGATCGCACCAGAACCAGCCAACGCTACCCAAACGCGCAATAACAACAACAGCTTGAATTATTTGGAGGCGGGTAATGTAGCCGGACCCGATTTTGTAACCAGTGACCCTCTCGATCCCAACAATTTTGATGATAGAGTGATTGCAATAACGCTCTCAGACATTTTCTCGCCTGTTACCGCCAGAGTCGCGGAAGTAATAAGAATTCAGCTGGATGATTTTCATGCCATTAGCGGCGGCTACCCGGCAGACCAGAATGAATTTGAAGATGTTCTCGATGCAATAGCCGACGGTGGTGGCGGTGGCAAAGGAGGCAAAGGAGGTAAGGGAGGTAAAGGAGGCAAGGGAGGAAAGGGAGGTAAAGGCGGCAAAGGCGGTGGAGGCGGTGCGCTGAACCCCATGCCCGGCTGGTTTATAAGCAATGACTGGTTCTCGGTCTCAAATTATACGCAAATTTCCAATGACAGTGGGTCGGTGCAATTTACGGCCTGCAACATCATCTATACCCTAAATTTTGGCACCAATCGTATCCTGAAAACTGGTGCTAGATGTTGAAGACACTCAGGCATTTCAGTTCATGCTCTGATGGATTTAGCTTGCTGGAAATGGCAGTGGTGCTTGTCATTGTTTCACTAATGATGGGTGGACTCCTGGTCTCCCTGAGTCAAACTCAGGAAATCAATTCACGAAATGACGCCGAAAGAGACCTGGATGAAATTGCTGCGGCACTCTACGGTTTCGCCCAAGCCACGGGGAGACTACCTTGCCCCGCCACTACCACCAGCAATGGCCTGGAATCTCCGGTGGGAGGCAGTACTGCAGGCTCGGCCTGTGACCAGCAGCACGGATTCGTGCCTTCGGCAACCCTGGGTTTGAGTGGGACCGTGAATGCTACCGGCTTATTCATGGACCCATGGCTCAGTCCGTATCGCTACTCGGTTAGCACGGCCAATAATCCAGCCAATGACAATGCCTACACCTCACCCAATGGCATCAGTTCAGCGACGATGACGACGATGCTTAATGCCACTGACAGTCTCAGGGTGTGTGGTGCCGCTGCCTGTGCTGTGGTGATCGCAGATGCGCTGCCTGCCGTCATCATGTCGCTTGGCGCCGACTGGGATTCGTTCACGGCAGCCGATGTGGACGCAACGGAAAATTCTGGCGAAGTCACCATCAATGGCTATCGCCACGGCAATGACGTCAACTTTGTTGCTACCGGTTACATCGAAGATGTGTTTGACGATCTGATTATCTGGATATCACCCAGTATCCTGTTCACCAGGATGATATCGGCAGGACAACTTCCCTAATGACAATGGCTGAGGAAGGTCCTGCGACTGTCGTCAACGTGGAAGATTATTGAACGATGATTAAAGAGTCGAAACAATCAGATATAGAGCCATCGGATCGGGTCGGCGTTGACGAAGCTGAGGCGCCTGCGGCCCGCGTGTTGCTGGTCGAAGACGATCCAGCACTGCGCCACGTGTTGAGGAATGTGCTGGAGATTAGCGATTACCACGTTCAGGAAGCCGATAGCAAAGCGACCGCCGAGGCGGTCCTGAAACAAGATGCAGATATTGCTGTAATCGTTCTCGACCTGGGCCTGCCCCCTTCGCCCCATACCACCTCCGAGGGCCTGGCGGTGATCAGGTTTGTGATGGACGATTTGTATCCTGCCAAGATCGTTGTGCTCACGGGTCAAGATGAAGAGAGTTCTGCGCTCGCTGCCATCAAGGAGGGGGCTTTCGACTTTCTCGCCAAGCCATCCCGGTCTGAAGATATTCGCAATTCTGTGCGGCGGGCGGTGCTGTTCTACCAGAAAGAAAAAAAACTGTCAGTCGATGAGGGGCTCACCAAATTACAGATCACCGCCAAGGTCGCGGACGGGCTGAAGGCGGTACGGGAAGAAGCAGAAGAAAAACTGGTGCGGCAGGTTCTCAAGGATACCAAATTCAATGTCTACCAAAGCGCAGCCAGATTGGGCTTGAAGCGAGAGAGTATCTATTACTTCTTGAAGAAATTCGGAATCAAACGCGACCATGGCTAGTCTCTATCCCTATCTGATCTTAATCGGCATCAGTATCATTCTGGCCACCACCTGGCTGCTCGGTCAGGCCACGCGGCGGGCGCGGATCTCCAGTGAACTGGTTACCCTCAACGAAGAGATGGGTTTCGATTTGCCAGATTTTCTTCGTCACTGCTGGGAGCCACTGGCCAAGGCAGGATTCAAAGGTATTAGCTGGCAACTCGATTGGTTTGGATCGAAGATTTCCAGAGTCGAAGGCGAGCAAGGCGAAATCTTCATTCGCCGCAAACTCGAAGTAGATGATATTTCCCTGGTAGTAAAGCTCTATGACGGCAAACGTCGATTCGAGCAACGCTATTTCAGTTCGGTGTTGTCAGAGAGCTTTTTTCTGCTTCTCTACACCGATATGTGGGTAAAGCTGGGCTCGGTCCGGGGGGCTTTTACGCAAGCGGCGAAGCTGACTGTGTTTCTGCAACATGACATGAAGAACATCATTCAGCTGATCAGCCTGATGGCTGAACAACTGGAACACATCCCCGCAGGCCAGGAAGAGAAAATATTGAACAGCTTGCGAACGGTCATGCCAACCCTGAGAGATCGCTCGGAAAGATTTTTGGATACGCTCAACAGTCAAATCCCCAAGCAGGACATGAAACCGGTAAATCTGCGTGAAGCTTTCAACAAATCAGCAGATATACATGAATTGAAGATAAAAATTACGGGTGAGGGCGAGGCGCTAATAAACGAACAGTCCTTAAACAGCATCTTTGACAATTTATTCGGCAACTATATAGACCAGGTCCGCAGAGACCCTGCTTCAACGCCTGCTATAGCGATAAATATTGCGCAGCGGGAGGCTGCGGTGGAGATTTCGGTGCGGGACACCCAGGGTCGGCCCTGTTTATGGCCAGAGCGCCTGTTTGAGCCCTTCTGGAGCGAAAAAGGGGATGGGCTGGGCATTGGGCTATACCATGCCAGGCAGCTAGTTACGGGGGCAGGAGGGACATTGCAGGTCGTGGCCCCGACAGACTCAGCGATGACCTTTGTGATTAGTCTGCCGAGATCTGTGTAAAAAAAACCTACATATTGCGCCCCTGGCCGAGGCTCTATATATTGGTGCTATATTTCAGGAAAAACCCTATTTTTCAAGCAGTTAGACTAAAAAATTGGACAAGGCAATACAGACTTTATTCCCAGGGGGATAAAAACAATGCAAGGCTCAATGAACACTTTAAGCAAGCAAAAAGGCTTTACCCTGATCGAGATCGCCATCGTCCTGGTGATTATTGGTCTATTGATCGGCGGCGTGCTGCAAGGACAGCAGTTGATCCAGAATTCCCGTGTCAAACAGGCAGTTAAAGACCTCAACGGCGCCTCGGCAGCCACCTTCGCCTATCAGGATCGATATGGACGGTTACCAGGAGATGATGGGCCTACGGCGACGATTCAGGCCCGCGGAGCGAGCTGGAACAGCGCGAATATTGGTGGCGACGCTGACGGTACGCTGGAAATAACCTTGGCCCAGACGTTTACCGGTGCCGGCGAGGGTGGTCCTTTCTGGCGCCAATTAAAGGCGTCAGGATTTATCTCCGGTGATCCCACCGATACCGGGATTGCGGCTCTGCCAGGCAATTCCTGGGGGGGTCTGTTAGGCGTCACCGTGGATGTTATGGGCGGTGGTCTGGCGGGCAATAAAATCTGTCTTAGCCAGGTACCGGGTGCCGCCGCGATTGCAATCGATGGCCAGTTAGATGATGGCTCCGGGGCGACCGGCGGCGTGCGTGCTACGCCGGGGACTAGTGGCGTCAATACCGCGCCAACCAACACCGTTATGCCTGGTGGCGGGGTGTATTCGGAAGATGAAGTCTACACAATTTGCTTTCGTATGTAGCTACCGATCGAGAAGCAGAACCAGCACACAGGCCCGACCACCATTACGGTGGTCGGGTTTTTTGATTGCCCGGAGCTGTGCCCGAGTGCTTAAGTAAGCCCGGATTCTTCTTTGTCGAGGAAGAGGCTGAAGAAAAGCAAGGGCCATATTCCCACATGTACCATCACGTCGGCTGTATTAAATACATAGTTCCAGTAAGGGATGTGCTGAATGTCGATAAAGTCGATGACGCTGCCGTGTATCAAACGATCGACAATATTGCTGGTGCCTCCCCCCACAATGAAACCAAAGCAGACAAATTCATAGCGCTTCACCGTATCGCTGAACCACAGGTAAGCCGTGACAGCAAGCAATAATCCTATGCTGACCAGTCCGAATAACCCGCCCTTGCCCTGAAACATGCCAAACACGCCGCCGAAATTGCGGACGTGAGTCAGGTGAATGAGGCTGTTGATCTCGACCGTGGAATTGATGGCGATATTGGCGTCAACCCAGTAGCCAATGACTTGCGATAAGGCGGTAACCAGCAGGGCGATCACGGCGAATAAACTGAGGTTTTTAACTTTGTCGCGCAATGAGGATGCTCTGCTGCTGGAGAGGAAGTATTGTGAAAGGCAAGCATAGCATATTCGATAGCGCAGGCCGGGACCCGTCGATGGTGGCCCACGGGCTTCAAGCCGATTCTCTGTGCGGAAAATCGTTGGGTCGAAAAGCTAAAGCATCGCTGTAATATTCAGAGGTGCCCTAAAGCAGTGCGAAAAATGCCCGCAGCCTGATGGCGTTGGCACCCACATCACCGGTGCCGACACGGGACACAGACCGAGCATTGACCAGGGTCTGATTGCCCTGAGCTGCGATGATGATCACGATGTCATCCTTAAAGCGGAACCACAGCGTGGTGTCCGTGGCTTCGATTCTACCAGCCGATCTTGCAGTCGAGACCAATTCCCAGCCGAGCCGATCCACCGCCGCCAGCGCACGGTCAAATACCTCATCGAACGCGGCATCATAATGTTGGGGAACGAGGTCAGGATAGGCCTCGGCGGTCAGTTGTGCCAGGCGCTCCGGGGTCATGTTATTGGAGCCACCGTAGATTACCGTGTTCGCTGCATCGATCCTGAGTGGCAGCACATCGACGAAATTTGGTGGCGCGTTCAGATCCGTGGAAATATCATGAATGGGGGGATAGTTGACACCGACCGGGGGGCGAAAGCTCTCCGGTATAGAGTAGGCCACGAACGCAGTCAGGGTGCCGATGGCAGCCAGTCCGCCCAATCTGATCACATTACCGGTGTCGAATAGCTTGGCAGCGACGACGATGGCAAGCGTCCCAAACAGCCCGATCCAGGCAATAATATCGCCGTAATTATTCGAGATTCGAAGCAGGTCGAAGCCTCTGCGGAAATCCCAAAGACCCAGCCAGATACCCGCGGCTGCGGCCAGGGTTACTATCCCTATGCCAATTCCCGCCAGCAAGACCCCGATGGACGCGATGTTTAGAGTAAGTTTAACCTTGTTCGGTGCACCGTTGACGATTTCATCATTCATCTTTATTGTTCCTCAGGGCTTGCTTGATCGGCATATTGAATTATATGACCGCTGCCATCCGCATTGAGTTCGATGATGCTATGTGCACAATTGTGCATAGTGGGTGGCGCCCACAGCTCACTCATGGGCCGTCGCTGGAAGTGGCACAGCAGCGACTTAATCAGCGCGCCATGACTGACGATGGCTACCTTGCGGGAGACAAACTGTTTCAGCATTTTGCTTACCGCGCCGACCGCCCGTTCCTGTAGTTGATAGAAGGTCTCGGCACCCTCTACATCGAATAGATGTGGCTGTTCCCAGAAATGCTTAAAGGAAACAGGATCACGGACTGCGATGTCATCATACAAGTGCCCTTCCCAGGGACCAAGATCTATTTCCCGCAGGGAATCCAGAAATTCTATCTGCGTTTCAAAATCGGCGAAGGCGTGATCTGCAGTCTGCCGTGTGCGCACACTACTGCTGCAATATACCTGGTCAAATTTCAGATGCTGAATTCGTTTATTCAACTCTTTTGCCTGTTCTATGCCCAGTTCGGTCAATTGCGATTCGCTCTGGCCCTGGACCCGGCGTTCTTCATTCCAGTTGGTTTGGCCGTGCCTGAAAAGATGCAGTTGCATTGTCGAATGTGCCTCTCTAATTCCGTTCTGCATGTGACTTATCGCATAGCCATGGGTCCGCAGCGTGGCCGCAAAGCTACCGCGTCCTGCTAACGCCCCTGACCTACGTCCTGTAGGCCAGGTGTTGACCTTGCAAACTATACCACCCCAACCAGATTTACCACCGGGCTCCGAACGCGTGGCGAAGCTAGCCGGGTTCAGTCTTCACGCTGGAGTGGCAGCCAAAGCCCATCAACGGGATAAGCTAGAAAGGCTATGCCGTTACATTTCCCGTCCGGCGGTGTCTGAGAAGCGCCTGTCACTGACCTCCACCGGCAAGATTCGCTATGAACTCAAGACACCGTACCGTAATGGCACTACTCATGTCATATTCGAGCCGATTGATTTTATTGCCAGACTGGCCGCCCTGGTGCCAAAGCCCAGAGTCAACCTCACCCGTTTCCACGGAGTCTTCGCCCCCAACAGCAAGCACCGAATTCATGCGACGCCCGCCAAACGGGGCAGGGGCCGGAAAGAGCAAGAGCCGCGAGCCTGGGATGAGAAAACAGCGGCAGAGCGGCATGCGGCGATGACCTGGCAGCAAAGGCTAAAACGTGTGTTCAAAGCTTCCGCGTCCTGCTCACGCCCCTGACCTACATCCCTGTAGGCCATATCGATATCGAAGTCTGTGAAAAATGCCAGGGCCCAGTCAAGATCGCCGCTCCTGCGCATCCATGCGCCCGCGGCATTAATGCGTCCTTGCATGTCATCGCCTGCGTAGAAGACCCAGCGATCATCGAAAAGATTCTTAAACATCTTAAGGAGAAAGCCGTTATTGGCAGCACGGCGCCGCTGCCCCCAAGCCGTGCACCACCACAGATCGAGATGTTTGAGCATTCCTAAATTTCTGATTTGTTGTTTGCTGCCAGGGAAGGTGGCGGGATGAGCTATGGCCTGAGATGGCCAATGACAACTTAAAGGGCGAACGGATCACGAACAAATCGCAAGAATGGCTAATGCGGTAGTGAATTGAGGAGATTTTGGAGCGAGCGGGATAATAATTCCTGACAAAGTAATGTGTAGACTAGGGAGGTGGTAGGCTTTATTCTGCATATACTCAACTACTTAGAGCATCTAAATGGGAGCATGACCCTATGTACTCAATACTGATAGTAGACGACGATAAACTGGTTCTCAAATCCCTAGCCAGGATGTTGCGCTCACCAGACTACGAGATAGAGTGCGTGTGCGGAACTAGTGAGGCACTTAGTCAGTGTATGGAGAAGGAGTACCATTTGATCATCGCTGATCAACGTATGCCAGTCATGCTAGGGACTGATATGTTTTCAGAGATAAAGGCTAACTATCCAAATGTGCGTCGAATTTTGATTAGTGCGTACGCGGATTTTGACAGCGTGACGGACGCATTTAACACTGGAATTATTCACAAATTTGTTGTTAAGCCATGGAGTAACGTGCTGCTAAAAAAACTCGTTAAAGAACAACTCCAGCGTCGTGATGATGGCCCAGGTTCTACAGAAGCGCCTGACCAGTTGGATTATGGAAATACCGGGAACTCGGAACTGTATCCCGTCAGCCCTAGTTGGACATAATCCCCTGTTTGCCTAAGAGACAGTATTGGCTCATCGTTAACTCCAAGAGGAAGTGATGATGAGAAAGAAAAGCAGTGCCCAGAAGACTATTCGAGATATTCGTCGGGCCACCCGCCGACACTACTCAGCCGAAGAAAAAATCCGCATTGTATTGGAAGGCCTGCGTGGTGAAGACACCATAG
>JADFIJ010000081.1 GCA_022566775.1 Pseudomonadota bacterium | reverse complement strand
CCCTGGGATGTTTATGGTGGTCCACTACACTTCGATAACACCGCCGATTTCCAGCGAGTTGCTCTGCATGAACTCGGCCATGTAATCGGTATAAGGCATGTCAGTGAGGAAATCGAAGCCATCATGCAGCCCTTCGCCACCGAGATCGATTCCCTGCAGGCGGATGATATTGCCGGTGCGAATTTTCTTTATGGAGCGGGTGTGACACTGGCCACTATTTATGGAATCGATATCAACGTGCCTACCACTTCTGAGGTCAGCGGCCCCGATGACACGATTAATTTCAGTGGCAGCCTCGGGAATACGGATGCAGACCTGGACGGCCGCTTGCTCGACATTTACCAGTTTACCTTTGCCAACGATTCTACCGTCGATATACAACTTAACTCCAGCACTATCGATCCGTTCCTGTATCTGGTCAGGGTGAGTTCGACCCAGGACACCATAGACGCCTTCACCTTTTCCGATGACGATTCTGGCCCCGGCCGCAATTCCCGCATCAGTGCAAACATACAGGCTGGCACCTATTGGCTGGGTGCCAGTAGTGCAGGTGTCGGTGAGGTAGGAGATTACGATGTCTCGATGGTGACCTCTACCACCAGTACCACATCGTCTTTTGGGGCATTTGAATCTATCTATGGCGCTGAAGTTCAGGTCAATCCGAACCCAAAAATCAAGGGCAGTCTCAGCAGTACCGATTTTCTGTTTGCGGAAAACTTCCTCGATCTATATCAATTCGACGTGGTGAACACCACCAATCTGCAGTTCGACCTGAGCTCAGCGCAATTCGACACCTACCTGCTGGTGGTGGAGATATTGCCGGATCAATCCCTGGGCAGCCTGGTCCTGGAGAACGACGACCGCTCCGAATCCAGCACCGATTCTCGCATTCAGCAATCACTGCCCCCCGGCACCTATTGGATAGGTGTTAGCAGTTTCTCTGCGGACGAGACCGGAGACTACAGCCTCGACATCACGGTGATTATTCCCTGACCGTCGGGGGGATGGCGATGACCCGAGTGACGAGCAGTTTTCGTTCCTAAGGCATCACTGCATTGTTCAGAGCTGCCTTAATCCACCGCCATCAACACAGTAGCAACTCGCTTGGGCACCTGGCCCACGGGAATCACCGCAACCACTTCCATCTTCTCCACATCCACCGCGTAGGTCACATTGTCGCCCGCCGCGCCGATATAGGCGGTCTTGCCGTCCGGGGTGAAGGTGACCCACTCCGGGTGCTGCCCGACAAAGACTCTGCCAAGGGGTTCCAGCTCCGGCAGGGAATAAATATAGGCATGGCTATATACCTTGCTGGTTGACCAGACAGTCTTGCCATCGGGAGAAACACCGAGGCCGTGTGCAGGTGCGCCCTGCAAACCATCATAGTGGGCTTCCTGACCCGGCACCGCCGGATGTTCTACTCGAGCAACCTCGGCTTGCCTGGCAAAATCCACCACCGCAAAGCCATGGAAGCCAGATAGTTGCACAAAAATACTCTTGGTAGATCCATCGGCATTGGTGCTGAAGGTCATGGGTCTGATGCCGGCGTCCATTTCCAGCTCCCACACCACTTCATCGGTGGCGGTATCGATTACGTTGATAGTTCTGGTCTGAATAGAACCTGCCACCGCATAGCGACTATCCGGCGTCACATAAACATTATGTATTGCACCATTGACTGGTAGAGTTTTGATTTTTGTCATAGACGCCACGTCGATGATATCTACGGCTCCCGGCATCTGCATGATGGCGACATAAACCTTGCTGCCATCGCTGGTTACCGCCACATTATTCGGCCGACCACTGAGTGGAATCCGGCGTTTAACACGCAGGGTTCTCGAATCAACGATGTCCAGGCTGTGCATGGACTCATTGGTGATATAGATTTGGGAACCATCCGGTGCACCGACGATGCCGTGAGGAATTTCGATGTCGGTAATCTCGCCCACTATCTCGTTGGTAACCGGGTCGATGATCGAGGAGTTGTCCCCGGCGGCGTTGGTCTGGATTATGCGTACAACCACATCAGACGGCGTGCGACGATGGGTAGCACCGGCAACCCAGTCCGCCATGATGCGCCATTCCGGATCGTCCTGTGAAGGGAAGTGTTTGCCACCACCGTGGAAGGGATCGCCTCCCGCAGCCACTGCCAGGGCGTGGGTCAGGAATCGACTCTGGAGGGGGTCCGCACCGGGCAAAACAAATTGACTGGCCGATTCAAAATTCATGCGGGACTGTTCTTCGGTGAAGAACAATCGATGTTCTTCAAGCGCCTGGATTCTGAAACCGCTGCTGCGAGTATGACATTGAATACAGCGGATATTGCCATCTCTCTTGACGAGAAATACAGGCTGAACTTCATTCTTGAAATAATCGAAATCCAGCTCAACGCCATTCTGTTGCGCCAGGGCCGAAGCGCCGAGCAATCCTAAAAGCACTGAACCAATCATTCTTGCAAAGATAAGTCGTCGCATTTGACCGACCTCCTCTTGTTGGGAGTTGTAAGACATTCCGCCTAGCAGCTTAGATTAGCCTACAATATAAAGCAACCGAGGGGGCTCAGCGCAACGGCTGCATGGCGCCGGCCGGGGGCAGGCCGGGGGCAAAAACCTTCAGATACACGCGCTCCTCATCGAAGGCCTGGCGAAATTGTGGGCTCATGAAATAACTGCCCGATGCTTCCCGGGTATCGGGTCCCAGCATGTTGAGCACTACCGGACCGGCTAATTCGGCACCGGCTTCGGCTTCAATTACCAGGGTAACGGCGTAGACGCCCGCGGTGTTGCCGGCACCCAGTGCCAGCTCGTAATTCAGACGATTCGTCAACACATCGAATTCGAAGCCGCCATCGAGGTCCACCCCAGCGCGCCGGAAAGACAGGCTCACGCGTGTGGTGGCTGGCGCCAGCCCTGCCTCCAGGGCGGGTGTTGTCGATGGCGCCTGGCGGGTCCGCAGTGCCTGTTCATAGGGATAGGCAATCGCCAGCAGTCGTGGATCATCGAAGAACTTGCCTAATAATTCCATGCCAATAGGCAAGCCATCGTCGCTAAATCCGGCCGGCATCGAAAGCGCCGGTAAGCCAGCATGGGCGGCAATACTGCAGTTATTACCGGGCTGGGATTCACCGATAAAGACCGGAGTCTGGCCAATCGGCGGGTAGACGATCGCATCCAGATCGTTGTCGGCGAACACCGTCTCGACGGCTTGACGTAGTACCCTGCGCGTCGCCAGCGCAGCCTGGTAGCGCTCTTGATTCAGCTCTGCGCCACGGCGGCGAGTGAGGACGCCGCGAACGGCTTGGTGGAACAGACCACGATCGACGATGTCGGCGAGACTGTGTACGTCCGGGCTCATGAATGCGGACAGATACTGATTCAGATCGACGCGAAATTCGTGACCGATAACTCCCGAGCCGGAAATCAGGGAAGCCAGTTCCGGGATTTCCACCTCCACAATCTCCACACCCTGCTGTTGATACCACTGAAGTGCTGCCTCGATTGCCTCCCGCACATCGCTATCGGCGCGTTCCAGGTAACTGCCTAATTTGCCGATGCGCAGCCCGTTCAGGTCGATGCTACCGAGTTGTTCCAGGAAGCCGGGTAGGTCCCTGCCATTCATTACCCCGGTGGCCTCATCATTGGGATCATAGCCCTTGACGATATCCAGCACGATGGCCAGATCTTCGGCACTGCGGGCCAGAGGCCCGGCCACATCCTGGGTGTGAGACAGGGGCATGACGCCATAGATACTGGACAGGCCCTTGCTCGGTCTGAGCCCGATCAGATTATTGAAAGCCGAAGGGATTCTAATGGAACCACAGGTATCGGAGCCTAGGCCGATGGCACCAAAACTGGCGGCGATGGCCGCCCCAGTGCCACCACTCGATCCGCCAGGTACCCGACGAATATCATAGGGGTTGCGAGTCTGACCCAACAGGGAACTAACGGTGGTGATGCCATAGGCAAATTCATGGAGATTGGTCTTCGCCAGAATGATCGCGCCGGCCGCTATTAATTTATCGACCTGGGTGGCATTGACCGTGGGCCTGAAATTCGCCAGTGCCACCGAGCCGCCGGTGGTTGGCATACTGACGGTGTTGTAGTTGTCTTTTACGACAATGGGAATGCCATGTAACAGACTGCGGGCACCGGAAGCTTCGCGCTCCGCATCTAGTGACGCGGCCAGCTCCAGGGCTGCGGGATTGATGCGGATAATGCTGTTAAGGGCTGGGCCTTGCTTGTCGTAGGCCTGAATGCGGGCGAGATACTGGACTACCAATGCCGTCGAGGTGGTTTCCCCCTGCTCCAGCGCAGTCTGAATTTCGGTGATACTCGACTCGAATACGTCGAAGCCGGATTGGGCGTAGGCGCCGCCGATCAGGGAAAATAGAAGCAGGGTAAAAACAAGTCGCATGAGGATTTTCCCGCCTGTCGATTCTAACTGTCGGTCAGGAATCCCTGCCGTCGGTAATGATCCACGGTCAGGGCTGACTGTGAATTTTTCCCACCATCAACGATGCCCGAAGTTCCCAGATGAAATCAGTGATGATTACACTGATGCCGGCGTTGTTTTAGTTTTCTCCCAGGCCAGGATTTGCCATCTGGCCTGACTCGATCTTGGCCCTATCCCCTAACAAGCGCGTGGTGACTACGCCGGTAGTAATGGCGCCGTTCACATTGAGTGCGGTGCGTGCCATGTCGATCAGGGGTTCGATGGAGATAAGCAGGGCGGCAATTGTCACCGGAAAACCCATGGCCGGCAATACCACCAGGGCCGCAGCGGTTGCGCCACCACCCACTCCCGCGATACCGAAAGAACCAATGGCGATGATCAGCAGCAGGCTGGTAATAAATCCTACGTCGATGTCCACACCGAAAGTCGGCGCCACCATCACCGCCAACATCGCCGGATAAATACCGGCGCAGCCGTTCTGGCCGATGGTGGCCCCGAAGGACGCCGTAATATTGGCTATGGGGGCAGGAATATTAAGCTCCTCAATCTGAGTCCTTATGGTCAGCGGGATCGTCGCCGCCGAACTACGGGTTGCGAACGCAAACGTCAGCACCGGCCAGACCTTCTCGAAGTAGGTTTTGATGTTGCCGCCCGTTAATCCAATCAACAGCGCGTGCACCATAAACATGAGCGCGATGGCAACATAGGAAGCGATAACAAAACTGATCAGGGTCACAATTGCGCCGCCATCGGAGGTGGCAATCACCCGGGTCATCAATGCCAGCACACCATAAGGGGTCAGGCTTATCACGATTTTAACCAGCCGCATGATGACCGCCTGCATGGTATCTACGAAGCCGCGAATCCGCTCACCATGAGTAGAATCTTCTTCGGCGACCAGCAGTGCAGCGATGCCGATTAGCAAACCAAAAATCACCACGGCAATAATGGATATGGATCTCGAGCCCGCAAGGTCGCTAAATATATTCTGGGAAACGAAACTCACCAGCAAATCCGGGATACTCAAATCCGACACGCCACCCACCCGGGCTTCCAGTACTTCCGCTCGCGCCAGTTCCCTGGCACCAGCCGCCAACTCCCCGGCATTCAATCCAAATACTGTTGCCATCAGGATGCCAATCAATGCGGCGACGACGGTGGTGGCAACAAGAATACCCACCACGGTGCCGCCGATCTTGCCGAGAGACTTGATTTCTTCGACCCTGAGCACGGCGGCAATCATGGTAATCAGGATCAACGGCATGATGATCATGCGTAGCAAGTTGACATAGGAATTTGCGATCACGCCGGTCCATTCCAGAGTCTGCTCGGTAACCACGTCGGTATAACCGAAAACTCCCTGCAGATAGAAACCAAACAAGGTACCGGCTACCAAGCCCACCAGCACCCGTCGTGATAGACCGACCTCTTTCTTAGCCAGTTGAAACAGGAAGCTAAGCAGGGCGGTAAACACAACCAGGTTTACGATCGCAAATGTGGTCATTCTATGCTCCTCAGACGGGTATTTGCCTGTTACTCAACGCAATGGGTGCGCGAAAATACGCGGGTCTAAACAAGACCGCCCAGGGCCCGCATCCATTCAATGAATTGCGGCGGTGTTTCCAATATTCTATTTGTTGATCGGTGGCTCCTAAGATTACCACCAACGCTGAAGAAAGACTGTATTGATTTCCTCTGCTGAGCGATCCTCTGCAGACACTGCCTGCCCCTCCGAGCGTCATCACTTGCAAATTGCGGGGACATCGGCTCAGGCCAACTGGCCTACGCTACCCACATTGGCTACCCTAGGCTGCGAACCCATTTCAAAACAAAGGGCAGTTCCATGACTTTAGACGATTATTATCCCGCTCAGATTCGCGCACTTCCTGAAATCGAGGGCCGCTTCGAAGCCTTCAAGCTGGAAGCTAAAAATTGTGATGTCCTGTTTGCCAGCTATCCTGCAGGAACCAAAATAGAAGCCCACCAACACGACAGCGAAAATATCGGCGTGCTCACCCGCGGTGAATTGCTACTCACCATGGATGGCGAAACCCAACGCATCGTAGCGGGTGACTGGTACCACGTGCCGGCGAACAAGGAGCACGCTGCAGAATTTACGGCGGATACCGCCGAGATTGAATTCTGGTTTAAGAACTAGGCAGGTGACCAACCTTCACCCAGATCACGGTCTCTTCTTCCACATAAGGTGTGTGTTGACTCAGGTGCGGCTTTCGAATCCAGGTGCCGGCGGGATAACGACCATACTCGTCGATAAACTCACCCCTGATGACGAATATCTCTTCACCCCCCGTGTGCACATGACGATGAAATTTCTCTCCGGCAGGCCAGTGCACCAGGGCCACGGATTCCGAGCCATATTCATGCAGTGGCAGGACTCTTAGATTGCCCTGCCCGGCTTGCCACTCAGCCGCATTGCTGTCCACGGTGATATGAGCATCATCGCCATCTTGAAACTGGTGTAACTTCACCAGTATCACACAGCCATGCTCGCTGAACGGAGAATGTCGAAAGCCTGGCGGATTGCGAAAATAAGTGCCCGCAGCATAGTCCCCGGTTTCATCCGAGAAAATCCCGTCCAGCACCAGAATTTCTTCACCCAGTGGATGTCCATGTTCGGGAAAGCTGGCGCCGGCGTCATAACGTACGATGCTGGTGGCGTGGCCTCTTTCTGCATCTTCCCGCGCCAGTGGTTTCCGCCACACTCCAGCCCTGGGACTGGCTATCCAGTCGAGATGATCACTGTCGATCACCACTGAGCGATTGAAATCCATATTCAACATGGTCGTTCACCTCTATGTGGTATTTCTAGAATTCTTCGAAGGCCACTTCGGCAAAATCGCCGTTAACTGCACGATCTCTATACTGTAGATAGGCGCCACGAACAAACAGATATTCGTCACCACTGATCAGGTCGTCAAAACTCAAGACGCTGGCCCTGAATTCTACGGTCTTGCCCACCATTAAGGTATTGCGGGATTGGACATGATCGATAGACGGCAGTGGGTCTACTAGGGAATCGAATCCGATGCCGAAAGAATCTCGTAGGGTACTGGGCCCGAACACCGGTAGCACTATGTAGGGTCCGGCACCAACACCCCAGTGGGCGAGAGTCTTGCCGAAGTCCTGATTATTTTTTTCCAAGTCAAATACCGTGTCAGCTACGTTTAACACGCCTCCAATGCCGAGGGTCGTATTGATAGCGAGCCGAGTCAAGTCTGACGCCGCCTGGCCAAACTGAAGCTGCAACAGGTCATTTACGGTAACCCGAACATCATCAAGGTTACTGAAGAAATTCTTCACACCGGCCTTAATCGGCGCCGGGGTTAGTTGCTTGTAGGTCCTGGCCAGCGGCTTCACCAGCAACTTATCTACGCTACGGTTGAACTGATAAGTGACCCGGTTCACTGGTTCCAGGGGATCATTTTCCACGGCGGCCTGGGCCGAGTAGCTGCACAGCACCAGTAGTAAAAAGATTGCCAATGCAATGTCGTGGGGAAACGACATCCTGCGCATTGGCAATACAAGGAGAGCCTTTAAACAAGTAGAATTAGTGTTTGAGTTGTAATTGATCATGGTGTTTATCCGTTTTTGCTGCCCTGGTGTTTCCCCGCGTTCGGGTTGAACTCAGCAGATCCTGCTATTTTCCTGTCCATTGTCAGGGCTGTTGCCTTTGTCTTTTGTGCTTGCTTAGCCGCTCTCTTGATTATTAGACCGGTCTAATATTAATAATTATTCAAAATTTTTTATCGAGTAAAAAAGAATTTCATGAACACATCCAACGCTTCACGACTCTTTTCCAGTTTCATTTTCATGATGGCGCCCTGCCAGGAGTTCATCAGTATCTGGGCTGCCTCGCATGGTCTAAGGTGTCCCAGATTAAGTTCGTTGTTTTCCATCTTCTCAATACATGTTGCCACCTGATCCACTGTCTGTTTCGAGAGTGAGGCGATCTTGCAACGTAATTTCTCATTAACATCGGCGATTTCCTGTGACAGGTTCGCCATCAAACAGCCCTGACAATAGCCAATCTCACTATAGTGGCTGATATTGTTTTCGTAAAAAGCCTTCAATTGCTGGTAAGGACTCAAGCTCGTGTCTGACAGTAATGCCTGCAGGGCTTCAGTATTGCCACGGTGATAATGCTCGATCACCTGTAAACCAAAATCTTCCTTGCTCTCGAAGTAGTGATAGAAAGATCCCTTGGGAATTTCCGCCTGCTTGAGGATGTCGTTGAGTCCGACGCAATTGAAGCTGCTGTTCAGAAACAGCTTCTCCCCGACTTCCAACAGGCTTTCGCGGCACCGATTAAACTTGGATTGGTCTCGAGTTCTCGCCATGGGTTGAATAATAGACCAGTCTATTATTAATTGCAATTGATTTCGTGGATAGGGCTGCTTTTTCCACCAAGGAAAGCCATGCGCGGTCAATTCGGCGCCGCAAACAGCGCGGCCCGAACCGGACCGACGATCGCGACGCGCTCCATTTAGAGTGTTAAACCCCGGCAAGCTTTCTGCTAGTCTTGAGACCTTCCAGTCAGGGGAGTACTCGACTATGCCAGCCACCTCATCATCGCGGCGTACCCGTTGCAGTCTGCTCGTGGCACTGCTTATTTTCCTCCACGGGCAGTCGCAGGCGGCAGATTCTCTCGAGACCATCGGCGATAAACTCGCCATAGCCGCCGCCCTGGCACAATATTCCTATCGCTGGGATGGGAAAGATGCGGCCGGATTCGCAGTAGTGCGCAGTTCCGGAATTTACCGGAACAGCTGGAGGAAGACCGAATCTGGCTGGCTCATCAGCAAGCGGGTGCTGTTCACGGATAGTTTCGCCCCCCGGTAGTAAAGGGACAGCGTTGGTGAATCTGCGATATACTTTCCAGATGCAATGAAATAGTCAGTTATTACGTCAATTGGCTCAATAATCCGGTCCCAGGCAATTAAATGACGATCAGGCTAATCCAGGCCCAAATACACAAAATGACGGTGCTCTCACTGCTATGGGTGCTATCGCTGCTGTTGTTCTCGCTGCCGGCCCTGGCGGCAGAGAACGGCTGGCAGCGCGGTAGTTGTTTGACCGGCAGTGGCGTTTATCGCTGGGAAGGTGGCGATCGCTACGAAGGCCAATGTCAAAACAACTACTTCGAGGGTCGCGGCAGCCTGACTCTCAGCAACGGTGATCGCTACGAGGGGCAGTTCAGCGCGGATCAGAAACACGGACAGGGCATTTACTATTTTTCCACTGGCGATCGCTATGAAGGCCAGTTCCTCAATGGACGCCAGAACGGACAGGGCACCCTCTATCTGGTCAGTGGCGAGCGCTATTCGGGTCAGTACCTGAATGATCGCAGGCATGGCCGTGGTGTTTTCAATTTCATCAACGGTGACAGCTACGATGGCCAATGGCTCGACGATCGAATCGACGGCCAGGGTACCTACAACTTTGCCAACGGTGACCGCTATTCAGGCCAATGGCGCGACGGCGTGCAAGATGGTCGAGGCAGCTTCAGCTGGGCGAATGGCGACCACTACGAGGGCATGTTCAGCAATAATCTACGTGACGGCCAGGGCACTTTTAACTGGAACAATAAAAATCGCTACACCGGCGGCTGGCGCGAGGGTCAGCAGGACGGCTATGGCACCAAGGTGTGGGCCAGCGGCGATCGTTATCAAGGCCAGTGGCGACAAAATGTCATGAGTGGTCAGGGCACCTACTCATTCACCAACGGCAATCGCTTCGAAGGCAGTTTCCAGGACAATAAGATACACGGCGAGGGTACATTTTATTTTGCCAACGGTGACCGTTATATGGGTACCTGGATGGATGGCGAAAGACATGGCCCCGGTATGTACTACGACACCCTCGGCAATAGTGAGACCATGAATTTCCGAGTGGGCCGGCGGGTTACCTGAACTGCGTACGGAGACAGACCCCGAAACCGCGACCATAAGCCTTCAAACTCCCCCTTCCTGACCGAGCGAGCTTGGCATCGGCGCCTGGGGGCGTGCTAACTTACGCAATCCGAACCATTGGCAACTCCCTGCTTTACTCAGAAAGGCAGCGCATCTAAGGAATCACCTCATGCATTTCTATTCACCGCTTCTTTCCCTGCTGCTGTGGCTTGTGCTCATGCTGCCATCGAGCCCGGCCCAGGCCGCCGAGGATATCGAACCGGCATTAACGTCAGCAGAACTGCAGACCATCGATTGGCTGAACGGCCAAGAACAAAACATGCTCGATCTGCTGGAACGACTGACCAATATCAACTCCGGCAGCCTCAACAAGGCGGGTGTAGATGAACTGGCGGCTATTTTCAGGCAGGAATTACGTCAGCTGGGCTTTTCGATTACCACGCTGCCCGGAGATATCATCGCCATGCCGAGCTGCCCCGGCAGCAACTACAACATAGACGTAGCCGATCACACCCTGGCCAGCAGACAAGGCACCGGCACCAGGCTGCTGTTAATGGGACACCTGGATACTGTCTTTCCCACCACCAGCCCCTTTCAATCCTTTCGACGCGAAGGTGACATGGTATACGGCCCCGGCGTCGCCGACATGCAAGGCGGCCTGGTGGTCATGCTGTATGCATTAAAGGCGCTGGCAGAGTCCGGCGATCTGGATGGCAAGGCCATAACAGTCTTGCTCAACAGCGATGAAGAAATAGGCTCGCTATCCTCGCGAAAATATTTGGAAGAACAGGCACGCCGCCATGACTATGGCCTGGTGTACGAATCGTCTGGAAACGACTCTCTGGTACGCCGACGCAAGGGGCTGGGTCAGGCCAGATTCGTGATCCATGGCAGGGCGTCCCATGCCGGTGGCGCTCATCAGCAGGGCCGATCCGCAATCAAGGAACTGGCTTACAAGATTGTCGAGATAGAAAATATGACCGATTACGAATCCGGCGTTACTGTAAATGTCGGCGTGATAAGCGGCGGTGAAGCTCGCAATACCATCGCTCCCTGTGCGGAGGCATTCGTCGATCTGCGCTACCCGGAGGCGCAACAGGGCCTGGACGCTGTCGATCAGTTCGAAGACATCTTCGCGAATCTTTACAGCTACCCCGTCGATTCCGGTGAGATCACCACCGAGAGCTGGACCAATCTGCATCGCCCACCGAAGATACCTACGGAAGAATCTGACTACTTGTTGGAAAAGACCCGCGCCATCGGCCGCCTGCTGGGCCAGGAATTAGGGGTGCATGACTCCGGCGGCGGCACCGATGGCTCACTGACCCAGGCGCTGGGACTACCAACCTTGGATTCACTGGGGATCGCGGGAACCGGCGCCCATTCCGACCGGGAGCAGGCTCGGGTCAGTTCACTAGTAGAGCGCGCCAAATTGAGTGCCGTGCTAATTCGTAGACTGACCACCGAATAAATGCTTAGATGCGAATCCGGTCGTGAGAAGCCGCATTAGCGCTGATCGAAAAATAAAAAAAAGCTGGAGTCAGAGTATGTCGGAAAACACTACCGAAGCTGCGGGCACACCCAACGAGCACATAGACCCGGAGCATGACGCCGAGCGCGCGTCGATTATCCAGGCCTATAAGAACCCCCATTACCGTTACCTGGTCCTGGGCATCCTCACCGCCGTTTATGTTTCCAACTTCGTCGACAGGCAGGTCATCAATGTCCTGGCCAGTTACATCATCGAAGATCTCGATATCAGCGACGGTCAGTTCGGCATGCTATCCGGCCTGGCCTTCGCCTTAATCTATACCACCTTGGGTATTCCCATCGCGCGCTGGGCCGATATCGGTAATCGCCGCAATGTCATCGCCATCTCCGTCACGATCTGGAGCATAATGACCGCTGCCTGCGGGGCGGCCCAGAATTTTGCTCAGCTGTTCCTGGCCAGGTTTGGTGTCGGCATCGGTGAAGCCGGTGGCTCTCCCCCTGCCCATTCCATCGTCTCAGATATTTTCCCTGCGCACCAAAGAGCCACGGCGCTGTCGGTTTATTCTCTCGGCGTATACGGTGGCATCTTGGTAGGCACCCTCGGTGGTGCCTACCTGGTGCAATTCTTTGACTGGCGTATCGCCTTTGTTGTCGTCGGCTTACCGGGAATTTTCCTGGCCCTATTGGTCAGATTTGTCATCAAGGAACCACCCCGCGGCATGGCGGAAGCGCGTAAAGACGTAGCTCCACCGGGGTTCTTCAGGGTGGTGGGCTTTCTCTGGGAACGGAAATCATTTCGCCACCTCAGTTTCGCCTGCGCCCTCCACGCCTTCGTCACCTACGGCATGGGCAACTTCATGCCCTTGTTTCTAGGCCGTGTGCACGGCATGGCGATTCTGGATGTGGGCTGGTACTACGGCTTGATTGCCGGTATCGGTGGCCTCGCTGGCACTTTTTTCGGGGGTTGGATGTCGGATCGGATGTCCAACTCCACCGGCGACAAGACCTGGTATGTGTGGATTCCTTTTATCTCCACCCTGCTCGCCATCCCCTTCGCGCTGATCACATTTCTGGTCATGCCCACTGGCGTCTCCGCCGCCTTCTCCTACCTGCTGCCGGTTTTCGCCGGCGGCTGGTATCTGGCGCCCTGTATCGCCTCAACCCATTTCCTGGTCGGCATCCGCATGCGGGCGATGGCTTCGGCGATCCTGTTCTTCGTGTTGAATCTGATCGGCCTCGGCCTCGGCCCAATGCTCACCGGCTTCGTCAGCGACATGCTGACACCGAGTTATGGCGACAACGCGCTGCGTTATGCCATGTCGATAACCGTACTGGTAAATATTTGGTGTGCCCTGCACTACTATTGGGCTACCCGCACCATACGGGCAGATTTTGACAGAGCGCCGGATTAGCGCCGCTTCAAATTATTCTCTGGCGAGTGCTAGGGCGCCATAGCCAGGCGATCTGGTTTATATCGCCTCCAGCGCCTGCGCCACCTTGGACACGGGGACGACTTCGATACCCTCGATTTTGGTTTTCGGCATATTCTGCTGCGGTACGATGGCGCGGGTGAATCCATGCTTGGCAGCTTCTCGCAGGCGTTCCTGCCCTCCCGGCACCGGACGAATTTCACCCGACAGCCCGACTTCACCGAAAACCACCAGATCTTTCGGCAGGGACTTGTCTCTAAAGCTGGAAACGATTGCCAATAACAGCGCCAGGTCGGCGCTGGTTTCGCTAACCTTCACGCCGCCAACCACGTTGACGTACACATCCTGATCCGCCATGTAGATGCCACCGTGCCGGTGCAGGACCGCCAGTAGCATGGACAGACGATTCTGATCCAGCCCCACCGCAAGCCGGCGCGGATTTCCCAGCGGGCTGGCATCGACCAGGGCCTGAATTTCAACCAACATCGGACGGGTGCCTTCCCAGAGCACCATCACCAGGGAACCCGCCGCGTCTTCTTCGGTTCTGGCCAGGAAGATAGCCGATGGATTCTTCACTTCCTTCAAGCCGGTTTCGGTCATGGCAAACACACCGATTTCATTCACCGCGCCGAAGCGATTCTTCTGTCCCCGCAGCACTCGATACTTGGTGTCGCTGCCGCCCTCGAGCATGATGAAGCAGTCGATCATATGCTCCAGCACCTTCGGGCCCGCCAGGTTGCCTTCCTTGGTTACGTGACCGACCAGGAACAGGACGGTATTGGTTTGCTTGGCATATCGAATCAGATAGGCAGCACAT
>JADFIJ010000257.1 GCA_022566775.1 Pseudomonadota bacterium | reverse complement strand
TTCCTGCCAATTCCGGGGCCGTCCAATGTGCCGGATCGATTCCTTCGAGCCATGGCCCAGCCAACTATCGATCATCGTGGTTCGGAGTTCGCCGAGCTGACACTGCGGATTCTGGACAAACTGGCTCTGGTGTTCAAAACCAGCTCTCCTGTATTCATCTTCCCAGCATCCGGCACCGGCGGCTGGGAGTCTGCACTGCTGAATACTCTGTCACCGAGGGACAAGGTGTTAGCTTTCGAGACCGGGCATTTCGCCATCCTCTGGAAAGATGTTGCCGAGAAGCTGGGTTTGGAAGTGGAGTGGGTTACTGGTGACTGGCGCCATGGAATCGATCCAGCAGTGGTCGAAGAACGATTGCGGGCCGACAAGGGAAATGAAATCAAGGCAGTGCTGGCGCTGCACAACGAAACGTCCACTGGAGCGACCAGTCGGATAAAGCAAATTCGAGCAGCGATGGATGCCGCCAATCACCCGGCACTGTTTATAGTGGATGCGGTCTCCTCATTAGCCTGCGCCGAGCTGCGCCACGATGACTGGGGCGTGGATGTAACCATCAGCGGTTCGCAGAAAGGACTGATGTTGCCACCGGGACTGTGTTTTAACGCAGTCAGCGAAAAGGCACTGGAAGCGAGTAAGGCATCGAGATTCCAGCATTCCTACTGGAGTTGGGAGGCGATGCTCGAGCCTAATCAACAGGGTTATTTCCCCTACACGCCCAGTACCAACCTGTTGTATGGTTTGGATGAAGCATTGAACATGTTGCATGCAGAAGGCATGGACGCCGTAATCCAACGCCATGGGCGCCTGGCCCATGCTACTCGATTAGCCGTTGAGGCCTGGGGTCTGGAAAATCTCTGTCTCAATGCCGATGAATATTCTAATTCCACCACGGCAGTGGTTGTGCCCGACGGACACGATGCCGATGGCTTGCGCGCCATTATTCTGGAGCGTTTCAATATGTCGTTGGGTATGGGCCTGGGCAAGGTAAAAGGCAAGGTTTTTCGCATCGGGCACCTCGGCGACTTTAATGATTTGATGCTGGCAGGCACCCTGGCTGGTGTGGAGATGGGTCTGGGTCTGGCTGCGATCCCCCATAACAAGGGCGGGGTGACCGCAGCGATGGATTATCTTGCGTCCCAATAGTGGAAGAGCGAGTTACAAGAACAACTAATAAGAACAACTAACGGAGATTCCATGGATCCAGCAACAGCGGTTACTACAAGCCCGGCTTTATCCCTGATCGGTTTCGCAGTCGTCATTTTTCTCTTGCTATTCCTGATTGCCAAATGGAAGTGGCACGTATTTTTCGCGCTGCTAATCCCCATTCTTCTGTTCGGTGTCTTACCTGGAATTCAACGCAATAATTTCATTGAGGCCTTCGAAACCGGCTTCGGTAATACCTTGGGATCGATCGGCGTAGTGATAGTGCTTGGTTCCATTATTGCCGAAGCACTAAAGCACACCGGCGCCATCCAGGTCATCACTCGATCTATGGTGAAATTGATCGGTTCGAATCGAATGCCGCTGGCATTGACCATGACCGGGTTCGTCATTGGCGTCGCGATTTTTTCGGACGTGGCTTATGTCATCTTGAATCCCCTGGTGCATTCCGCCGCCAAGTCTATGGGTGTGAGCATCGCCGTGATGTCCACCGGCCTGGTCGGTGCATTGCAACTAACCCATGCCATCGTACCGCCCACGCCGGGACCACTGGCAGCAGCGGCGCTGCTGGGTGCGGACATCGGCAAGACTATTATTTTCGGCAGCATCGCCTGCTTGTTCGGATCCATGAGTTGTTGGGCGTGGGGAGTCTATGTTGCCGGCCCAAGAATCAAGACTCTGGCCTCGGATGAATTCGATGGTCGCAATTTTGAGCTTGCCGAGGAGGACCTACCCAGTACCCTGAGCTCCTATATGCCCATTCTTATTCCCATCGTACTAATCGGTACGCAGAGTGTCGTCAGCCTGGTGTTCGATGAGGGACATATTTTGAGGACAATTTTCTCCTATTTGGGCTGGCCGGTTATCGCTCTGTCCATAGGCGTGTGGTTGGCCTACCGCAACATCAAGAGCGAAGATGCAAGAGACAGGGCCAAAGACGAATGGGTAGAAGCGGCGCTAAGAACCTCGGCGATGATTCTGGTTGTGACCGGCCTAGGAGGTTCACTCAGCGCCATCTTGCGGGGCACGCCGGCGGTGGACTACATCGCCGCGTTATTCACCGACTACGGCCTGCCAACGATCATGCTGCCTTTTCTAATAGGCATCATTGGTAACCTGATCACCGGTTCCACCACCGTGGGTGTTATCACGGCGGCGGCGCTGGTGGCACCTATGCTGGGGGGCCTCGGCTTATCACCGGAAGCGGCCATGCTGGCAGGCGCCAGTGGCTCGGTCATCATCAAGTACGTGAACAGCAGTTACTTCTGGGTTTGTACTTCGCTCACCAAGCTAAGCGTTGCCGACGCCGTGTTCAGCTACGGCGGTGCGACCCTGGTGGGTGGTTTAACGTCATTCGCCGTGGTCTGCGTGATGTGGGTTGTGGGACTGATTTAGACTTGTGCTAGATTAAGGACTCGATGGATTTTGGTGATATGACACCTATCCTCGATCTCGAAACACTGAGCTGTGAGTAAAAATATGACTCGTTCTGACTTCCCAAAGAAACTATTGCCGTGAAGGTGAAAGCCGCGTACGCAACATTATTCAGTGGTGCATTTCGACCACTATTCTTACTGGCAGGTCTCTACGCTCCACTGGTCCTGTTACTGTGGCTCGGCTATGTTTTCGGGTATTTGACATTACCCGCACAGAGGATTAGTCCTTTGTTGTGGCACAGTCACGAGATGATCTACGGGTTTGTAGCGGCCGCCATGGGAGGATTTGTATTTACGGCAGTGGCCAATTGGACCGGACGAACTCCGTTGCAAGGCGCCCCCCTGTTGTCCTTGTGCATACTGTGGTTGCTGGGTAGATGGGCAATGATTTTTCTGCAACCTGGCTGGTTAGCCATGGTGTTGGACCTAAGCTATCTGCTTCTTGTAATCGTTATATTGCTGCGAGAATTGACGCTGGGCAAAAACCGGCGCAATTATATTGTTGCTGCCGTGCTCACCGTGCTGTGCTCATTTAATCTCATCTATCATCTGGAGCTAAACGGAGTCCTGACAATTCGCGGTGCCGGAATGCGCGGCGCCATCATTACCGTCATCTTGATGGTTTCATTGATAGGTGGGCGAATAATTCCCGCCTTCAGTACCAATTGGTTAAAAGCGAGGGGCGAAAAAGGCTCCCTGCCCGTCGCCTTCAATCGATTGGATCTTGCCTGCCTGATTGTCACCGCTCTGGTCTTGATGATGTTTGGGTTGAATCCATACTCAGAGTTGTCAGGCGCAGCCTTTATTATCGCGGCACTGTTTCATGCTGTCAGACTTGGCCGCTGGCAGACAGCTAAGATAGCAAGTGAGCCGCTATTACTGGTATTGCACGTCGCCTATGCGTGGATTCCCATAGGATTTTTGTTGCTGGGGACATCCAGTTTCCTGCCTGTAAGCCCCAGTGCGGGCATGCACGCACTGACGATCGGCGCTATCACCACCATGATCATGGCCGTTGCCATAAGAGCCGGTAAAGGCCACTCCGGTCGTGCCCTGACCAGCGATGCTCTGACCAATGCAACCTTTGTTTTGATTACAGGGGCAGCGGTGACCAGAGTCGGCTCATCGTTGCTGGCCTTTGAGTGGTTGCGGTGGTTGTCAGCGTTATTGTGGTTGGTGGCATTTGTGGGTTTTTT
>JADFIJ010000256.1 GCA_022566775.1 Pseudomonadota bacterium | reverse complement strand
GATTGGGTGCGCCGACGACGGCGCGCAGAAATTCCTGTGCTTGCGCCGGCGTGTCAATCTGCCCCAGGTGCTCATCGTAGCTGATCTGTTGGCTGCGACCGGTGTGTCGGCTTTCGAGGGTAATGAGGCTGACCAGATCACCAAATTTATAATGTCGCCAGTACTTTTTCCGGCTGCCACCAGGGCCGGGGTCCCTTATTGGCAACCATTCGTAGAAAGCCTGCAACGACGCCGCCCGACGTGCGGCCCAACTACCTTCGTCGGGCTGGTGATTACTGGCGCCGCCCATCCAGGGATTGTTCGCCGTCTCATGGTCGTCCCATATAACGATCAGTGGATGGCGGGCATGCATCGCCAGTGAACCCTGATCTGTCTTGTACTGGGCATGGCGCCGGCGGTAGTCGTCAAGGCTGACGATCTCGTGGCGTGGCTCATGGATGCGTCCGATGCGTTTCCCCGCCTCGCCACCGAAGCCGTCTGCATCGTATTCATAAATGTAATCGCCAAGATGCACCACCAGATCGATGCCCGGGTCATTGGCGATCACTTCGTAGGCGTTGAAGTATCCAAACGGGTAGTTGGAACAGGTGGCGACAGCCAGAACCAGTTGCTCGACATGGCCGACGGGTAGCGTGCGGGTACGACCAATCGGTGAACTCGATCTCTCGGCCACGAACCGATAGTAATATTCCTGCCCTGGATCGAGATTATCGACCACAATTTTTACGGTGTGGTCGCGTCCCCCGTCGGTGCTGTATCGGCCCCGGGCGACGACATTGAGGAAATCTGAATCGCGTGCCATGGTCCAATCGACATCGACTGCATCTCCGATCTCACTCACACGGGTCCAGATGACCACACTCGATTGATCCGGATCACCACTGGCAACGCCGTGGGCGAAGATGACGCCTGATCGACTTAAGCGTGCCACCGACTGACTGCAGGCAACCGGTAATAGCAGCGCAGACGACACTGCGAGTAGCGCCTGGCGCCGCGTAATTTTCTTACCCACCTCATTTATCCTGTTCAATCCAACTTGTGTGTAGCAGGCCTGGCCCCATGATCTATTCGGCGGTTTTATTGCAAGGCATCTACGCTGTCACGAGACGATACCAGGGCGTGCCAACGCCATAAATTCCTAAGCGATTCGTCCGGCTTCAATCCCACCATGGTGGACGCAAAATCCACCCCGGTGAGCAATGTTATGTCGGCGACGGTAAAGCGAGACCCCGCTATATAGTCTGATGCTGCCAACTCCCCATCGAGTCGTTCATAGTAATTCTTCACATTGACATCGCTCGCTGCCTTGGCCTCGGGAATTTGCGTATAGATTCCTGCCTTCGCCATCACCGGTCCATTTACCCAGGACACACCGATCTGGCTCCACAGTTCCGTCTCCATCTGCCGGTTACGCATCTCGATGTGGCCCATCTCAAACGGGTCTGTTCCAAACAGGTTCGGCTGCGGATAAACACCCTCGAGATAACGACAGATAGCGATGGACTCTGACAGGTAACGCCCATCATCGAGTTCCAGGACTGGAACTTTTCCACTGGGGTTCATCTTTAGAAACTCCGGTGACTTATGCTCCCGTTTTGTCATATCGACCTGAACGAGTTCATACTCCACGCCCTTCTCCGCTAGAAATATCCTAACCTTGCGTGGGTTTGGTGCGGTACCGTAGTCGTAGAGTTTCATGGCCATTAAGTTCCTTCTCGTCAGTCGATAAGTACATTTTCTGGTTTTGCATTACAGACCGGGGCCGAGCGAAGATACCGTTACCTTTGCCCTGCCCCGGTGCTTCGAGATGCCGAATCTTCGGACTATTTGAAGTGCGAATAGTCCGTCGCGCTCATCATGAAGGTGTCGGCCGAAATCGGTACCGGGTACTTTCCTCTGAGCTCAATCCATTCAGGATCGCTACCGAACGCCTCCCACACCTCTTGCCGGTGGGCACGATCGCGATAGGCCAGCAGCCACACCAGCGTGTTCGGATCATCGAGCCGCTGCCATACCGCGACCACCTCGGCGCCTAGTTTTTCGAAGATGGCGATTTCTTTTTCACGAAAGCGCTGGTGCAGATTGTTAATGCCACCGACGCCGTCCTGTTCCGGCTCGGCTGTGTACATACGCAGCTCGAAGCAGCGCGAATCGGACGCCACGTTCGTCGCCAACTGCGCAGATAAATCGCCGGCCGGACCACAAGGTGCCTGTGTATTCTGAGCACTGGCCATGCCAACGAAACTGAAGCTCATGATGATGCCCAAAAGAATTCTTCCCATGTCGATCTCCTTTAACTAAATTGCAAAAAAATATTTTCGAATGGGCCGGCCCGGTAAGCAGGCACATACCCTTTTCCTCATGCTAGTGACAACAGCCAAATAGTCGCTCCGCCCTCCGGTGCATCGTTAACCGGCCTGCCTTCTGCACCGCGAATGACCTGACCGCGTATCACCCACCGCAAATGATACCATTCAAGCGCGGTTACTCATAAGGAGCAAACTTCCCATTTTCCTGGGGTAGCTAAAACCGCGAACCTGTTTCTTCAGGCCTCGAAGTATTTTTTCAGCTTCGCCATCCCGGCTTCAATCTCTTCGACTTCGATGCCGGAATAGGCGAAACGAATATAGTGGTTTTTCTCACCCTCGACCGCGCGCCCAAAGTGATCACGGGTGCAAAAAGACACATTGGTGCGGATCAAGGCCTCCTCCATCAACTGCTTAAGCTCGGTGAAACCCTTGCGCTGCATGATGCTGGTGACGTTAGGGAAGAGATAGAACGTGCTGTTGGGCGCCTGGATCGAAATACCACTGATGGCATTCAGACCGGCGACGGCGGCGTCGCGTCGCTGCCGCAGTATATCGATGATTGCATCGGGGCCCGAGGTATCGCCGCCGATGGCGTCCACCATGCCTCTTTGGATGAAGTGAGTCGTACAGGATTCGATATTCGTGTTGAGTTTGTTGAAGACGTCGATGACAGCTTGTGGACCGATGGCGGCACCGAGACGCCAACCGGTCATGGCAAATCGCTTGGAACAGGTGTAGAGGATGACGGATCGCTCCTGCATGCCCGGCAAGCTAACGATGGATTCGGCCTGGCCACTGTATTGAATCTCAAAATATGCCTCGTCACTCAACACCCATAGATCATGCTTGATGGCGAGTTGCGCCAACCGTTCCATCTCTGCCCGAGAAGATTCTGCGCCATTGGGGTTTTGAAAATTATTGTAGATCAGCACCCGGGTCCTGGGGCCGATCCCATGCTCGATGGCATCAAGATCCAGATCGAAACCCGATGCAGTCTCGATATAGCCATAGGGAACGGCGACGCCACCGAGATATTCGATTTGGGACTCATATATCGGATAGCCGGGATTGGGATACAGCACCTCATCGCCCGGATTCATCACCGCAGCCAGAAACTTCCCGATGACGGGTTTACCGCCAGGCTGGATAGAAACCTGATCTGCGCCGTAACTGAGTTGCCTCTTGGCACCCACATCGGCTGCGATGGCTGCCCTGAGTTCGGGGATTCCCGCACCAGGGCAATAGCCGGTATAACCATCTGCTATCGCTTTCTCAGTCGCCTCGACAATATTGCCAGGCGTGGCGATGTTGATATCACCGAGATGGAAGGGGTAAATTTTATGGCCCTTGTCGCCCCAGGCCGCGGCCGCTGCAGAGACGGCAAAAGCGGTCTCGGTACCGAGTCTCTGTAACTGCTTGGCCAGCTTCATGCCGTTCTCATTATTTGGTCTTATCCCACATAGCTTTCAGAACAGGTCCCTCGAGGGCGCATTCTAATCGATAAGTGGCCCGG
>JADFIJ010000255.1 GCA_022566775.1 Pseudomonadota bacterium | reverse complement strand
CTTCGCCGGTAAAGCTTCCGCTCCCAGCTCACGCCCCTCACCTACATCTGACCGCCATGGATGGCGGGAATGCAGGAAATGCAGGAGAAATTATCCTGCCATGTAGGCGATGGCCCAGCCCTTGGCAAGAAGTGCAACGCGGCAACTGTGCGCTTCAGAGCGCGCCCTTCGGGGCCTTCAGGCGGTTCCGCACTCTGCGTTGCCAATTTTCGACAGGCGGACGCATGCCTTCAAACCGTCGCCTTGATTGCGAAACCGCCTGAAGGCCAGAGACCACATGCCATTAATCAGAGGTACCCTTGCAGCAAACAAATCCGCAGCCTGACAATTCGGCTGTTATCAAGCTGTTTGCGATTGGTTTTTGCATCGTACTCCTGATCAAGGTTTTCCTCGCGCTGGTGTTGGATCTTTACAGCGACGAGGTGTTCTACTGGCAAGCCTCTGCCCGACCAGCCCTGGCTTACAGCGACCTCCCCTTCATGACGGCATTGTTGATCGGGATGGGCTCATCTCTGAATCCAGGCAGCGCCATCGCCGCGCGCCTGGCATTTATCCTGCTCGGTGCCTGCTTGCCATTGCTGATGTATTGGATAGCGAGGCCACTTACCAACCAGCGCCAGGCGATAGAAACCGCCGTACTGACTCTCTGTCTACCTCTGGGTGGTTTTCTTGGACTGCTTGCAGTGCCAGATGTCCCTTTATTATTTTTTGGCTTGTTGTCCATCGGCTGTTTCGAGAGAGCCCTGCGGACCCAGCGGTTAAGATACTGGTTGGCCACGGGCATTTTCGTTGCCTGTGGACTCAGCACCCATTATCGGTTTTTCCTCTATCCTGCCGCCGTTATTGTCTTCCTGGTCTGGTTTGCACCACAGCGGCAGCAGTGGCGAAATCCCAGGCTGTGGCTGGCAATGGCCATTGCCAGCATCGGTTTGTTGCCCATAATCTGGTTTAACCTGGAGAACCAGCTAAGCAGCGCCAGTTTCTATTTAATCGACCGCCATCCCTGGGAATTTCAAGCCAGTGGCCTGTTGCATCTTTTCAAACAGGTGGCTCTGGTAACGCCCCCGCTGTATGCCGCCATGGTCATTACCCTTTGGCAATTACATCTGCGAGCCAGAAACGGCGATGCCGGCGCGGCGTTATTCATGACCCTGGCGCTGGTGAATATTCTCGTCTATTTAATCCTGGCGCCCTGGACCGATGCCACCAGCACCTCGATCCACTGGCCCCTGTCTGGCTATTTCCCCTTGCTGGTTTTTGTGCCGGCGACGCTGAGACAAGCCCATGGCTGGCTCCGGGGCCAGTGGAATTCGAGAGTCGCCGACATCGCTGTCACCAGCGTTCCTGTCATAGGCTTCACCGGCACTCTCATCGCCTTGCTTGGCGTCGGCTCACAGGCTTATCAACAGCCCCTACAGGCCTTGCTAGGGACCGGTGTCCTGTCGAATAAGATGGCGGGCTGGAAACAGTTCACCGACTATACGGCGGTCATGATCGACGCGGAATTTGAGGGAGACTCGCCGGTAATCATCACCGACAACTACTACACCGCCGCGCAGACTGAATTCTCGGGACTGGCCACGGGGGCATTTACCCTGGATCAGGACAAGGCCGTCAGAGATGGCCGCATCAGCCAATATCAATTGTGGCGCCTGGACGCATCGGGCCTGGCGGCTGAGGCTGGCAAATCCGCCTTGTTCATCACCGAAGACAGCACCCTGACCATACCCGACAAACACGACGTGCTTGGCCGTGTTTGCCAACTCGGCGATACACTGAAATATCTCGGTGAATTGTCACTCTTTAATGGCGATAAGAGGTTCAGTTATTACAAAGTCGATCGCTTGCTGGACACTAGCGCCGAAGCCGACTATCGAGCCTATCCCTGTCCGTTTCCAGCCAGAGCCTGGATCGATTTTCCGCCAGCCAGGGCAGAAATCAGCGGCCTGATCGGCGTTTCCGGATGGGCCTATAATGAAGATATCGGCGTCGATGAGATTCGTCTGATCCTGGATGGCCAGAGGGTTGGGACCGCGCGCTACGGTGTTAGCCGGTCTGATGTCGTCGAGGCCATGAACGTGATGACCGACCCCAACGCGCCGAACCTGGGTTTCGAGCTTGAGCTGGATTCACGCAACTGGACGAATGGAAGCCACGAGTTTGCAATCGAGATCCTGAACCAACAGGGAATCACACTACGCTACGGGGATCGAATTGTAACCGTATCAAATTAAGCTCCACCCAGGAAGGTCCAGGGACCCGCTGATCAGAGGTCCCCTAGTTGGAATAAGGACTCAACACTTCTACCGCTATTTTCCACTCATTGCTGTCACTGAAACGCCAGAGGCGAAGATAATTGGCCTGAAATCTCTCGTTCTCACTTTCGTTATTCTCAATTTCAGCATCGATGTTCGTCGCCATGGTGCCGTAGGTGTATCCCATTTCCTTGGAAGTAGATAGATAACCGCCCACATGGGTCAAGCTAATAGGATTGGTCGTCGACAATTGATTATCCAAAAATGCACCATATACAGAACTCGCGGCTTCGGCACCGACTGCTGGACCCATATCCGGCAGATAGACCCGGGTATTGGTCAAACCCCAGCGCAGCAGCGCGCGCTGACCGCCGCGGATATTGATGGATCGGCCAAATCGATTGTCGGCCTCGATCAAGGACTGCAATGTATTGTCTTCCGTCATGGCCATGACCGGGTGCGCCGTTTCTTCCAATACCGGACGGGTATCATCGAAGTTGGGCTCTACATCAAGGCTGAGAAAACCTGGGATAGCTACCACGATATCTGCCATTAACACCCAGCGGCCCGCATTTTTCTTCCAGATGGAGACCAGGTGGCCGAAACCATCGAGATCCGGATCTCCTCCCGGGTCGATGCGAGTCAGAGGTCCAGCGGATAAGCCCAGATCACCGTCTCGGGATACATCGATGTAATGCGCCTGCCAGGCAATTTCGGCGGCTTCCCTTTGAAATTCTGGGTTTGAATATTCGGTACGGGCGTCGACCGAATTCCTGCGACCACGAAACACCACCGAATCCTCACCCAGAAATTCGAGGAATGCGCGGGTTCTGCCAATTTCTTTGGAACGGTCGGCAAAGTTCTGGTCTGCAGCCGAGAGCTCCAACCAATGCTGATATTGGCTGCGTTCCTGGGCCCCAGAGGAACTGCTAAACAGCACCGATACCGATAGCAAAACGACAGCCACTCGCTGCAGACTCTGGACTCGAAATCCCATCAATTACCTCGTTGAAAATGACTGCCCTGGAACTGAAGTTTAATCACAATCCGCCGGCATAACTAGCGCTAAATTCGCCAGAGGTATTTGATATTTGACAAGAGCTAAGTGCCTTAAGTTACTATTACCTAAGAATTTTCTGACACTTACATTGAGAATATCCCAGCTAAGCGCTAGAATTGTGTCCTTCGAATGCCAAGCCAACGGATACTTGAATCATCCAAGGGAAGCTCTGATTAATTATTCAATGTCTCTGCGTGACCTGCAGTTTGCAAGCTGCTGCGATGAGTTCAAACCACTAGCCTGTCGACTGTGCCTAACTATCAATTGTTAAAATCGATTCCCATACTCCCATGTCTTGGGTTGGCTCTCGGGCTCATGTCGAATGTGTTCGCCCAGGATATCGTAGTCGATCCAGATATCGCCAGCCTGCCTATTGCAGAGTTTGTCGAATACTATGAAGACGCCTCGGAGACACTTCGCATCGATGACGTGCTAGCCCCCAATTTTGGGGTGAACTTCATTCCCCACGACCGGGATATTCTGCACTTCGGCATCACCAGCTCCGCTTACTGGATTCGCTTCAACCTTGACTGGTCCGGC
>JADFIJ010000080.1 GCA_022566775.1 Pseudomonadota bacterium | reverse complement strand
CGATTGAGTGAAACCTACTGGAATGTCAACTATCTAAGTGATATATAGTTAGTTAATCGCATAATAACAAGGGTCAAATCATGCAACATAATAAACGCCCCATTATAACTGCCACTCTAGTCCTCTCATTATTTGTAGTACTCGGTGTTGCTCAACACAATTTGCAGAGCTCAGTTACCGCCGCCAGCAATGGGCGGATGGTGCCTTATTTTGAAGTGGATCCGTTCTGGCCCCAGCCCTTGCCCAATGAATGGATATTGGGAAGCACTATTGGCGTGGCTGTAGATGCACGTGATCATATTTACATTGTTCACCGAAATGATGACGGTAATTTTGCCACACAGGAAATCGGTATCGACAACGGTATAGCAGATTGCTGCACAGCCGCCCCACCGATTCTGGAATTCGATGTCGATGGCTCACTTGTTAATTCATGGGGCGGCCCTGGACAAGGGTATACCTGGCCTGCCTCAAATCATGGCATTGAAATCGCACCCAACGGCAACGTCTGGATAGGCGGCAATGGCGGTGGTGATTCCCATATCTTGGTATTTACCCGTGAGGGCCAGTTTGTACGTGAAATCGGTATACCCGGAGAGCCTATTGACAGTAACAGCACGACTCATTTCAGCCGCGTAGCCGAGATAGCAATAGACCCGGTCGCAAACGAGGCCTATATTGCCGATGGCTACGGCAACAAGCGGGTGGCTGTTTTGGATGTTGCCACGGGAGCTTTCAAACGCTACTGGGGGGCTTACGGTAATCGGCCCTCAGATGACCGTATCACATACATCCCTGGTGAACCGTTGCCGCAGCAATTCGCTGGCCCGGTTCATTGTGCCGAACCGTCGAAGGACGGGCTTATATATGTGTGTGACAGGGGTGCGGACAGGATCCAGGTGTTTCGACCCGATGGTACCTTTGTCAAAGAAGCACAAATCGCCCCTATGACTGTCGGTGCCGGTGCCACTTGGGACATTGCCTTTTCCCAGGACGATGATCAAGAATTTATTTACGTGGCTGACGGATCCAATATGAAAGTCCATGTTGTGCACCGTGACTCGCTGGAGGTCATGTATGTCATAGGTGGAGGTGGTCGGCAACCCGGCTTGTTCTACGGCACGCATAGCATTGTCAGCGATTCGCAGGGCAATTTTTACACAACCGAAACCTATGAGGGTAAACGCGTGCAGAAATTCGCCTATCAAGGCTTGCGACCGCTTGAACAACTGCGATCTGGCCCCGCCTGGCCGGCTGGTACTTTGCTTGACTAGCAGCACTCCAATAAAGGGGGTAAGAGTAAAATCAAAGTAGCCTGACTCCTTTAATGCTACGGCCTTGATGTGGATATCGACAGGTTCTTGTTCTCAATTTCATCGCTGACACTGGTTTGATGTTTCTCGACGATTCGAGGTTCAAAGATCCCGGCACGATTGGCCGGAGTGTCCGTACCCATTATAGGCTTCGTTTACGTTGTCATTTTGTATGGTTTCATCAAGGTAATGCATAAACAATTAGTTCAGGCGCCGGTTGACCAGTAACGCTGAGCGCTATGTATTGTTTATCTTCGACTGAGAAGCTCATCGGTGCACCAGTGGCATTGCCAGGAAGTTCAATTGCAGCCAGTTCCTCTCCATTCAGTTTATTTCTAGCGACCAACTTAGGCCCGTCACTGGTGTTCTGTGCATGAATCAAGAGAGTGGATGTCACCAGTACGGGATGCCGACCACCACCGCCCAAGGGTGGCAGATCAATTCCCTGTAGCGCTGGGTTATTCTCTACTCGTGCCGCACCGTCACCGTTGGCGACCTGCCACAAAATCTCACCCTCGTTCATGTCGATAGCAGTGATAGTAGAATAGGGTGGTTTCAGGATTGGCAAGCCCTGGGGTCCGCGTACGCCCTGGTTAGCCAAGCGGTAGTAGTTAAAGTTCGATTCCCCGGGCTCGAGAGTCCCCATGAATGGAACCGTTGGGTTGTCTGCAGAGGGTATAAATAGAACCCCAGTCTCGGGATCAATGCCAGCTCCTGGCCAATTCGCGCCACCACCGGCGCCTGGCCGCAGGATCGTGCCTCGGTGACCGTCATCTCGCGGCAGGCTCGGCGGTGTAAACAATGGACCGTAAGTATAGGCGTTCAGAATGTTAACCGCTTCTGCTCTTAATTCAGGCGTGAAATCGATAAGGTCATCGATAGTCAAACCTTGTGGGGCAAAGGCCGGTGGTCTGGTCGGAAAAGGTTGAGTTTCAGCAGCTCTCTCACCTGGAATAGTAGAAGGGATCACTTGTCTTTCTATTATTGGCCATACCGGTACCCCAGTGGCACGATCAAAGACATAGGTAAATCCCTGTTTGGTAACCTGGGCAATGGCCTTGATCTCTCTCCCGTCTACGGTGATGTCGATCAGGTTGGGTGCCGCGGGTGTGTCATAGTCCCAGATGCCATGATGAATCATCTGGAAGTGCCAGATCCGCTCCCCTGTGCTTGCGTCCAGGGCAACCAGGCTTTGCGTGAAGAGATTATCCCCGGGTCTGTGACCACCAAAAAAATCATTAGTCGGTGCTTCCATCGGTAGATAGACAATCCCGAGTTCCAAATCGGCACTCAATTGCGACCATGCACCCCCATTACCTGTATACCGCCAGGACTCTTCCTGCCAGGTTTCCACACCAAACTCACCCTGCTGGGGAATGCCGTGGAAGGTCCATCTCAGTTCACCTGTCGGAATGTCATAGCCCCTTATCCAGGTGGGTGGCCGCTCCTTGTAGTGAGGTCGGTTAGAGGTAATCTGCTGTACTACCAATGTGTCACCTACAACAATTGGAGGAGAAACCGATCCCACAGGTGGGGCGCCCTGCCAATCAGGCACATCTCGATCGGCACGGGGAATACCAATAGACAAGTCGATACGCCCCCCCGCGAAGTTTGTATCTACTGCACCTGAACTTGCATCCAGTGAAATGAGATAACCGTCATTGGTGGGGAGGAGGATGCGTGCCTGGTCACCATCACTCCAGTAGGCAACACCGCGGTGATGATATCCCAGCGGACTAATGGAAGCGCCGGACAGATAGACTTCGGGGTTGTGTGTCCACAGCGTGGTACCACTCGCGGCATCGATGGCAGCCACCTGGTTCAATGCCGTCAACATGTAGAGCACGCCATCGATCATCAATGGCGTTGCCTGTAAGCGTCCGAAGTTGATGTCAGAGCCGTTCTCTACCAATTCCTCCAAATTCAGATCTGCATCGATAGACTGCCATCTCCAGGCGATTTCCAGGCGTTCGAAATTAGCTCCGTCTATCTGGCTGAGGCTGGTGTATTTGGTGGAGCCGGCATCGGCGGCATAACTGGGCCATTCTCCTGCGTTGTTGCCATTTTGTGCGAAAGCCACTAACGAAAAACCAAAAAATAGACCGCCCATTGCACGTGAAAAAACAGCAGCTGAAAATATCCTATGACGATTGTGGTAAAGATAATTCATTTTACTGGCTCCATCTCTGTTTTAGTCCTTCTCGATCCACCCTTTCACCGCGCAGATAGACGTCGTGGATCTGCCGGGTATTGCGAATGTTTTCCAGGGGGTTAGCATCGAGGATCACGAAGTCCGCTGCCTTACCCGGTTCCAGGGTGCCTACGTTATCCAGTCCAAAGGCTTCGGCAGAACGCGAAGTTGACGCAATGATGGCCTCGGCGGGGCTCATACCCATGCGTACGAATAATTCTAGTTCAACGTGATCGGCGTAACCGAAAAAATCACCCACGGCGCCGGCATCGGTACCGAGAATTATGTGATCTTTTAATTTCAATAGATTGCTGGCTATTCGGGCCGACCGCTCTTCCGCAGCGGCGTTTCTGCTTACAGGGCTTGGGTTGTAATTGGCATCCAGCAATTCAAGAATCGATGGTGGCACCTGATCCTGGAAAAACGGATCCTGAAAAGCCGGAATGTAGTAGGGCTCACGCTTTGTCACCATGCCCAGGGTTGGAACGATGTAGACGTTATTTTCTCGCACCATCTCCAGGTACTCATCGTCCACGTCGGTATCGTAAGGCATATGAATGAATCGTCTGTTACCGAAGCTTACCAGGGACTTGTGATCGGCCAGGGTAGTGGCATGGGCAATGATCCGCATGTCGTAATTCGACGCGGTGTTCAGCACTGCCCTATAGATTTCCGGTGCCAGTTTTACCTGTGCCCCGCGACGTTCGTCCCGGGCATCCACCCAGATCTTGGCGATTCCATATCCACGTCCCGCTAGCTCTCTTACAGTTCTGACTGCCTGTTCAGGGTCGGCAACGGGATGTACTCCCCAGTAATCAGGATCGTCCGTGAAGCGCGGGTTCGGGCCGCCGCCCGGGGAACCCATGCCTGGCGATTGGTGGTAACGAGCTCCGCCGATGTTCCCTCTGAGCTGTTCCAGTTTTACCCGCGCGGCAACCTCTTCGCTGTCGCTGCCTGTGGAAATAATAGTGCCGACACCATAGTAGGCGTGGCGGTAGAGGTGGTCGGTCAGGTTTTCCTCGGTGAAAAATTGTGAACCCCAATCGCCGTAGGCTTCCCAGCCAAGGTGGGCATGGGTATTAACCAGCGCTGGCATGATGGTCTTGCCGCTCAGATCATGGCTAATTGCACTGTCAGGGATATCGATGCTGGCAGCAGGACCAACGGCCAATATTACGCCACCACGGATTAAGAGCGCTCCCCGCTCAATAACAGCACCGTCACCCACAATGATGCGCACGTTATTGAATACGTGTTCGGTGGCGTCATTGCCGAAATTATCTGGCGATTGTGCGACTGCCTGGCCAACAGTAATGAACAGGCAGAGGATCGCAGACGTGAAAGGCGATAATTTCATTAGTGGGCAAGCGGGTCAGGTCGAATCTGAAATTTGACCATCTTGCTGGTGGTGCCTTTACCGCCTTCTGTGTGCCAGTTGAAGTTGGTTCCGTAGTTCGCCCAAACGCCACGTCCTTTCCATCCGGCATCAGGGTCATCGATTCTTCCGTCCAGCCCGCGAGAGTAGAAACCCATCGGATAAGGTACACGCATCGTTACCCAATCTCCCGTTTCAGGAATAAGTACTTGTAGGGAATCTGAACCCGACCCGGTGGCTATAGGAATGTTTTCACCGAGGCCTAGCGTGTTGTAGTTATCCACCCAGTTGTAATAATGGAAGTCGGCCTTGACATCGGTTCCTTTAAGAGTGGGACCTGGCACTTCATATAGAGTCCAGCCTTCCTGACAATGTTGCGAATCTATTGTGGCGGGGCCGTTCAGCACTTCACACTTACTGCGATCGAAACTGGCCAGGTGACTGCTGCCGGACAGCGCGGTCCACACTACGCCGTGCTTGTCGATGTCTATTCCTCTGGGTCCGAAGCCTTCAATCTCACCGTCAATGACGGGCACTTCGTAGACTTCAGTAATGCAAGTCTCCGGGGGGTTGTCACCCTTATCAAAGCGGTAGATGCGACCGGGAAACTCAGTGCCACCGCCCCAGGCAACATTATCAACCAGATTGACGATGACACCGTAGCTGCCTGGACTCATTCTGGTGTCCAGGGCCAGATCAATCTCGACAAGTTGTTCACCACCACCGCCTTCACTCACACTGCGTAATGCGCCAACCGGCTGATTCCAGGGCTTGGTAATGCGACCATCGCCATTGGTATCGACCACCATCGGACACCAGCCCTGGGATAATTGTGCATCGCCGGTGCGATCAAACATCCGCGTATTTATCCAGCCCATTACATCACCACCACCACTGAAATAGAGCGTGCGATCTTCATCGTCGGCAAATTGCAAATGGTGTGTGCCGAAGCAGGTATCGATCAATCCGAATGATTCGGTCGCTGGATCATAATAAGAGGCCTGTCGAGTGCTGCCGCGGGTGGGATAGTACTGGGCGTATTTGTTAGATGAGCCTTCCTGGCACCATTCAGGCAATAAATTACCGCGTACTTTAGTGGTCATCCAGATTCGACCCAATTCATCAAACATCGGGTTGTGAGGATCTGCGGGCCCCGACCACAAGGCTTCATTCCCATAGAAAACAGATTCAACCGGAAATTCCTGGGCGAATCGCGTCACCGCGGGATTATCTGCATTGTCGCTTACTGCAATTTCTATGGTACGGAATTCGTTGGTACGGGTATCCAACTCCACCAGGGTCCCATGCCCACCGTCGACACCGTAGACCTTGCCCCCTGCGTTAAGTGTTGGATTACGTTTGTCGGTAGTAATCTCATCATGGATGTATGAAGATTCGTTGCCCCAGTCCCATAAGGTAAGCACCACGTTGCGTTCAATGCCACTGGGCCGCGCCGGTGCCGGGGGGACTTCTCCTGCAGCGATACGATCGGTCCAGTCGGCATACATAGCCATGCCGCGCTCGCGCCCGAAGCGATCGGCAAAAGCACTCATCAATGGACCTCGAATACCAATGGCCGTTCTATAGTTCCAGGCCTCAACACTGGACTCGAAACCAAGATGACTGAGGTGATCGAGCGAGCGAGTTAGTTTGTTTCCAAGCTGGTGACAGAGTTGGCAACCCTGTTTCGTCATGTCAATCCACTGTGCCTGGCTGCGCATCCTTTCAGAAATGCCATTGCCGTCTGCACCGGTTCCAGGAAACTCATCAGCATCAGGAACCTCAAGCAGCGAATACCAATAATTGGCAGGGTAGATTTGTGCGGCTTCAAGCTGGGACTCAGCGACGAATGTATTTAAGGTGAGATCCGCCCCGATTCGCAGAGAAACGGGGTTTGAGTCGACCAGACCGTAGCCTCTTACCCATACTTTGTATAATGCATCAGGCAGTTCCGGTAGCATGAAACGCCCCTCATCATCGGTGACCACGATCTTGATGAAGTGAGTCGGCAAGTCGTCCGTCTCGGCAATAACCCAAACGCCCGCTTCCGGTCCGTTGTTACTTTGCACCCTGCCTTCGATTGTGCCATTAGCCTCTTGCGGCTGTGCAGAGACCGACATCGCCAGCGCCGCGATACATGTCAGGCAAAAAATGTGGCCAAGTCGTCGAAGACTTGTAAATAAATGGGCGACTTCCTTAAGCGGTAATTTTTCAATCAAGAACATGAGAATCTCCTCTGGGCTTTTCTTTTCATTTACTTTTCATCAAGTTAATTAGCGTGTCGTCTTACTACTCCGACCACTCTTTATCTATCCTTTCTCGGTCCTCTACCTATCCTTTCACGGTCCTTTATCTATCCTTTACCGAGCCGACTATGTCGATCCGATTGAATCAGCGGAGCATAACGAGCCTTGTTGTCACCTCGGCCCGGTCACGGTCCAATCACCTAACAATGATTAGATTGCGTAGAGTACACTGAGCCTGGGGATCATGAAGTCTCAATTTGTAACATTTTTATTGGCAACTGACCTTCTTATTTATACCCGATTTTGATATCACTTTGAAAACGACTATGCACAGGATAGACGAACCGTTACATTTGTTAACAAACTAGCCGTGTATTAAACAGGTTTTCAATACTCTTCACAGCAGGCCGGCATGGCACCCCGCCACAGTGGGTGTGAATACTGCCGCTGCCTTGAGCACTATTGAGAGAGCCTTTGTGCAACTCATATTCAGGAGAAAGTGACCCATGGAATCCCAGATCAAGCAGTTGATGGCAGCGTTCAAGAACCGACAGATAAGTCGCCGTACCTTCCTGGGCTCGCTAGCCGCAATGGCGGTGGCTGGTTATGGCATTGATGACAGCGCCAGCACAGCTGCAAGCGCGCAAGTTTCCGCGACCTCGCTGCCGCCGATCCCTGTACAGTCAATTAATCATATGACTCTCAGTGTGTCGGACCCGGCGGCATCACTGGCGTGGTATCAAGGGCTGTTTGGTATGCCCATCGCAGCACGTCAGGCCAACACAATCGTACTTCAGGTAGGTGACGGCCCGCAGTTCATCGCCCTTGGTGGGGGTGCCAGTGATAATCCTCGAATCACTCACTATTGCCTCGCAGTCGACAATTTTGACGACCAACGAATAGTACAAATCCTGGCTGAGAATGGTGTCGCCGCGACTGGACAATCCGGCAAGCTGCAGTCACGTGTGAGGATGCGCGGAGAAGACTTTGGTGGTGCACCTGCTGGTACGCCTGAGTTGTACTTCGGAGATCCCGATGGAATAGTGGTGCAATTGCAGGACTCGACTTATTGCGGTGGGGCCGGCTTGCTGGGTGAGGACTGTCTGTCGACACCTGAGCCGGCACCGACAGAAGGACTCATTACCCTGAAAGAGTTCAACCACTTTACCCTCTTCGTCGAGGATCAACAGCGTTCCGTCCAGTTCTACCAGAGTCTGTTTGGTCTGGGCATCGATACCTACCAGGGTGCTATGCCAGTGCTCAGAATCGGATCGGGCAAAGAGTTCCTGGCGCTGGCGCAGGTGCCGCCTTTATCCGGCCGCATTCACCATGCCAGCCTGAACGTCGACGATTTTGATGTCGATCGACTTTTCTCCCTACTTGAAGGCTACGGTCTAAGCATACTGGGAGAAGCGGGGGGTGCCAACGGACCGCTGCAAGCCTATGTGTCCATGCGGGGACCAGACCGGGGCGGTGCGCCGGGCGGTACACCCGAGCTGTATTTTACCGATCCAGACGGCATTCTTTTGCAGCTCCAGGACGCGACTTACTGTGGTGGAAACGGCTACCTGGGGAACGAGTGCGGCACGGTGGAGAATCCGACCGGACGCAACGACTAGCAGCCGTCCGCAGTACGCTCGGCGCTGACACGGCTGCGCTATTCACCTCACCGATGGGTTCATGAAGATTGTTGCAAATTATGCCCATAGGGTCGGTCGGGCCAGTATTTGCCTATGCTACAATCGCGGCTGGTGATAGTGACAGAGAGTTTATTGGGCAGGCCAGCCACCGCAAGTCAGTTGCTCGCTGAAAAGAATTGTGGAGAGGGACCGACTTTCCTATAAAAATGCCTCTCAAGACTCGATCGGAACCTGACATGAGAAGACTACTCGCGTTTGCTGTATTGATGATGGCTTCCAGCCTGCTCTCGGCGGCCGAGACTGATGCGGCGAGCAATCGGGCACTGTTGGACCAATACTGCGTCATCTGCCATAACCAGGCAGTCGTCGACTCCACGGCCACTGCAAACGAGGGCCTTCAGACCACACAGCTTCGTAATCTCGGTCTGACCCTGGACACCGAGGACGTGTCTGATTTGTCGGCAAACCCTGAGTTGTGGGAGCAGGTTATCAAAAAGCTCAGAGTGGGTGTGATGCCACCTCCAAGCTATCCCCGTCCAGATAAGGTGCGTTACGACGGATTCCGCAGCTGGCTGGAGACCGAGCTTGACCGGGTGGCGGCGGCGCAGGTCAATCCAGGCCGCACTCAGGCATTCCACCGACTCAACCAGACCGAGTATAGAAACGCTGTCCGCGATCTGCTGGACCTCGACATCGAAGTCAGGGAGATGATCCCGCCCGATGCGCCGGACCGGTATGGCTTCGACAACAACGCCGAAGTGCTGGCGCTATCGCCGGTGCTGGTGGAACGCTATTTATCGGCTGCGCACAAGGTGGCTGCACTGGCGGTCGGCGCGTCGCCACGCGGGGCCTCCATCAAAACCTACGACGTACCCTTGAACCTGATCCAGGACGACCGGCTCAGCGAAGCGCTGCCGTTCGGTTCCCGAGGTGGTGCTGCCATTGAGCACATGTTCCCGGTTGACGGCGAGTATAAAATCACGGTGAAACTGCAGACCAACTACGTGGATTTCGTGCGTGGATTCGACGCGCCCCATGAGATGGAGATCAGTCTCGACGGCGAGCGACTCGAGAGCTTCGCCTTCGGCGGCGACGCACCGGGTGTGCCCGCACCTTACAGCTATGCAGGGAACATCCGCGGTAGCGACGACTGGGAGGAATTCATGATGGCCTTCGCAGATGAGGGCTTCGAGATTCTGGTTTCGGTGCAGGCCGGCCCGCGTGTCATCGGCGCCACGTTTCCGCGCGAGATGTGGGAGGCCGAGGGCATACAGCAACCTCGGCTGTTCGGCTATCACCTGGCGGTGACCGAGCTGCCGGATGCCAATCCCAGTGTTGGCAGTATTGAGATCGAGGGGCCACTATCGGTGACCGGGCCTGGCGACACGCCGAGTCGACGCCGCATCTTTACCTGTAGTCCGGCTAACGCCGATGAAGAGCCGGCCTGCGCTCGCCAAATACTTAGCTCGCTGGCGCGACGCGCCTATCGTCGCCCCGTGGATGAGCGCGACGTCCAGGGATTGATTCAGTTCTACAACGAAGGCCAGCGCGAGGGCGGATTCGATGCCGGTATTCAGTTCGCGCTGGAGCGCTTGCTGGTTTCACCCGACTTTCTGTTTCGGATCGAACGGGATCCGGTGGATGCGGAACCTGGCAGCATGTATACGATCAGCGACACCGAGCTGGCTTCGCGGCTGTCCTTCTTCCTCTGGAGTAGCCTGCCCGACGACGAGCTGCTGGATCTGGTCGAGCGCGATGCCTTACACCAGCCCGGCGTACTTGAGCAGCAGGTACAGCGGATGATGGCCGACCCCCGTGCGAGCGCCTTCATCGAGAACTTCGTCGGCCAGTGGCTCTATCTGCGCAATCTCGACGGAATCTATCCCGATCCCGCCGCTTTTCCTGAGTTCGACGAGAACCTGCGGCAGGCCTTCCAGCGTGAGACAGAGCTGTTCATCGACGATCAGGTCCGTTCTGACAGAAGCCTGCTTGAGCTGCTGAGCGCCGACTACACCTTCGTCAACGAGCGGCTTGCGCGCCACTATAATATCCCCGGCATCTACGGCAACCGTTACCGTAAAGTGACTCTGGACGGCGTCCAGCGCGGCGGACTGCTTGGTCACGGCAGCTTGATGATGGTGACCTCCTATCCGAATCGTACTTCGCCGGTGCTGCGCGGTAAGTTCGTGCTTGAGAATCTGCTCGGCGGGCCACCTCCCGAGCCGCCACCCAACGTGCCAGCACTAGAGACCAGCAGCGATGGCAGGGTACTGACTATGCGCGAGGCGATGGTCATGCATCGGGAGAACCCGGCGTGCCGCGTTTGTCACGCAGCCATGGACCCGATCGGATTCTCATTAGAGAACTATGATGCCGTGGGCAAATGGCGTGACCAGTTTGCCGGCCAGCCGATCGACGCGTCCGGGCTACTCCCCGATGGCAGCACCTTCGACGGCCCGGATGGCCTGCGCAACCTGCTGCTCGAGCGGCCTGATGACTTCGTCGGCACGGTGACCGAAAAACTGCTGACCTTCGCCCTCGGGCGTAGTCTCGAATACTACGACATGCCGTCGGTGCGTGCGATCGTGCGCGCAGCCGCCCAGGACGACTATCGCTGGTCGTCGGTGATTCTCGGCGTGATCGAAAGCGCCCCATTTCAAATGCGGAGAACCGAGTTATGAACATATTCAAGAAGACTCTATCCCGGCGCACAGTGCTACGCGGCCTCGGCGCTAGCTTAGCGCTGCCGCTGCTCGACAGCATGATTCCAGCACTGTCATCTGCTTCGGCACAGGCGGCGCAGCCGGTGAAGCGGCTCGGGGTGGTCTACGTGCCGAACGGCATGGCCATGAAGTCGTGGACTCCGGCTACTGAAGGTGCTGACTTTGAGATTACTCGGATCCTGCAGCCCCTGGCCGCCTACCGGGATCGAATGTTGGTGTTGACCGGGCTCGACGGGCCACGCAGTAACGCCGGCGTACACGCCAGCGCATCTACCCGATTCCTTACCGGTGCGATCCCGGCTCGGGTAGAGTCCAATCTCCAGGCCGCAGTGTCGATCGACCAGCTGGTGGCCCGTCAACTCGGCCGCGAAACCCAACTCGGCTCGCTGGAGCTGGCGCTCGATAAGAACGATGTATTCGGGTCCTGCGACATCGGTTTCAGCTGTCAGTACACCAGCACCATCGCCTGGCGTGACGCCAATACGCCGCTGCCGATGGAGACTAATCCGCGCTTGGTGTTTGAGCGGCTGTTCGGGGACATCGGTACCACCGACCCGGCAGTGCGGCTGCGGCGCATACGCAAGGACCAGAGCCTGCTCGACGCCGTGTCAGATCGGGTGTCCGAGCTCAATCGCTCGGTTGGTGCTGGCGACCGCGCCAGGCTTGATCAGTATCTGGATGCCGTGCGGGACGTGGAACGACGGATCCAGATGGCGGAGGCGCAGAGCAATCGCGAGTTGCCCGAAGTAGAGCAGCCGTCGGGAATACCAGACAGCTACGAAGAGCATGCCAAGTTGATGTTCGACATGCAGGTGCTGGCCTATCAAACAGATCTGACTCGGGTCATAACATTTATGCTAGGGCGGGAGCTGAGTGGTCGGACCTATGCAGAGATCGGCGTACCCGACTCGCACCATCCAACCTCCCATCACCGCGACGACCCGGTACTCTATGAGAAGGTCACCAAGATCAACGAATTTCACACCAGCTTGTTGGCTTACTATCTGGATAAGCTCGATGCAACGCCCGACGCTGACGGGTCACTGCTCGATAATATGCTGCTGCTCTATGGCGCCGGCATGTCCGATAGCAACCGACACAGCAACACGGGCCTGCCGCTGGTGCTGTTTGGTGGAGGAGCCGGCACGCTCAAGGGTGGGCGTCACATCCGTTATAGGTCAGGAACACCCATTAACAATCTGCATCTGACAATGCTGGACAAAATGGGTGTGCCGGTGGACAACTTGGGCTACAGCACCGAGCAGCTCGACCTGTTGAGCGGTGTGTAGTTTTGGACACGAACAGGACAGTTAGGAGCAATAAACAACTGCAAGTCCGCCTGGCGTTGGTGATGTTGACTCTGCTCTTCATCACTGTGACGGTCACCGCTCAAGCGGCAAATCCGGCCCTGATTGAGGCAGCCAGGCATCAGGACGCGGAGGCTGTTCGACTACTCTTATCAGGCGGCGCCGATCCGGACTCGCGGCAAGTCGACGATGCGACGGCATTACACTGGGCGGTATACCGTGAGGACGTCGATATGGCTGCTTTGCTTATCGAGGCGGGAGCAGACATCAATAGCGCCAACCGCTTGGGAACCTCGCCGCTGTTTATTGCAGCCGAGGCAGGTAATGCCGAGTTGATCGAACGCCTGCTAGAGGCTGGCGCCGATCCAAATTTCGCGTTGCATGTGGGTGAAACGCCGGTCATGACTGCGGCGCGGGCCGGTACGATCGAGGGAGTACGGCTACTGCTTGAAGCGGGGGCGAACGTTAATGCCAGCGAGAGTTCTCGCCACCAGACTGCTCTCATGTGGGCGACAGCCCAGGGGCACGTCAACGTAGCGCGGCTGCTGATCGATGCAGGGGCCGACCTGGAAGCGCGCTCCAAGGTGCGTCCCATGCTCATGTTTGTCAATAATGCCACAAATGGCGGCGCCTTCGATCAGGGTGTCATGGAAAACCTTGGTGGTTATTCGGCCTTGCTGTTCGCGGCTCGTCAAGGCGATGTCGAGATGGCCGGGCTCCTTCTAAATTCGGGAGCGGACATAGACGGTGTCGCCGGTAATGGCACCAGCCCACTCGTGGTCGCGACACACAGCGGTCACGGAGCACTTGCGCGCATGTTGCTCGATGAAGGCGCTGATGCCAACGCGATGGATGCTGGCTACTCCGCAATGCATGCCGCTATTTTGCGCGGCGATCTCGGCACGGTGGAAGCGCTTCTGGACCACAGCGCAGACCCGAACGTGCGGCTCTTGAAACCCAACCCTGTACAACGAGCGAGTGAAGACTGGGCGCTCAGACCAAGCCTGGTTGGCGCTACACCGTACTGGATAGCAGCAAACTTTCGCGAAGCTGAGATCATGCGTGCTCTCACTGACGGTGGGGCCGATGCCCTCCTGACCAACGAAGAAATCTTGAGTCAACCCCGGGAACGAGCGGATCGCGACTCCTATACGCCGGAAATAATTGGCGGCTTAGCAAGTACATTGCAGGCTGCAATCAGGGGCGATAGTACCCGTGGACGATTTTACGTCAAGGCCAATCCGGACCCTGTTGGTGAAGAGCGGCTTGCACTGGCAGCGGTTATGGTGGCGGCTGACCACGGCGTCAACCTGAATCACACCGACTTCACCGAATCCACGGCGCTGCACGACGCGGCGGCGAGAGGTCTGGCAACCATCGTGCGTGAACTGGCCGAACGCGGCGCCGACATCGACGCACTGAATGGCCGCGGACAGACACCGCTGGATCTGGCTATTGCCGCCGAGGCACGGATATCTTTCTTCGGCTTTGATCTGACCGTCCCCGGGGCGTCAGCGAGAGAAGTGCTGGAAGAGTTTGGAGCCGTCCGCTCGCAGTAATAGAGCCGATCGGTACGGACAAGTTAACTAGTTATTCCGAGAAAAGCTCG